>JANMHA010000184.1:0-6271 GCA_031374925.1 Pirellula sp. | reverse complement strand
GATCGAAAGATCGCGGCCTCATTGAAGCCTGTTGCTGTTGTTGCGTTGAGGACGGCATAGGTGAATTTCCGCGATCGAAAGATCGCGGCCTCATTGAAGCGGTTGAGCTATGGTAACCATGCCAAAACAAGTGACTTTGCTTCTCCTAAGAGTCTTTGTCCTTTGGCGTGGTTGATTGCTTTCGCTTGGGAACCAAGTTGCGACGAATTGCATTCCGCCCTATTTGACGCAATTGCATTGGAATTTACCAAAGAAGCTGGAAATAGTGATGAGTGCTCCTACAATTCGACTCGAATGCAAAAATACTTAAACGAAGATAACCAGCATAGGATGATTCTCCGTTGAACATCCCCTTTTGCCTGGCTGCAACTATGCTTGATTACTTACTTCACTTCGTTCTTACTTAAACTTCATGGGCTGCCAATCAGTTCGTAGTGGATTGATGCAGAGATCTAGATATGGCGAATCAACTGGCACTATTCGGAGGACCTCCCGTCCTCAATCAACCGCTTCCTCAGTGGAGTTGGCCGCCTCGTTATCCTGGGATGGGACAGATATTGAAGGACTACGTCGACACTGGGAAATCGCTTTCGATCCAGGGACGCGACGGTGTGATTGCGGCTTGCGAAGAAGAGTTCAAACACCGACTTGGTCGAAGACATGCCATCATGTGTTCGTCGGGAACGATGGCGATCTATAGCGGTTTCTTTGCACTCGGAATTGAACCTGGCGATGAAGTGATTTGTACAACTGTGACTTATCATGCAACGGCGACGCCAGCACTGCACCTCGGTGCGAAGGTCGTATTGGTCGATGTAGAGTGCGACACTGGCAATATTGATGTGGATGCAGTCGCAGCGTCAATATCTCCTCGAACTCGCGTTGTTGCTACAAACGCCATGTGGGGACATCCAGTGGAGCAACATAAATTGCGTGAACTCTGCGATAGTCGACGGATTGCCTGGATGGAGGACTTTAGTCACGCACATTTTGCTGAGTACGAAGGGCGGCCTACCGGTAGTTGGGGTGATATCGCTTGTGCGAGTCTGCAAGGAAATAAGTTTATCTCAGGTGGTGAAGGTGGCGTTTTGGTGACGGATAACGATGAGTTACATGATAGAGTGGTCCTGCTTGGTCACAATTTGCGGCGATCTCAAACGTGCGTGATCAACCCGGAATACGAACCGATAGCCCGCAGTGGATACGGATTGAAATTGCGTTGCCATCCGCTTGCGGCCTCATTAATTCACGACCAACTGATCCACCATGTCGACAACTGGATCGTACAACGATTCGAATCGTTGGAACGGTTAACTTACGGGTTATCCGCACTGCCCGGAGTCCGACCACCGGTTGTTCGAGACTACGTTACGAGCATGGGCGCTTGGTATGGATACAAACCTTGGGTGGACTGGAATCTGCTCGCTGTCACTCGCGAACGAGTCGTTGAGGCGTTGCGAGCGGAGAATCTTGAAGTCGACATTCCTGGTTCGCCACCGCTGCATTCGATGGCGTTGTTCGACCCGAGTCAGTTTCCAATTAGCGGATTCAAAAAATTTGACAATCGACATCGTGACTTTCCAAATGCGAATTCGTACGCGGCAGGGTTACTAAGTCTACCGACGTTTACCGGATCGAGGGATGATTTTGGCTTGGAGTCGATGATCGAAGGATTTAAGAAAGTGTGGGCGAATCTGGATGTGCTGCGATCATGAAAGTATACGAGCTTAGCAGTTACGACTCACCCGAAATTTTGGCGCCGTTGATTGCAAATTTCGGGTTCAACCCTATACCGCCGACAGATCGAGAGACTCGGACATGGGTTGTAGCGACGCTTGCTGACAAGTATCTAGGCACAGCGATTGTGAGAATGGACGAGGAGAACCGTTGGCATCTTTGGTACGCCGGAGTTCTGCCTGCGTATCAGCGGCAAGGAGCGGGAAGCAAGCTTTTATCGGTGATTGAAAACGCGGCTCGCGATGCTGGGGCAATTGCTTTGCGTACTCGAACGTACTCTCGATGGACTGAAATGCGATATCTCCTTACCAAGCGTGGTTGGGCATTCGTCAATGCCGCACTTGGCGATCATCACGATGGCGTTGAGGAAGAGTGGCTACTGCCGCTGCGGCGCGATCCACTGCGTGTAGTTTTGGTCGGCGCGAATAGGGACGGGCGCGGCGGCGAACTTTACAAGGCAATCAGTGAACTGCCCTCGCTTGTGCAGCTGGTAGGCGTTTGCGACGCCGATCCACTCGTTTTGAAGACTTGGCATGATGTCCCGTCCGCAACGAACATCAGTGATCTCCTGGCGATCGTCACGGCGGAAGCTGCTGTACTCGCACTACCGCATGCGGCTTATAAGAGAGTTCGTACGATCTGTTTAGACCATAGCCTCGGATTACTGCACGAGAAACCACTTGCCTGTTCGCTCGGAGAACTGCTCGAGCTGCAAGACAGAATCACTGCGAGCCCGATTCCCCTAGTCGTTGGTGTACAGCGTCGATCTCATCCCAGCTATGTGTACTTGAAGCAAGCGTTACAGGATGATCGTCCGCACACACTCATCGTGCGAATCTCGTTAGGCAGAAGTGCGTCTGACGTGACTTCCAACGGCCAACCGTCTGGAAAATGGAGAGATAGCCTAAATCTAGCCGGCGGTGGGGCTCTCATCGATATTGGTTACCATGCAATCGATCTCGTACATTATCTGCTCGATTCGCCATTTGTGACGATTGCCTGCAACCTGTGGGTCGGAGACAAGCCAGCTATGGGAGGCCAAATGGAGACAGCGGCAACACTCGTCGGCAGGTGTGGAAATACCTGGGTACGTTTGGTCGTGGATCGCGCGGGTCAGAAATTCGAAAGTGTATTTGCAGTAGGCAAAACCACTTGGGAAGCCAACCGAAAGGAAGTTTCCTGTGATGGACAACTGCAATTTTCCTGCGGCGATAGTTGGGACTTAGCGTTGCGAGGTCGTATCGTGGATTTCGTGCTTGCCTGCTCCGCGGTCGCCAAGCCGGTCAATCTTTGGGACCATCTAGCCGAATTGCGAGTCATCGAACAAGCACGCACGTTGGCGCATGCCCAAGGCTTAGGAAATGTCGGAGTCGATTCATGGACGACATGACCGTACTCAAGGCATTGACGGGTTTAAGACTTTCGACCGTAGGACGGCACGCGGAGTCGCTAGACTGGCTGGCTCCAGAACTGTTAGGACTAAAGGCATTTGTATCGCAGCAGGGCCGGATCGAAACTAAGCCGCCGCATGGCCCATTAGGTGATTTGGTTCGGGGATGGTCCTTTTACTACCAATCGCAATACACACACGCATTTGAGAATTTCGACAATGCAACCGACGTCGACGTTCCTTGGGTGCAGGCTTTTGCGATGCTTGGAAAGGGCAAGGTTTGTACTGACCTTGGCTTCTTCGCCGATGCTGCGCGGTGGTGCGCCAATTCCTCTTGCATAGCGCGCCGTTTTGAACACGATGATCTCGTCGCAGCAGCACATGGTGCTCGGGGCGAGATTCTCTTGAGGACCGGCCACCCGCGACTTGCCATTGAGGCGTATACATTGGATATGGCCCTACTAGCGGCAAGTGATCGGTATCGTGGTAGGGTAATGTGCTATCAAGCACACGCTTATAGTCGACTAGGCGCTTTTTCAGCGGCCAAGCTAGCCTACCGCACAAGCGCTCAACAGCCAGGTGAAAACACGGCTCCATATGTTTACGCCGGTCTCGCTCTGTTAGGAGCAGAGTCCGACGATTTCGGCCTCGTCGACGAAGCCGTGCGATATGCCGAAGACATGCCGACTAATCTTCGCGATCATCCCGGTGTCAGTTGGATTTATACTGCCCGATCTCGCGTTGCGTTGACGCGAGGAGAAGATGCTTTGAATTGGTGCAAACTTGCGCAAAAGTTCATGCCGGCAGGGTATTTGTTTGAACATCAATGGCTGACGCATTGGCTAGTGGCGGTTGGTGGCCGATCCGAATCAGCTTCTTTTGAACATCCCTTACAACCGGAACTCAGATCGGTCAGCCATAGCCAGCAGAGTCAACAGGGCAGCGAATTCGATTGCGATCCAATTGAGGCCAACCTGTTCAACGAAGGTCTAGCGAAAATCTTATGGTCGAATAGCCGCGAAACTTTATGGACCCAGCGCCGGTATTTTGTCCCCTGAACTGTTTTGAGCCTGTTTCTAGGTGATTGCAAATCGAACCCTCGAGTACTTCTTCAAATATTGGATTTTCAGTTTTTGATTACGTCCGTTTCCTTGTAGTCCGGGCATCCGTTGGGTTCGCGACTTCTTGCCTCGCGGTAGTCAATTCGAGTTTATCCCTCTGATAGTGCTTCTAAACTTTGGAACCTCCAAACAGCGAGAGCAGTGCAACAACAACTCATCCCGCCCGGGGCTACTAACGCTCAAACAGCTAACGGACGCATAATAAGTAACGGAAGTATTGAAAAACTGTCAGGAAAAAACTAGTTTCTGCCCTCCACGATCCCGTTGAGAAAACGGATTTGGCTAAATGAATCGTCAAGTCCTTCTAATCGCAGCGAATCGTCCTTGATCATTGCGTCGATTCGGTCGTGAATCGAACCTTGAATATCGTTAGTCGACCGCTCGATGCATGCTTTTCGCGTCAGGAATGCGAGCAAGATCATTCCGCAAACAATTCCAGGTATCGCGCCTAGCAGGAAACCCGTGAAAATGCGAGCAACCTCAGGCAGCGGAAATGACTTTATCCCTTTACCTCGCCCTAGCCAAACATCAACGAGCGGCCCAACGTAGTCAGCGTATAAAGCCACGATCGGCCCTGAAGCGATTACTGCAAAGAGAACCGTGCACACTGTAGCGGTAGCAAAGACCAATTTGTTGGGCAGGCTGTTGCGGCAGCGTTCGTCAAGTATTCCTCGTACGTCCTGAAGCAATGCATCCGCCCCACGAACATGAATTTCATTTCGCTCAATTCTAGAGAGAGCTTGGCTTCCCGGTAGTCGACTTGTGATCGCTCGCCGCGTCTCGCTCAGTGGATCAATTAAGTCACTAATCACGTTTCGACTAAATTGATCACCAGCGTTCTGGTTCAAATTTTGGAGAGAGTTGCGGCTTCTCCAAAGCTGACCACCAGTTTGATACGCCGCCAGCGCCAAAGCTACCGGACTGCCCAGCATTGCCATGGCCACTCTATCCCACACGCCAGTCGTCAACGCCAAGGCGCCTAGTATCGACCGAAACGGAAAGCACCATGATGGGGTCAATTCACAAGCAATCAGCCGCAAGCGGATTCGAATCGGAATCCTTAAATCTGAGCTTCCCGAAATCCATTTTAGGGTCTGCGTTTTAAGAACTTGCTTCTCCTTATGCATCAAATCGTGAATTGATTCATTAACTTGCTCGAACTCGCCTCGACGAAGAATATTGCGGGATTCCGCAACCAATCTTCGTGCTATTGCCCCGCAGCGTTCGATCTGAATTTGTCGTCGCTGACCCTCGCTAACACTGACTAATCTCTGACATTGATTCCAAATAAGTTGCTCTGCGTCGGCAATCGAAGCTGTTGTTCGCTTGTCTTGGTAGTCAGGAAACTCAAGTCTTGGAAGGCAAGAATTCATTTCCAAAGCCGCCTCTAAGCGTCCGGCAAACGCCTCAACATCTTCAGCTCCTTTTTCACTGATGTCCAATACGATCGGAACGATTGGAATTCCAGCAAAAGGAATGATCGTCCGAATCACAGCGTCCGTTTGCAAATCCTCAAAATTGACTAAGTAGAGTACGATGTCTGCGTCCACACGATCGGTTTTGCTCGGGTCGATTACCAAACACGACCACGGCTCCGTTCCGTTCCATGATTCGCGGCTTATCACCTCAAATTGACTTTGGCGTGGAAACCAATCGGGCCGAACGAGTCCAAAACCATCGAGACCTTGGATCGGATTTTCGTATTGGTCCCCAATTATTTGTTGGCCCAATAGCTTTCGCAGTGCGGCTATCACCCAGCGGGCGTGATGTGTTGATTTTGATGCAACCACAACAATTGGGGCACGTTTGGTGACCGAGAGATCACGAACTTCGTGGTAGCTATTTGTCAGTTTCCGACAAAGAATGTCTATCTCTCGCTCAGTTTCTGTACCGGGCAAGATCTCGCCGACGGCTTGCCTCAATTCCTCGGCAAACGCGAAAAAATGCTTCTCTTGGTTGTTCGTTTTTTCGGGGTTGCTTGTTTTTTCGATCACAATGCTGATTCTCCTGACGCCAAGAATTG
>JANMHA010000164.1:0-3135 GCA_031374925.1 Pirellula sp. | reverse complement strand
ACAGTCTTTTTGAATGTTTCTTTGGACGCCCAACGGTGCCCCACGTTTGCGCGTGTTGCGTCGGTTTCGAAGTCGAATTGTTGGGCGTAGTGAGCCAGCAGAATGCGACCGGTGGCGAATGTGGCGACCAAACGAGAAAACGCCGCGCATCCGTTCGCGGCGTTCTGGGGTTCCGAGGTTTGTTACAGAAGTCGTCCGAGCAGGCTTCGCTTCATCGATTCGATCGCTTCGCAGGCAATGAGATGTTCTTCAATCAGCAATTCGCTGGCCGGTCCCGGGTTCTTGGCATCTTCTTCCTCCAACGCGTCCGCCAGGCTTCGCAATCCTTCGACCGCTTTGTAGTAGGCCTCGCGAATCTCCTGAGCGACGTTTCCGTCCATCGTTCGGAAGGTATCTCGCAAAAGCTTTTCGTTCGTCTTAATGTCGTTGGTCATCTTCGTGTTTCCGTTTTGAAAAAGGGGTTACATCGTTTACGCGATAACACACATGTGCCATGCGGTTCCCAAGACATCAAGTCAATCCTGCGAACATTCCAAAAGGATTCTTCAGCTTTGTTGTTACACCGACATGGTGCACAAAACGCAACGTGTCGCGTTCCACAATACGTTGGGGGTTTGATTGGTACTTACGCAGTGGACGCCACAGTTGGCGAACGTTACGGCGAGAATCGCGAAGATTTCAAGAACAACGAACGGCGCCGCAATATCCGGATCGGCGCGGTTGGCAATTCAACGAATCATGGAGGAATAAGATGAGTGAAGGAAATAACCAGGTCGACCCGACGCGGCTTTCGATCGAACAAGCGGCCAAGCTACTTTCGGCCGCATATCGCGAGCGGATTGATTCATTGAAAATTCAAGAAGACATCGATACCGGTGCACCGACCAATCCCGACGGTACGCTAAACCTTGTGAACTATGCCGCTTGGCAATCAGAGGAGATGGGCCGTGCCGATTGATCCAAGAAAACTCCGACCAAGCGAATTATGCCGTTTGCTGAACTCGACGCCGTTGGGTGAAGTGATAAGCGAACGGCAGTTGTATCGACACCGCCAACGAGCCGGCAATCGCATTGGCGATGGCAAGACAGTCGACTTGTTGCGTTATTGTGCATGGATGCATGTTATTCGGCATACGCCGAAGCCAACATCGGATGTGGATCCGTATGAACGCATGAAGGAATCGGCTCGAGCTCGTAATGCGGCACTTGCACTAGCTGGTCGAGACATTGGCGAATTGCCCGCTGTGGAAAACCCGGATCGCAAGGAGCGGGCGTCACGTGATTTTCAGTACTTCTGTGAATCGTATTTTCCGTTAACGTTTCATTTGAAGTGGTCGCCGGATCACATCAAGGTTATTCGCAAGATAGAACAAGCCGTTGTGCATGGTGGATTGTTTGCGCTTGCTATGGCTAGAGGATCAGGTAAATCGTCGATCGCTGAAGTTGCTTGCATTTGGTCGGTATTATACGGTCATCGCGAGTTCGTTTGCTTGATCGGTAGTGACGAAGGTCACGCGTGTGACATGCTAGAATCGATCAAGACAGAACTCGATAGTAACGACCAACTATTGGCTGATTTTCCCGAGGTCTGCTTTCCGATCCAAGCTCTCGATGGCATTTCCAATCGAGCCAATGGCCAGCTATTCAAAAGCAGCCGCACACACATCGGTTGGACCGCCAAGGAGATTGTGCTGCCAACTATCGCAGATAGCCCAGCCAGTGGAGCGATCATCAAGGTTGCTGGGATCACGGGACGCATTAGGGGCCTAAAGTATAAAAGACCCGACGGCAGATCGGTGCGCCCTTCGCTGGTTATTTTGGACGATCCACAAACTGATGAAAGTTCAAGATCGCTCTCACAATGTGCAAACCGTGAAAGTATCCTTGCCGGCGCCGTTCTCGGACTAGCCGGTCCCGGTAAGAAAATCTCAGGCATCATGCCTTGCACGGTAATTCGACCAGGCGACATGGCTGATACTATTCTCGACCGCGACAAGCATCCAGAATGGAACGGCGAACGGACTCGAATGGTCTACTCGTTTCCAACGAATGAATCCATGTGGCAACGCTACGCAGAGATTCGAGCTGAGGGATTGCGAAATGGCGACGGTGGATCTTCGGCAACCGAATTCTATCGCCAGAATAAAGTCGCGATGGACGAGGGTTCGATCATAGGTTGGCCAGAGCGGTTCAACTACGACGAGCTTTCTGCGATCCAGCACGCCATGAATCTGAAGCTCCAAGACGAGGCAGCGTTCTTTGCGGAATACCAAAATGAACCGTTGCCAACGAAGGTCCTGACCGAAGGCGTTCTATCGGCCGACGAGATCGCTCGCAAAATTAACCGCATGGAGCGAGGCGTTCTGTCGATCGGTTGCAATCATCTAACCGCCTTTGTGGACATCCAACAGAAGTTGCTCTACTACATGGTCGTCGGATGGGAAGATGATTTTACCGGGTATGTTGTCGACTACGGAACCTATCCAGATCAGAAGCGATCGTATTTCACGCTGCGAGACGCGAGGCTTACATTGTCCACGTCGGCAGAGGGGACCGGACTTGAGGGATCGATCTATTCAGGACTGAATTCGCTAACAACGGATCTGCTCGATCGAGAGTGGATCCGCGATGACGGAGCAGCCATGAAGATCAGTCGCTGTTTGGTCGATGCCAACTGGGGCCATTCGACCGACGTGGTCTATCAATTCTGCCGCCAGTCAAAACACTCGGCGATCGTCATGCCGAGCCACGGACGGTTTGTGGGTGCCTCGAGCATGCCGTTTAGCGAATACAAACGCCGACCGGGTGATCGAGTTGGACAGAACTGGCGAATCCCTAGCGTTCACGGCAAGCGAGCGATTCGGCACGTGATCTTCGACACGAACTGGTGGAAGTCCTTCATCCACGCTCGTCTTGCTGTCGCGATCGGCGATCGAGGTTGCCTGTCACTCTTTGGAAGTAATCCCGAGCCTCATCGGATGCTTTCAGAACAGCTGACGGCCGAATACTACGTCAAGACGGAAGGACGCGGTCGAACTGTGGATGAGTGGAAGTCTCGACCCGACCAGCCCGACAACCACTGGCTGGACTGCCTTGTGGGAGCTGCGATGGCGGGATCCATGCAGGGATGCGTGC
>JANMHA010000140.1:0-11050 GCA_031374925.1 Pirellula sp. | reverse complement strand
GCGATTGGTTTCGTCCTCGAATTTCTTAATGTAATACCGATCGCTCCTAGCGAACAACTTCCAATCGATGGTTCGAGGATCGTCGCCAACGCTATACGGTCGGTACTCGCTAAACTCTACCGAAAATCCATGCAGTGGGCTTCGATGAAGGCCGTTATGAAAACCGTCCACGACCGACTTGGCACGCAGTTGCAGATTTTTGATTCGCATCAAAGTGGGCATATCGATCCAACGATCCATCGCGGAGGTTGCGGCTGAAACGCCAGAGGACTCACTGCCGGGTGCTTTGCTGGCTGTCGGAATGGCCATCCCTACTTGACCTCAATCAAAAGGCGATCGACACAATCCTCGACCGAAACGCCCGCTGCCTCGGCTTTGTAGCCTAGAAGCAAACGATGACGCATAACGGGATGCACCAGCGCTCGGATATCTTCCATCGCAACATGGGATTGACCGTTGAGCAAGGCGCGGGCTTTAGCACCGAGCACGAGCATTTGAGCGGCCCGTAAACCTGCTCCCCAATTGATCCATTGATTGACGAAACTGGGTGCCTCCGGGCGGCCAGGTCGCGTCGCTGCAACCAATCGAACTGCGTACTCCGCCACCTCTTCAGCAATCGGCATGCGCCGAACCATGGCATGGAATTTCAACACATCCTCGCCCGTAAACAAAGGTTCAATCTTCTCTGGCATCTTGCTGGTGGTATCCAATACCACCTTCACCTCATCCTTGAACGGCAAGTAGTCAATCATGACATTGAACATGAAACGATCCAATTGAGCCTCAGGAAGCGGATACGTACCCTCCATCTCAATTGGGTTCTGTGTAGCCAAAACGAAGAACGGTTCAGGTAGCGTGAATCGTTTGCCAGCCGATGTCACTTGATGCTCCTGCATGGCTTCAAGCAATGCCGCTTGCGTCTTGGGAGGCGTTCGATTTATTTCGTCTGCCAGGATCACGTTTGCAAAGACGGGACCCTTGACAAATTGCAAAACACGCCGCCCGTCGACTTCGTCCAGTATCTCGGTTCCAGTAATGTCTGCAGGCATGAGGTCGGGCGTAAACTGAATACGGCGGAACTCTAAGTGGAACACTTGCGCAACGCTGCGAACAAGCAAAGTTTTGGCCAAGCCTGGTGCCCCGGTAATCAAACAGTGCGAACCGGAGAAAAGGCAAATGAGAAGCTGTTCGATAACTTCTTTCTGCCCAACGATCGTCTTCGAGAGCTCAGCATCAATCCTAGCCCTACCTTCGCGTATTTGTTTTACGATCGCCGCTTCTTCTTCGTATTTCTGAGTGACAGTGCTCAAGATGAAAAGTCCTGGAATGCGAGTGTTGGAGTGTTGGAGTGTTGGAGTGTTGGAGTGTTGGAGTGTTGGAGTGTTGGAGTGTTGGAGTGTTGGAGTGTTGGAGTGTTGGCGTGTTGGCGTGTTGGCGGGAATTGGAGTTTCTGTTTGACATTTCTTTCTTGCTATTCTGCGTTTCGCATGTCCCTTACGTCTAACCGCTTACTTGTTCTTTTCAGTGCGTCATAGCATAGGTAACAATGTTGATTCCAAGCGGATATGCCTTCTTTACGGAGAACTCTTCAAAGTACCAAGGGTCCTCACCCTCGCGTTCCCAACCGTCTCCCAAGTCTGTATTGTGGCAAATAAAAACCATGATTCGATTTGCATCGTCGCGAATTGCACGGTAATGAGGAATACTCGTGTCCGAACCCCATCTTGGCTCCCAAGTCACACCTGTGCTTCGTCCTGCCTGTGCTATTCCAATACTCGGCAACTGAGGTTTCTCCTTTAGATCATAAACACAATGGAATATTTCATGCTCCAATGGCACTTCCGTCGGTTCGCGATCCGGAAAAACGCGTCGGATTTCTTGATAGAAATTGTAATACTCTTCGTCTCCCCAAAAATCGTCAACCATCAAAAAGCCACCGTTAAGTAAGTAGCGTCGTAATGCGACCACTTCTTCAGGATGAAACGTCAACGCCCCCGGTTCGATGATATAGATAAAGGGGTAGTCGAAAAGTTTCGGGTCCGACAACTCAAGCACAATCGGTTCCGGATTGACTTTCAAAGACGTAAGCTGCTTCAGTCGCAATGAAAAATTCAAGTCGCTGTCGCGGAAATCTGTATCCCATCCTGCTCCTCGGCCGTATCCAAGCGAGTCGTATTTTATGCGAACAAATGTAAACATGTCTTTGCTAAACTGCTTGTCGACTTCCCAAGTTGGAACCCCATTACGACCGACCGATTGCCAGTCGCGATTTCTACCTCGCCGTCCCCATTGCTGCCCAATCACAACCATCGAAAAGGCAGCGATGAACAACAGCGCCACGATACCCCTCGAGGACGTAACTCCATTCATGGCTCTTCGGTACCTTTCGTTAAGCTCGAGGATTCAGACTCAGATACTTTAGATATCTCCACCAGTAAATTCAACGCGTCCCTATAGCGAGGTGATTCCTCCAAGGCCATCAATACTTGTCGCTTAGCAAGTTTCATTTTCCCAATCGCTTTAAGCGATACAGCCAAGCGGTAGTGGATATTGGCTGGGTCAGAGGGTTGCAAATCGAGACTGGCGGTAAGCGCTTCTGCCGCCTTGGCCGCTTTTCCGGCCTTCTCGTAAGCCATGGAGCGCAGTCGCTGAAGATCACTCCGAACAGGATTGATGGCTTGCATCCGCTCGCACCATTGTTCAAGAGATGACCAATCTCCGAGTTTCTCATCAATCTCCATGAGCCGAACAAGGGCTTCGCGACAGTCAGAGGAACGCGAACTGAGCTCGATCAAGGCCGATCGTTCTTCGGCCTCATTTCCTTTACCTCGGTAAATACTTGCTAGTAAGGCATAGATCCCTTCACTCGAACTATCGTCCGGCAGCATGATTCGCAGTTTATCTGCGATGGCGAGGGCATCGTCCCATTTCTTCGCGCTCACCAACGCTTGGCATTGAGATCGTAATCCCCAATACGATTCCGGGTGCTCCAACAGCCAAGTTTCCATTTCTACTTTATCTTCTGGTTTCGCGCGATCGAAATCGATTCCTTCGCCATATTTTGCTGCCATTGCCATAGCGTAGTCGCGAAAATCGTTGTCGAGCAGTTCTAATGTCCCCGGCGCTCGTTTGAGCGCTTCGGAGGCAGGCATGCCGATTGACAAGTCGTCAAGCAATCGACGCATCACCCCTATCCCATACTTTTCGATCCAGTATTCGACCACCAACGAGGACTCGTAATACGCAAACTGCAAGTGCATTGGCGTCTTGGGTTGCAAAAAAGCACCGCTGAGTTGACTTACCGGCACCAATCCAGTTCCCAAAATCATGTCGCGATAATTTGGGTTCATCGACTGACCCCAAGTGGGGTTTTTCTGTCGCTCTTCATAAACGGAAATGCCTTCGGAGAGCCATCGCGGCATTCTGTTCTTGGTTTTCTGCAACGTAACGACGTGGCAGTATTCATGCCACAGAACCGACTTCCAGTTGGAATCAACCTGGAGTGCCGCAGGAGAGTTGGCGGTAATCAATCGCCCGAAGCAGACGCCTAGAAAACCTTCGCCACCTGGCAATCCAAAGGTGCGAATGGCAAACTCCTTCTGTTTAGGAAAGATCTCAACGAAGACTGGCTCCTCTAACTGGACCGCATATTTCTTCGTTAAAACTTCTCGGGCTTCGCTCAGCAGTTGGACCACGTCCTGGCCATAGATTCTAGCTTCACGCGCGTCCATTCGAATGGCAAAACCGGGGGCTTCCAGCGTCGTGAACTTCTCCAACTCGACTTTAAGCTGTTTTAGATTGAAGATCGTAACGTCGTACGGATCCTTGGTCCGAACGTTGTCAACGATCTCCCAGCCTTGTTCTGTTTCCCCTAATCTCAGTAGATCTTGAGCCAACTGAGTCTTGGCTGGCGTATACTCCGCATCCATTTTCAACGCGCGACGTTGGTATTCCACCGATTCCATAAATCGATAATGCATGGACAATTGTTTGCCTATGGTGTAATCGACTTCTGGATTGAGTTGCCAAGGAAAAAGCGCCCTGCGTCGCGACTCCCCTTCCCTTTCGTAACGGCCCTGCAGGTGGGCAATGGCGGCTCTGAGCGCCCAAAGTTTCGGGAGTTTCGAGTTTACCCTTTCGACTTCTGCCAAAACTTTCTCGGCCGAGTCGTAGTCCTCAGCGGACATTCTGGCCTCAGCGCTATGGACCAAACTAGGGACAAAGCGAGGGTTCAATTCGATGGATTTGGCAAAGTATTCGCTGGCTTTGGCAGGGTCGGTCGCGCTCCAGCTCTTTCCGAGCAAGAAGTAGACTTCGGGATCGGTCTCGTCGATCTTGATGGCCTTGGCGAGCGACTGCGAAGCGACCTTGTCATCATTTTTTTCGATCGCCATTCGGGCGGTCGCTAAGTGGGCTTCAAAAACATCCGCCGGAACATTGGACTTGATACCTTGATCGTAACAGTTCTTGAGGACTTCCTTAGGATCCTCGCCTCGCGCCAAAAAGAAGTCTCCAACCGGCACTATGTCGCTTCTGTTGCTGAATTTCCAAGGGCTTCGAATCAGCATGGCATCTAGGTAGGCCAATTGCTCATTTGCTTTGATGATCGAATTGTTCATTTTGTACACACGAACGCCTAGGAGTCTTAAGCGAATGCTTTCCGCGAATCGCTCCAACGCCTTTTCGTAAGCTTGCAATGCGGCTGGATAGTTACCGGTCGCCATATAGGACTCGATGAGCATGCGGGGCCAAAGCTCGTTCCAAACCCCCCGCTCCACTTGCGCTGCCGCCAACTTGATGCACTCTTCATAGTCACCCGTGCGATAGAAGTTTTTGACGTCATCGATCTCCGACGATTCGGAGCGAGCAGCAAAACCGATAAGAAATGCCAAACACAGTAGGTATCTTGCAAATGGGAGTTCCGCCCACCATGACATATTAATGCTGCGACACACCACCAGAAAAGTTCTCGTTAGCGGGAAACCAACCTTGTCCAACAAACCCATGCATTCACGATAACCATTTGGCAAGGACTTCGCAGTACCCTCCACGAAAATTCAATGGATTGTTGTCGATACGACCAAAATGGGTCAGAAATAAATCGGTTTTATGGCTTTGTATCCGGAACCACAATGCCCTCCGAGTGTTTACGGGCGCCACCAACCAGGCACAGCCGACAAAAGTAGCAGGCACGCTCCGTCGTGCCGTCCGCTCGTCAGCATTTACTGCGATTCTAGGTGGACGGCACATGGAATGTGCCTACTACTTTGACTTTTGACAGCTGTGTCCAACCAGCGGACCGAACGGCTGAAAAATCTTGTGTAGGCACAATAATACTTCACAAGGTAGCCCGAATGTGCCGCATGCCCGAATGTGCCTCAGGTGTACGACGCTGCTCTTTGGTCTATTTGAATTCGTCAATTGGGTCGATATGGACCGCGATTGGTGCTATTCTGTAGTGGACGTCGAATTCTATTGAGGTCTTGAATAATGGATTCGTCAATTCACAAAATACGATTGCGAATGACTATCAAAAAACTTGCCCGACGATTCCTGCATTTGTTGCGACACTGCATAATAGTCCTCTGCTCATTTCTTCCCGTTGCCATCATCTTGCCTGTTGCTATTACCCTGGCAGATGAGGACAGTGATCGCTTATTCGAAAACAGCATTCGCCCCGTTCTGATTGAGACATGTTTTCGTTGCCATGGCGATCTAAAAGCTTCCGGTGGACTGCGAGTCGACTCGAGAGAAGCTTTGATGTTAGGTGGAGAGTCTGGAGCATCGATTATTCCAGGAAATCCGCAAGAGAGTTTGATTCTAAAAGCCATACGTAGGCATGACGACGTATCTGCAATGCCACCGGACAAGGAAAAGGCCCTTCGTCCAGATCAGATTGCTGCCTTCGAGGCGTGGATTCGATTCGGATCCCCTTGGCCCGCTCTTTCCAAGAAGTTTCAAAGTCCCAAACACTGGTCGTTTGAGCCGATGAGCGATATTGAGCCTCCCAATGTCACTGGGCTGTATTCGTCTGAGAATTCGATCGACGCTTTCATTCGTTCAAAACAAAAAGACGCAGGAGCCATACCATCGATCACCGCTGATAAGCCAACGCTCATCCGAAGAGCGACGTTCGATTTAACCGGTTTGCCTCCAACTCCAGAAGAAGTCGCATCGTTTTTGAACGATTCGTCGACTGAGGCCTTTGAACGTGTCATCGATCGATTGCTCAATTCAACGCATTATGGTGAGCGCTGGGGGCGTCACTGGTTGGATGTGGTGCGATACGCCGACACAGCTGGTGAGACTGCCGACTACCCAGTTCCATTAGCCTGGCGATACCGAAACTATGTGATCGATGCTTTCAATAAAGACAAACCGTATGATCAGTTTCTGCAAGAACAGATTGCTGGTGACGTTCTAGCCGATCAGGAGTCGCCTGAAAAGCATGCAGAACAGGTAACAGCTACAGGCTATCTAGCTATTTCCCGACGTTTCGGATTCGATTCCGAAAACTACCATCATCTCACTATTCAGGATACGATCGATACGCTTGGTCAATCTGTGTTGGGATTGAGTCTTGGTTGTGCCCGCTGCCACGATCACAAATTCGATGCAATCTCCATGCACGACTATTACGGTCTTTACGCCATCTTCGAGAGCAGTCGTTATTCGTTTCCCGGCTCGGAGCAGAAGCAGAAATTTCGATCGATGGTGCCGTTGCTGCCAGCCCGAGAAGCCATTTCGAAATGGCAGGCGTTCGAACAACGTATTGCGTCGCTGACTTCCAAGGTAGAACAAGCAAAGCTACCTGTTCCATCGGCTATTCTGCGGGCGCTGAATGGAATGGACGGCGACTTCGAAATGCAGGCACCCGCAGCAGGCGGAAGCAACGGAGTACTAGTCCCACCATGGCTCGCTGAGGGCAAGATCGCTGTTACCAACGCAGCCCAAAGCCCGTACAAGAATTTGCATCGAAGCGGAAAAGTAGGGGTAAGTATCGCTTCCGCGGCAGGACATTATCATATGGCGCAGTCGCTTTATCCTCGCAGAACCAGCAGTGACTGCCGCACGCTTCACGTTAACTTAGATTTTCGTGTAGCGGCTTCTGATAGCAAAACGACCGGTAGCCATCGGTTTTGGATCGGAGCTACGCTTGCGTCACCCGCCGTGCTGATGACAATTGCATCGGACTCAGTGTCCATGCAAACAGTTCACGGATTAGAACGCGTCGCTCAAATCAAACCGAACGAGTGGCAAAATCTTTACTTGTGCATCAACCTAGCCGATCGAACCGTATCTGTCGACATAGGCACACCAACGAACCATTCCTCTTTTTCGGACAAGCCGTTGACCTCGGATTGGACCGGCACGCTGGATTTGGTCGTTTTCGAATCTTCGAATAGCGAACAAGTTGCTGCACCTGCGATTGAATTCGATAATTTGGGTGTTCAGGAAGAATCCATACCGTCTGCGTTTGATCCGATAACAGCCCCGGCGTTTGCCGTCCGCGAACTCGATCGAGCTGACCTATCGAAAGAACTCATGGAGTTGGTCGCAATGGAAGGGGACTTCGAATACCAAGAAGTGAACACTCCCCCGTCGAATCCATGGAATGCTGGTCCTAATAGTGTCGTGAAGGTTGCCAACCGATCGCAAAGTCCTTTCAGAAACTTGTATCCCATTGGCGAATTGGGAATCCATATGCCGAATCGAGGCGAGTACGACGGTTTTGGATTGACCTTGCCGAAGCCTTGGAAATCAGACCAAACAGAAAAAGTCTTCGCGTGTTTCGATTTTCGTTGCGATGAGATTTCTGCGGGTGGCGACGGATCTTGGCGCTACTATGTAGGACACGGTCCCGGAAACTCCGCCGCGGTTGAGTTGTTTTTTAATGGCAAACAGTTTTTTCGACGCAGTGGCGACTTGCGCGAGGCGGTGTGCGCGTTAGAGATTGGTAAATGGTATCAAGTCCAGTTGGCAATCGACCTAAGATCCAAGTCTTTCGCCGGGGCAATATTCACGGACAATTCACGGCAGGATTTTCATGGTGAGCTATCAAGTGGCTGGGATGGAACGATTGACTATTCATTTATCGATAGTCACGGGCACATTGGCGGGGTTCGGCCTTCGCTGGATACGGACAATTACGTTATCCGCGAGACAGTTTTCCCTTCTACGGATAGTGTCCCCGAACCGGTCGAGTTTTCTCAAGTTGCTTCACGAAAGGAACGCGTTCGAACTATCAAGCGACAGCTTGCAACCATTCAGGCAGATGCTCAGCAGGCCTTACTCGAACTCAATTCCCTGTTGACAGACGGCCCGTGTCCGATGGCCTATGGAATGGCCGAGGGAACACCCCATGGAGTGGCTGTCCATTTGCGAGGGGAACCTGGCCAATCGGGCGAGTTGGTACCTCGTGGTTTTGTGAAGGTTCTTGGTGGCAATTCGCTTCCGGACGAGTCACCAGGTAGCGGACGACTCGAGCTTGCTCAATGGCTAACTCGACCGGACAATCCATTGACCGCGCGTGTGATGGTGAATCGTATATGGCAATACCACTTCGGTGTCGGGTTAGTGAAGACACCCAACGACTTTGGAGTGAGAGGAATACCACCTACCCATCCCGAGTTGCTCGATTATATGGCCATCCAGTTCATTAAGAGCGGTTGGTCCATTAAAGCCATGCATCGGCTGATCATGCTCAGCGCAACGTATCAACAGTCATCCGTGATCGGCAATACTCCCTCCGTTGCAACAGCAGATACCAATACGATCGATCTCTATACGCATTTTCTTCGTCGTAGGTTGAGCGCCGAAGAAATCCGAGATTCGATCTTGGCGGTCTGTGGCGAACTCAATCGCGAACCGGCCAAGGCACATCCTTTTCCGTCGCCACTCCTATGGGCATTCACTCAGCACGGTCCGTTCAATGCCGTGTACGACCACAATCAACGCAGTGTTTATCTCATGACTCAACGACTAAAGCGGCATCCCTATTTGGCCCTCTTTGACGGCCCCGACCCGAATGCGACGACCGCTGATCGATTGGGAACTACAGTTCCGACTCAAGCGTTGTACTTTCTCAACGACGGTTTTGTGCACGCTTCTGCAGATTCTTGGGCCAAACGACTTCGAGCCGATAACCCGTCCGTGACTTTCCAAATCAATCAAGCCTACCAAGGTGCGTTCTCTCGTCCTGCCACGACCGCGGAACAATCCGACGCAGCCGATTTTCTGACCGACTATCGCACCGAATTGACCGCGCTCGGAAAGAATGACCTCGAAAACCTAGCCTTGTCTGCGTTTTTGCGAACGCTATTGGGAAGCAACGAGTTCCTCCATGTGGACTGAAAGCCTACGATGACCTCCAATCGACTCTACGACTCATCACGCCGCGGTGCCTTGCGATCTATGATTGGCGGCTCACTGCTTTTGCCAGGTATTGTTTCTGAGTTGCTAGCTGAAGACAATTTACCGAATGCGATGGATCCGTTAGCACCCAAGCCCACGCATTTTCCGCCCAAGGCGAAGCGAGTCATCTTTTTGCACATGAGTGGCGGCGTGTCCCATGTAGATTCATGGGATCCCAAGCCGAAGCTATTCTCAGATGCCGGCAAGACGATACCAGTCAACGAATTTCAGGGACGCAAAGGGGACTTCAATATGTTCCTGAAACGCCCTCAGTTTGAATTCAAACCGCATGGCCAATCTGGTATCGAAGTCAGCTCATTGTTCCCACACATGGCCGAATGTGTCGATGATCTCTGCGTTATACGCTCCATGAAATCAGATCATACAAATCACTATGAGGCCACGCTTGGAATCCATACCGGCTCGTTTACCTTTGCTAGGCCAAGCCTTGGTTCATGGCTGAGTTATGGGTTGGGAACGGTCAATCGCAATTTGCCGTCGTTTGTTGTCATTGCCCCTCATTCGCCCTATGCAGGGGGTCAAGTCTGGGGCAGCGATTTTCTGCCGGGCTCGCATCAAGGAACGTTGGTCGTACCTGGTCCTCAGCCAGTAGCCAATATACAGCGTCGTGTTTCAAGTAGTCGACTGCAAGAACTAGAGCTAGCCGCGATGGCCAGAATGAACCAGCGCCACTTGGAGGCCCGACCAGGCGATGCGTTACTCACTGCTCGCATGACATCTTTTGAAACAGCGTATGGTATGCAAACGGAAATGCCGGAGGTTTTCGACCTTTCGAAGGAAGATGATCCGACTTTGGCAATGTATGGACTGACACGAGGCAGCACCAGTGGATTTGGTTGGCAATGCTTGGTGGCTCGGCGTCTAGCCGAGCGTGGAGTTCGTTTTGTCGAGTTGATTGATGTTGGCTCTTCTAACAATTGGGACGCTCACGGAGACATGATGACGCACGTTCCACTGGCCAAGAACGTGGACCAACCCATCGCAGGACTGCTTCGAGACTTGAAGCGGCGAGGTATGCTTGAGGACACGCTGGTCGTTTGGACGACCGAATTCGGGCGTACGCCATTCAATGCTGCAGCCGCAGCCGCTGGCCGAGAGCATCATCACTGGGTGTTCTCGTCATGGTTGGCCGGCGCAGGCGTCAAGCCCGGTATGACTTATGGAGAATCGGATGAATACGGTATCGATGTAGCCAGAAATCCTGTCCACATCCACGATTTCCACGCGACGATTCTGCATCTGATGGGGCTTGACCACGAAAGACTAACTTACCGGCATACAGGTCGCGATTATCGATTGACAGATGTCGCAGGTCGCGTCGTCCAGCAGATTCTTGCTTAACAATCCACTTTATTTCTAAGGGATTCCGAACGAAAGTCACCCTCCCTCGAAGATCGTCCGGTTTAGTAACCCTCCCCCCAGAGGGCAACGCTGTGAAGCTTTTTCGTCCGATCGGAGCTTGCCTCCGACGGACGCCGTTTTGGCGTACTATGAATGTGCGGCTCAGACCTTGAATCACTTCACTTCGCTGCCGCCTCGGCCGCCACAGGCGGTCGTGGCGGCAGCGAAGGGCGTGGGGTTACGGGCCGTTAAGGTATGACGCCAAAAAAATGTT
>JANMHA010000124.1:0-57265 GCA_031374925.1 Pirellula sp. | reverse complement strand
CATGAACGGCTGCCGCAAGCAAGGCTGGTTGCTATCGCGTATTGGACTATTGTCGAATCATGTTCATGTTTTGGTCGGGCCAGAAATCGCGGATTCGCCGATGGACGTGGCGTTAGCATTGATGAACAACATGGTGTTTACACAAGGAATGAAGCCGATGTTTCGGTACAGTTTTTATGTGGAGTCTTTTGGCGAGTATGATCGCGGGGCAATTTGGAATCAGATGGCAGAGGAGCGGAGCAGGGTACAACGCTGCTTCCGCCCGGACGAGCCGGACGGAGAGCTCGAGGGAATGAAACAGAATGAATTTTTTGATGTACTGTAGCCGCCAATTATCGCCCCGCTGGGATGAACCCAGCGGTAGCGAAATACAATCCAAGCTAGTCGTGGCACGCGAATCCACCTCGCGTTTCGCGGTTACGATGAAACATCCGAGTTCAGCAGCCAAGGCAGGAGTGCGGAGCGAGATGCCGAACTCGATGGAAAACTCGATTCTTTGATCGAGCTATCGGAGGCCGTTGCCAGCGGATTGCTGATCGCGGCGGGCTATCATCAATACAAACGCGGAAACTGAAGAAAGCGAATTGAGCAAAACCGAGAATAATTCGGATCAGGTTGCAAATGACCTGTTTTGCAACGTCAAGTCAGCCAATAGTGGCAACAAGACTGCGATTGCAGGATTGCGCAAGGAACTTGCTGGGCCAAACGCCATTGTAATTCTTGGCTGTTGCGGAGACTTGGCCTTCCAAGCCGAAGAAAGCCTTCTCGTCGCGATGCTGGGTGAGCAGGAAGGAAATAAGACTTGCGTTCGTGAAAAACTGAAACGAATGCGAATTGAACTGGTTGGAACAATCGGTGCTCATTGTTTTCGCTCACGAATTCGTCGACGAACCATTTCAAGTTCGT
This sequence comes from Pirellula sp., assembly GCA_031374925.1. Classification (GTDB taxonomy): domain Bacteria; phylum Planctomycetota; class Planctomycetia; order Pirellulales; family Pirellulaceae; genus JBKCUI01. The sequence continues at coordinate 56,359 of JANMHA010000124.1, read as the reverse complement.
CGCTAACCCCAAGCTTTGCAGCCCATTCATCGAGGTAGGGTTGGTCGATCTTCTCGGCTTGAACCAATATCACACCGCTGATGTCGCGTAGGTGTTTGTCCGAGCCTCCCAACTGAAAGAAAACGAGCTTTTTAAGAATCAAGTCTTCCGCAGAGGCGAACCAAGCGAAATGTTTATCGTCAATCGCCAATCGGATCTTGCGTTTCATTCTAAGCCGATTGAATTCATCATCCGCCGGGATCATCACATCCACTTTTAGCCCCGAACTCGGATGAATGATATTGAATTGGAACTTTCTGGCGACGGCATCACGGACCGCCGACTCGGAAACGTAGAATTCAGGTGCAGGAAACTCGGCTAGGATTTTCGATACAGCCGCCAAAGAAATATCGGCAACAACATCAATATCGTTCGTGTAACGAGGCTCGCCCAACGCAATCGAAGCGATGGAACCAGTGATGAAATAGGGAATCCCGAGCGATTCCATTGCGGAAACCACTCGTTGTGTAAATTCCGTTTCATTCATGGAGCCAGGCTCCCGCGCATACGGATCGCAATTTCCTGCTCGACTTCTTTGTCGGACCATTCAGGATGTTGGTACTTGACTCCGCCTTTGACAATAAGTCGAGCGCTATCCCACATCCGAAAAGCAATCGCAAGCCGTTGAGCTGGCGTCTTGTTACGCATGATTTCGACCATCATTGTGTCCATGAGTTCAACGACAGGCGGTCGCTGATTTAGATGGAAATCTTGTTGCGATTCAGAGACCTTCATGATTTTCCTCGCCACCAGTTTAACTCTTTACTCATGTAGTCGTCTCCTGCAATTCGTCAGCGGTTATCCTACGAGCGATGAATGGCAGGAACAAGCAGTGCTAGTTTTGCAGTTCCCCATTGGCAGTCGATCGGTTGAAAAACGAAAAAACCCCAGTATTGCTTGTAAATACTGGGGTTTTCGATAGTCGGGGTGAAAGGATTCGAACCTTCGACCCTCTGGTCCCAAACCAGATGCGCTAGCCAGGCTGCGCTACACCCCGATCCGATGAACTTAACCACCCTTTCGAACGGTTTTGCCCTCGCGTTCCAGAACTTTTACCCTACCCGACCATTGTTCGCTAGGCCATTTTAAACCAATTCCAACCCAAAAACGCCCAAATCCCTTGCATTTCAACTATTTGCTCGCAAACCGTAATCCGTAAAAAACAGGCTTATTCACCACAATACGACAATCCCATGCACAAAAGGTTCGCACAACCTCCCCGGCAATCAGTTCAACCTCCCCGGCCTGCGCCGGCCTGCGGCCGACCCTCCCGGAGAGATCGTCCGGTATAGGAACCTGCAAATTCATTGGTCGGGAGGGCGACGCTCCGGCGGAGCCATGAAGTTATAGTTCGGCAGGAGCCTCGCCCTCTCCGAATTGCAAGCAAATGCAATTGCTTAAACCGGACGATCTTCAGAGGGAAGGTAACCTTCGTTGGAAATCCCTAAGAAGTAAGCCGGACGATATTCTCATACGCAGTTTTCCATTGCAGCTTCGAACTATTTGCTGAACCATTGCCGGGATTGCTCAACCACCAACTACAATAGATTCATTCTGCCCCCCCAATCCCGTGAGCGGCGTCGCGGGACCACTCTTCCAAATTCCCACCGCCACCCCCACCTAACTCGATGTTGAGTTTCCCCGAATGATTACCCATCGTTTCGCCGTTTCGATTTGCGTCCTGTCGCTGTTCCATTTCTTCGCCAGCCCGGCAATCGCCCAAGAGCCCGATGTCGCTCGCTTGATTCACCCAGAAATAGCCGAACGATTGAGCCTCGTCGATTCCCAGCGGGCCGAAATCCAAGTCCTTCTTCAGGCCCGAGCCGAGGCGCTGGCTGCCCCGGGTGACCAAGCCGCCAAAGAAAACCTCAAAGCCGATTTTAAGAAGAAAATCCTGGCCGTTCTGAATCAAGAACAACGGGCAAAATTCAATGAAGCTCCAGCTACCAAAAAGCTTATGTTCCAGTTCCGCGAAATGAAGTGGGACAATGTGCTCGATTGGTTCGCTGCTCAACAAGACCTTACGTTGGTCATGGATCAAATCCCACCCGGTACGTTCACCTATAGCGATACCCGCTCCTACTCGCCCAGCGAAGGCATCGACCTGCTTAACAGCGTTCTCATGACCCGTAACTTCACGCTCGTTCGCCGTGAAAAAATGCTCGTCGTGATGGCGCTCAGCGACTCGATACCTCTGGAGCTATTGCCAAGAGTCAAACTGGAGGAACTCGTCCAGCGTGGCCGATTCGAACTGGTGAGCGTGATCTTCCCACTCGGCGGTCGACCCATCGAAGTCGTATTGCAAGAAGTAAAACCGTTCTTAAGCAGCTACGGTCGCGCCGTCCCGTTGGCGCGCGGCACCCAAGTCCTAGTCGTTGAAACGGCAGGCAAGATGCAAACCATCAATGAGATCATCGCTACCGTACCGTTACCGACAGTCGAACCGAAACCGGTGCCACCACCGCCACCTCCCAAACCCGTTTTTGCATCCTATCCGCTGGGCCCCCTCGATGCCGCTCGAACCCTGGAAACCATCCGCAAGCTCATTCCAAGCGAACAGATCACCGTCGATGCGAAAACCGGCGTCCTGAGCGCGTTTCTCATTCCGGATCAACAGGCCGCCATCAAGTTGGCCATCGACCAGATGATCGCCAGTGCAACACAACTCCCTTCCTTCGAATCCGTTGCCTACCTATTGTCAGGGTCAACTGCAGACGACTTAAAAAAGTTAGCCACATTGGAGAAGCAGATCCTCAGTCTGGCTCCCAACGCATCCGTATCTACAGCCAATGATCGCCTCCTGGTCATTGCACGCGCCGAGGATCAGAAACTGATCAAAGCGAGTTTGGCTGCTCTGGAAATTGTCCCTATCGATGGCTCGAAATCGATGAAGGTTTTCGAAGTGGAGCCGGCAATCTCTGCATCCATCGAGGCGGCTTGGAAAGCTTTTCTCCCGAAAGGCCAAATCGCTTCGAACAACAAGTCCGGAAGCCTCATCGTTCGTGGCTCTGAAGACGATCTGCGCATCGCTACCGAAATGATCGAGATCTTCAAGCGATCCCAATCCGCCAACCAACTCCAACTGCGAGTCTTTCCCCTGCTCCAACAAGCCGACGCGAAATGGTTGGCCACGCTTCAACGTATCGTTCCCAGCACCAACGCTTGGTTGGGTGACGACGGCCGGCAACTCATGCTGCTAGCAGGCAACACCGATATCACCATTGTCGAAAGCATGTTGCCACAGCTAATGAGTTTGTTACCAAAACCCGATCAACGCAAATTGCAGATTTACGCTCTTTCGAAAAGCCAACTGTCCCGACGCACCAGTCTAACCGATCTCCCACCCAACCTACTCGGTGTCAAAGTGCTCGACGGGAGCAACAAACAAGAACTCTTGGTTTGGGCCACGGCGGAACAACATGTGGATTTCGCCAAACTATTGGAAGGCTTGGACCAACCGGCTCCAGCACCTATGCCAACCACGCCGAAAATGGTTCCAATTACAGTTCAAGATAGCGCCCTGGTCGTGCAACTCTTGACCGCTGAATTCCCTGAAGCCAAGATCACTGTCGACGTGGATGGCAATTCTCTAACCGTGCTAGCCGACGAACCGTCCCACGCCAAAATCGCAACACGCGTTATGACCTTCAACGAGCAATTGCCTAAGAAAAGTGCAATCACTTTAGAAACGTATTCCGTGCGCGGCATGCCTGCTGCCTCTTTGCAAACCTCGCTCGCGCCCTTGTTACTAAAGGCTAGAGTCAATGTGGATGCCGTGCGCAATAGATTGCTGGTTGCAGCCGACGCCAAGACTCACTTGGAGATTTCCGCACTGGTCACTGCATTGAGCGAGAAACTGGGAGTGGACCAGCAGCAGATCGTCGTCGCTTATCCGATTGGAAATGCCCTGCCCTCGCAAGTGAAAATTGTCTTTGACCAACTTGCTTTGGGATCGACCTCGATTGCAGATGACAAACTCAAACAGCTTGTTGTCACGGGAACCATCGAGACGCAAGCTATCGCCAAGGCGACGATCACGCAGATCGATCGTCCGTCATCCGCCGGAGCTCCTAAAGAGATTCGCTCGTACGATGCGAAAAAACTGCAAGCAGCCGCGCTGTTGCCAACGTTACAAAAGCTTTGGCCAGACATGCAGTTGTCAGCCGACACAACGGCCAACAGAATTATCGCTTCCGGGAGCATCAAAGAACTTGATCAATTGGATGCGGCCGTGGAACGCCTAATAGCTGCCCCCGATGGCAAACCGCAATTCGTCAAAACGTATCCCGTTCCAGCGGGTGATATGCTAACGCTGGCTGCCATTCTCAGTCAGATTGCCCCTCAAGCCATTATCAGCAGCGATATCCCTTCCCGCACGGTCACGGTGTGGGCTGGTGAAGAACAGCAAACGCGGGTGCAGCAAGCTCTCGAACAAATCAGCAAGACTGCTCAAGCTGCCAAAGAAGCGGCCACCTACCTGGTAAAGCCAACCCAAGTCGCTGCCGTTCAATTGTCCTTGCAAACGCTTTTTCCGACGATCGGAGTTGCGTCGGTTCCGACCACCGGCCAACTCATCGTTGTGGCTTCGTCCGAGCAACAGAAGCGGATTGCGGAAGTAATCGAGTTGATGGCCAGTGGCCCCAATGCATCGGAACGAACGGTCAAGGTCTTTCGCGTGGAACCTGAACGCATTGAGTTAGCTAGTCTATTCAGCGCACTCCAGTCAACACTCCCGTCACAGATTCGACTGGAGTCCAATCCAAGCAACAACACGATCCTGGCGATTGGTACACCTGAAGAATTAGAGCTAGTCACTGCCAAGGTAGACGCTTTACAGAAGCAACTGCCTACACCCGAGCCCACAACTTCTACGATTTACCAACTGAAGCACACCTCCACCGTTGGCGCTTTAGCAATACTCCAACCGTTATTGCCCAAGGCGACCTTGGTACAAGACGCAGCTTCCAGGAGCATTGCGGTCACGGCGAAAGCCACCGAGCATCGGAAGGTCGAGGAACTGTTGAAACAATATGATCTGCCGAAAGAGACTGCGACCTACAGTGTCAAGCCGGTTCAGTTGGCAATGGTTCAAACTTCCCTGCGTACACTCTTTCCGTTGGTGGACATGTCTTCGGACCCGACGACCGGACAGCTGATCGTGATCGCTTCTCCGGATCAGCAGAAACGAATTGCAGAAATTATCGAATTGATGTTATCTGGCCCAAACGCCACAGATCGTACCATCAAAGTCTTTGCGATCGATCAAGAACGCATGGATCAAACCAGCCTTGTCAGTGCCCTTCAAGCGACATTGCCATCGCAGATTCGTTTGGAGTCCAATGCTCGCAACGGCACTCTAATGGTCATTGGCACTCCAGATGAAATCGCAATGGTGGCAGACAAGATCGCCAAACTGCAGCAAGAACTACCAACTCCAGACGCAAGTTCCTCTGCTGTGTATCCGTTGCAGTATGGCAACACGGTGAGCGCGTTAGCGATATTGCAAACGCTGGTTCCGCGAGCCACGATGGTACAAGACGCAGTGTCGCGAACCGTTGCTGCTACCGCCAAAGCGCACGAGCACGCTAAAATTCGCGAGTTCCTGCAAGCTTTCGATCAACCTAAGACATCCAACCGTGTGACACACGTCTACCGGTTGAAGCAAGCCAGTGCCCGGGGCTTGTCGACTATCTTGATTGATCTCATGCCGGACGCGGTCATCTACGGTTCACGAGAAGAAGGTGTTCTCATCGCGACTGCAACGCCTGAACAACACAAGCGAATCGAGGCGATCGTCAATGACTTTGATATCGACATCCAAAACAGTGTCACGCGTGTTTTTTCAATTGGAAAAGGGAATGCTTCTTCTTTAAAAGCGGCCTTACAGGGCTTTTCATTGAAGGCCACCGCTACGGCGGACACCGCGACGAATAGCTTGATCGTGACAGCACCCTCAGCTGAGATGGAGCGAATTGCACAAATCGTGACCGAAGTGGAGAACGGCAGTTTGAAGTCGAGACTCACACGTTTTTATACGCTTACTTCCGCCGAACCGTTACCGTTATCCAAAGCGTTGCAGGAGAGTTTTTCGAAGGCCAATTTCTCCGCCGATTCCGTGAGCGGGGGAGTTTTCGCAACGGCGACGGAAGAAGATCATGTCGAGATTGCAAAGGTTGTCGGGGAAGTCAATTCTCAGCCGAGCAAGCTTCCGTCACTCAAGGCTTTTGTACTAAAACATGCAAAACCTGAGATGGTCGCCGATGCACTTCAGAATGCATTCGGCAGACGCTCCACAGCCGGTGTGAGTTTTAGCCGCGACGCAAAAAGTGTCTTCGTCGTTGGTAGTCGCCAAGAACTGCTGGTTGCGGAACAAATGATCGAACAATTCGATTCCGCTAACTCGACGAGTGAGGCTAAGAAACTAAAGCTTTTTTCGTTGAGCGGGGTGGATGGCAAGGCGGTGACCACTTCGATGGAGAGTCTGTTTAAGGGGGACAGCAGTTTGGTGGATGTTCGCTACGACGCATTGAATGAGCAACTATTTGTAACCGGCACTTCGTCCCAACTCCAACTGGTCGAGGACGCAATGAAACAGTTTACGCCGCCCTCGCGAGAACTTGAGATTATTCAGTTAAATGCGGCCGATCCATTTTCTTTCAAATTGGCAGCTGATGCACTCTTTCAGGATGAGCCCATGTCGAGTGCTCCGATGATCTCAGTCGATTCCAATCAACAACAAGTACTAGTTCGAGCGACCAAGGAGCAACTGGAGAGTATTCGAAAACTCCTGAAGAAGATGGGTGAATCGCAGCCTTCAACGATCCCAGTTGGCTCAGGGCGTTTGCGATTCGTGCCGGTCCACCGCAGTTCCAAGCAGTTGCTAGAGGACATCCAGCAGCTATGGCCAACCATTAGGAATAATCCCATCAATGTTGTGAATCCCCGACCAATTGAGCGAGATAAACTCAATGTTGCACCTGAGGTCCCTGTGGCACCCAAAAAGTCTGATGACTTGGGGCAAACCTCAACGAGTCCATTTCCAAGGTTGGCAAGCGCACAAGTTAGTCCGGATGCGCAGCAGCCCCTTCAGAAACAGGCACCACCAATTATTGTCGTGACTGGGGACGATCAATGGACGTTGGCTTCGGATGATACGGAAGCGCTTGAGCTTTTCACTCGACTTCTCGACACTTTGATGAATCCTAAGGTAACGCCCTATGCTACTGCCGGTAATTTTTCTGTCTATATCCTGCGGCATGCGGATGCAAAGCATTTGCAGGAGTTGCTAACCGATCTATTTCGCACGGGCGATAGCAGTCGGAGATCCTCGATTTCGGACGCGATACAACGCGTAAAGATAGTAGCCGATTCACGCATTAATGGGTTGATCATTGGCGGGAACCGAGCCGACCGCAAAATTGTCGAGGAACTGCTGGCCGTTTTCGACTCCGAAGATTTACTTGACACGTTGCAGCAGATCTCGCCGTCTATTGTTCAACTTCAAAGCTCTAGTGCGAAGCAAGTGGCAAGTATCGTCCAGGATGTCTACAAATCACAATTGAGTACAGGCGCAGGCCGCGTAGCGATCGACATTCCGGAGGGGGTGTCGACAGAAGTTGCTACTGTTTTGCAGCAAATCAACGCGCAATCCGCAGGGCCATTGTTGACGGCTTCGGTGGATGAAACCACGAATTCCATCGTGCTCCGAGGACCACCGAGCTTGACCGCAGAAGTACGGTCCTTTATCGAAAAACTCGATCAACAATCTGCTACGGCATCCGCCCGCCGAGTTCAAGTGCTCCGCTTGGAGTCCACCAATTCCAAGAACCTGGAAAAGGCACTGAATTTGCTGAAGTCCAAGTAGGTGTTTTTTTGGAGTGCGGAAATTCATTTCCGCTTTTAGATGGTTGCTGCATAAATCACCTGGAATGATCGAACGAATAACAATGGGCTAGTCCGTTGTTCATGCTCCGATGCAGCCATCTTAAAGCTCCGATACTTCAATTTGACGCACGCCTAAGTGCTTCCGCCGTGAAGTTTTTCGAGAAACCGTTCCGCCACCGTTCGGTGGTGATCGAGTCGGCTTCCCATCCGTTGAAGTTGCCCGACCATAACCCGCATACGTGGATTGGAACTAAAAAACGCACGCTCACGATCGATGAACCGCCAGTACAAGGCGTCCCAGATTCCGCACCAATCCCCTTTGGCGTAGTCGCTCATTTTCAAAACATAACTCGATCCGCTGATGTAGGGCTTCGTCGTCATTAAACCGCCGTCCGCATGTTGGCTCATTCCATAAACGTTCGGCACCATCACCCAGTCGTACGAATCAATGAACAATTCCATGAACCATTGATAGACGGCATCCGGGGCAATGTCGCAGAGCAACATGAAATTCCCAAGGACCATCAAGCGTTCGATGTGATGACAATACGCATATTTCAACGTGCGTTGAATGCTCTGATCAAACGGAACAATCCCCGTAGTGCCATCGTAGAACGACGCAGGAAGGGGTCGAGATAGATTCCAAGAGTTCGTAGTTCGTTGCCGCGATCCTGCGTGCAAGTAAACAAGCCGAATGAACTCTCGCCAGCCGATCACCTGCCTAACAAAACCTTCCAATGAGTTGAGCGAAATTTCGTGACTCTTTGCTAGTACCGCCTCAATAACTTGCTCGGGGGTGAGCAAGCCAATGTTGAGCATAGGGGTTAAAACACCATGAAACACAAACGTCTCGCGTTGAGAAATAGCATCCTCAAAATCGCCAAAGGAAGCTAGTCGCTCTTCGACGAATGCGTTGAGCCACTTGGCTGCATCCGCGTGCGTGACTGGATAACAAAACTCCTGTACTTGACCCGCCGCGTTTGGAAACGCTTTGGCCACGTACCGTTTCGCTTCGACCACACTCGGCCTTTGGCTGGGAATGATAATTTCGGGGACAACGATGTTCTTAGGGAGCCTCTTTCGATTCTCTGTGTCGAATGTCCACTTACCACCGATAGGCTTACCCTTCTCGTCGAGCAGGAGCTTTAGTCGCTTTCGTTGCTGCATATAGAAATCGGTGAAACGATAATGCTCCCGTTGTTCCGCCCAGTTCTGCATCACATCGAGTGGCGTCAAAAAAGAGGAATCCTCAAGCCACTCCAAATCGACTTTGGCTTTCATGCATCCATCGGCAACCCGCTTCTTGAGCCACTCGTCGGTCGGGTCGACGCTCACAGCCTGCTGGATCTTTTTTTTCTTCAGGACCGCCCCGATTTCACTTGAATGCGAAATCGATTTCGATTCGACGCGGTGTACCTGTTTGCCCATCCGTTCGCACTCGACGGCAAACTCGGTCATCGATGCACGATGCAAGACTAGTTTTTGAGCATGGAATTGGTACTGGCTAAAGAAAAGTGGATCCTCGACGAGGAAGACCACTTTGGCCATGCTTACTGCTGGGTTCTTTTCCCAAAGTTGATGTGGGTATACGATCGCAGCAGTTTGGATTGTCATTCTTGGCCCATGGTTTCAAAACAGTTCGAGTTGAATGACGCCGGATGAATTACCATTTGAGGTAGATGTTGCAATCGTTCGTTCGTGGAGTGAACCTAAGACCCGTCCTGCAAGCGACATTCCACTTTTCAGTGCCCCTTCGATACGTGGGCCACCACACCAATCTCCGCAGGCACCGATTTGGTTGAGATCATCCCAGAGAGAACTGTGCGTCAATGATTCCATAGGCCTTGAGTAGAGCCAGCGGTGCGATTTTGCGAGGCATGGATTTGGCATAGCAACCCCTGTTACCTTCCCTGCTTCCTCGATGAGGGATTCGATGGCCTGTTCCTTGGAAAGTACCAAATTCTCGTTCGCCCAAGCAACGGTAGAATGCAGAACAACCGTCTCGACATGCTTGGATCGCGAGGGTTTGCTGGAGTCGCGAGCGATCCAACCGAGTTTTCCTTGATTGACGAAGGCCCCATCGAAGGGAACTTGCCAGCCACGCTCGGTGGCTAACATCACCGCCCAACAAGGGACCATTTCGACCTTGGAGAGCTCCTCTCGCCAAGAACAATGCATAGGCAATTGCTTTGCAACTTGGGCTGGTGGGCAGTTCCAAAGTACCACATCAAAATCGCCGAGAACACGATCATCCCTGGAAATCAATCGATAGGCGTTACTTTCTTGGACGACGCCCGCGATCTCGATTTCCAAATCGACTGATAAATCCTGCGACAAGTGTATTCCGAGCGATTCCATACTCGGGGTGCCGACAAAGCGTTGAACCGGTGCAACATCCCTAAATTTGCCAAACTCTTCGATCGAAACGATTTGGCCGTTCCACTGGGCGACGTGATTGTCTTGGCACCATGATTCCAGATAAGGTTTTAAGGAAGGATCGCGAATCGTAAAGTACTGAGCACCATGATCGAACTGGTACATACCCTCTACGTTTCTGGTGGAGGCTCTTCCACCTACTCGGTGCGACTTTTCAAAACACTTCACGTTGAGTCCTTGATCGGACAAGATTCTGGCGCACATCAACCCAGCCAACCCCGTGCCGATCATAGCGATTCGCGGTGACGGGTGGGCGGTAGCCCTATCCACTTTTTTCTCATAAGCCTCCAAGTTCGTTCTGTTCTGATGCATGGCAAGTGGACGCGAGCGGACACTGCCGAGGATGGGCTGTTCGGGATGGAAAGGCCGATCGAATTGCCCGAGGCACCATAAGATACCACCATAGGAAGCTGGATCGCGACCATCCAGCGCGTACCGATGGTTTAGGTCGATGAGCCTTTCGAGAGCCTGTCGATGACCGTTGGACCACTCTAGGATAGCTTTGCCCCAAGTCATTCGGATGTTGTTGTGCAATTCCCCATGCTTGAGCAAGCTTCTCTGGGCCGTATCCCAAAGCTGATCGCCTGTCTTAGCTCGAGAGAGAGTTTCCCAAGACAAACAAGTTCGAGGGTCGTTGGCATGTTGGGTCAGCGTCGCGATTGCCCATAGTGGAAGACTGGCTTCCGTATCTAGGTTCGTTCGGAAGTAGCAAAAGGCATAAGCCAGCTCTCTCCATATCAGCAACTCATCGAGGTACTTTTCGGCCCCATCCGCCGACGCTTCTCTTGCAATACGGAATGGTGAAACCATTCCATAGTGTAGGTAGGCAGACATGCGGCTGACTCCGTCGATCTCGATTTGGTTTCGACGCTTTGCGTATCCGCGGAGTCCGTTCCTTCGAAAGGCTTGCCAGCGAGTATATCCAGCCAAGTAGCCTCCACGCGTATCCGAAACGGGCCCAATGGAATGGTCGATGTCACATTCGGATACAAGCGTGGCCAGGCACCGACCTGCAAGTTTCAACGACTCAAAAGGGACCGGTGCGGGAGAAACCGTAGTATGGATAGCTGGCCACTCGCGATTCACTCGGTCACGATAGAGCTTGGCAGTCGCGTCGCGAAATGCGAACGCCCGATCGTACGCTTTGCCCACGAGTCGCGTAGGGACGATGCAAGCGGTATCGACAAGAACAACGGAGGTCGAATTGGATTCCGCCAGTTGTTCTGTCCATTGTTTGGTGGCTTCGATTGGAAAGTCATCCGTCACGACAACGGCCGATGAATGCGCAAGTCGGGCCAGACGCGGAAATCGAACACTGGTGCGGTCCAAGTGCAGCACATATTGGATCCCTAGCTTGGCATAGCTCTCTTCCAAGTCTCGAGCCGCTTCAAGAATAAAGGTATGGTGCCGATCCGAAGCAAATCGGTAGTGTTCGGAAAGTCCTTGATAGACGAGCAGGGGCAGTTTCAGTTTCTCGGCCAAATGGATCGCAACGTCCAGGGCTGGGTTCTCATCGGATCGCAGCGCATGGTGGGTCCAATACAGGACACGATCCCCTCGATGGTCCGGCTTGCCCATGGCTCTCAACCAGGTGCGTTCCGCCAAGTGCGACGGCAGAGTAGCTAAAAGAGCTTGTATTTCATTGGTTTGGCTATTCATCTCTGGCATCATACTGGCCTGTCAAGTAAAGACAACATGAAGCACTCCGTGCCTGATGCTGCCAGCATCCGAACCGACGCGAGAACCGTGGCGGATGCTGCTAGCATCCGAACCGACGCTAGCAGCGTCGGCCACGAGCAGCGTCGGCCACGACCAGCGTCGGCCACGACGCCTACGACCGGCCTCGCCATTTGGTGGTTAACCCCATTTGCTTTCGGACCAGTGCGATCCATTGAAGTGCCACAAACCAAGCCACTCCCAACGGATGCAGCGCTGCACCCAAGTAGGATTGGTGGAATCGATTGCACGCCATAAGCCTCGGCACAAATGAGATGGCGAACGCCAACAACAGAATCGACAGCGCAATCGTCGAAGCACCCTTTAGGACTCCCAAGATCAATGCAAGGCCAGGCAGGACGGAGCCGCCAATCAAGAGCACCGTGAATGGAACGATCAAGCGAGCGTTCGCAATACCTTCGGTAGCATTTTTCAGCAACCCGTTGCAAACCTCCCTTGTCGACGCATACATCCGGCAACGTGCGATATCGGTCGCATCAAAGATATCCGTTTTGTGTCCAGCCCGACGGAACGCTCGAGGCAATTGAATACCATCGTGGCGAGAACCTCGAATCGCCGAATGGCCCCCCATGGACATGTATACCTGCTTATCCGCCAGGAAGAGTTGCCCACAACCAGCAGCCAAACCAACCCCGAGTGAAGACCGCATTCGATCGATTGGCAGATAGCTTAGCAATACGTAGTGCATAAGAGGAATAAGGATTTTTTCAGCCACGGTTCCCGTCTCTTGCATGGGGAAGCCGCTAACCAAGGGTGCCTGCCTGCGATTCTGCTCAGCCATACAACGTGAAACCGCATCCGAGGAAAGCCGAACGTCTGCATCCAAGAACAGAAGCCACTCGTACCGCGCTTGATTTGCCAGTTGCCAACACGCGTGCTGCTTTCCATTCCAACCTTCGGGTAACGAGTTGGACGGGACAAGCCGAACGCGTTGGTCGCGAGCCGCCATCAACTGGACAATACTGGCCGTTTCATCTTCGGAGTGATCATCGAGAACAAGAACTTCGAAATTCGGATGGCGATTGGACAAGATGGCCTCAATCGCGGGCCCTATTGAGGCGGCTTCGTTGCGTGCCGGTATAAGAATGCTGACCCGTGCGGAGTCTGCGAATTGCAATTGCTCCGGCGTCGAACTTGCTCGCGAAAACACCATGCCATTTTTCACAAACATGGCAAAAGGCAACAAAGCGACCAGCAAAACGACCAACGAGAAAACGATCATGGATGGCTGTTACGTTCTAAACGATTCGAAGTTCTAATGCGCAAACTCGCCAACGATGGATCGGTAATAAGCGATGGTCCGCTTGATTCCCTCCTCCAGTCGAATTTGAGGTTCGTAGCCGAGCAGCTTTCGAGCGAGTGAAATATCAGCAAGACTATCCCGTACATCGCCTGTTCGAGCTGGCTGAAAATCTGGCTCAATGGACTTGCCGAGCAAGTTCCCTAAAATTTTCAGCAACTGCAACAACGTGGTTTGTCCACCGTCGGCGACGTTCAAGGTTCGCCCCCCAATATTAGGTCGTTCTGCGGCCAGAAGATTCCCATGCACGACGTTCGCAACGTAAGTAAAATCGCGAGATTGCAATCCATCGCCGAAGATGAGGGGTCGTTGTCCATTGAGGATTCGACTAACGAAAAGCGGTATGACCGCAGAGTAGGGGCTATCGGGATCTTGGCGTGGGCCGAACACGTTGAAATAGCGAATGCCAACGGTTTCCAGGCCAAAACTGTGATAATAGGCTTGGCAGTAGTACTCGCCACATAACTTCGCGACGGCGTACGGAGAAAGTGGCATTGGCAGATCCGACTCGCGTTTGGACGAAGTTGGTTGATCGCCGTAGGCACTGCTGCTGGCCGCGTAGACAAAACGCTTGACTCCCGCTTGAACGCTGTGGTGTAGCATATTGAGTGTGCCGGTCGCGCAAGCCTGATGAGTGTCCAACGGACGCTCCAAAGAGAGAGGCACGGACGCCAAGGCCGCTTGATGAAAAACCCTTTCGACGCCCGAAAGCGCTTCGCGCACCGCAATTGCGTCGCCAATATCACCTTCGATGAAGTCGATGCGATCCGAAACCTCTTCTAAGTTGGCTCGCTTACCGGTGCAAAAATTATCGAGGACACGTACCTTGTGTCCTGCGTCCAATAGTCCGCGAACGATATGTGAACCGATGAATCCCGCTCCACCGGTTACCAAGCAACGGACCATAAATCATACCCAAATCTATTGATATTTAGAGGTTGTAAATCACGTCAATCGAGCGGCTTTCGTTACGCTGCGGTATAACGGGAATTCGATTCAACCGACCAAACTCCGAAAATCGTCAGGCGATTCTTCTGCAGTGACTTCAATGCCTGTATGGTTTGTCGTGAGTTTGGTGGGTCGAACATCTGAACTACTATTCCGTCGCATAGTCTACCAATTCGCGGCATCATGGGGAGATCTACAGCCCCCAAATCAAAGACGATCAACCCGAATTCTTGCTTCCATCGAGGCAAATCCGCTAGCTGTGTATGCCATAACTTGGTTCCGACCTTGGTTTCTTCAAAGTACGACCATTTAGCCACGTGGAAAAGCCCGTTCCCGTTCCAATCGTGCAATTGCAATTCGTTGAGTGGACGGACAGTGATAAGCATTGCGTTGCGGTGTGCCTTTTCGGAACACCGAGCGACCGTACCTGAGATCACAGAGCGAACGAGATACGGATCGGCATCGCCAACGGTCCCAATCCCTAAAACGAATGACGGTGCCTTGTTAATGCGATTCAGGATTCCATCGATTGGCAAATGAACGACCTGTGAGCTGGATGCGGTATCCATTACGAGTTTCTTAGTTTGGTAAACAGTTTCGCGTAGGGATGCAGAACCGCGCGGTGAGTCCCATTCATGGCTTGCGAGACTCCCCCTCGAACGGATTCCAGATCCTCCTCAATGACCAGCATATCTCGATCGTCTCCCATCGCCGCTCGGTCCGGCACCCGCTCCGATTCCGTCATGGTGGAATAACTGTGCATACCGGAAAACGCGATTACGTCCGTGTGAGCATGATGGGCTAGGCGCCGATCATCGACATGGTCTTGTTCCGTCGCTGAAGGAATTCCGGAGTTACTATTGTTAACAAAATGATCCAAAGGATCGGCTGGATCGAAGGTCATCGCATTCATATTCAGTCCGGAAACCAGTTCTCGCATTTCCTCTTCGATTTGTCGTTCTAAGTTGGCAGCTTGTTCCGGCGAGATATTCGATACGGTATCAACATGAGAGTCCTGGTATGGCCCACCGTCCGAAGACAGGCTAGCAGATTGTCCTAAGTAATTCTCATGCAGATCCTGATTGCCATCAGAACTGGTCTCAAGCGAAGGACCGTGCGAAGACGCTGGAACCGTAAAGAAATCACTCGCTTCTTCGAATGCCAGTGCCTTCTCTTCGGTCGAGTTCCGATTCGAAGTTCCGAAATTGGACACGTCGTAATTCAAGTTTCCATAGGCAGCGCCGGAATACGATTGGTAGCTATCGGACGATTGAACAGGAATCGAGAACTCCTCGTCAAAGTCACCAGCAAAAACGTCCAGCAAGTTCTTTGCCGGAACTGGCTGAGTCTCAGGCAACGCCACTATATCTTCAAGGTCCGTTTCCGCGTGCGACGGCGCAATAATGGAGACAGCGACACCTAAGTCTTCCTGTGGACTGACCATTGAATCATCGCTGAAGTCGTCATCGAGCTGCCCGAATTCGATGTTGGAATTCGAAGGCACTTTCAATTGCGACGCAACCGAACCCTTCATCATGGTTTCGAAACTCGAAGCCGAAAAAGAGGTTTGAGGCTCGTTTAGCTGGACGGGTGTTTGAGTAACCGGAGTCGTGCTCGAGGCGACGGGAGTTGGGCTAGAGGTTGAGAAGGGTGAGCTCTTGGCAATCGATTCGGGTTCGCTCCACGGATTAGGAAGTTGTTGAAGCATGCACCAAGCTCGGCCGACCATAGCGGCCGAAACTGGGCGTTCGCGATCATTGCAGGCTAGTAATAAAGACTGATCCACGAGTTGGTCAATCAGTCTTGGGATCCCATCCGAACCTCGATAAATCGCGTCCAAGGCATCGCGAGTCATAACAGTAGATCCCTCTACACCGCTCAGTTCAATTTTGTGGATGACATACTGACCGGTTTCTTGGCTGCTTAAAGGAGTCAGGTAGCAGCGTGCAGCAAGACGTTGATTGAGCGAATCCATGTGAGGATGGGAAAGGCAGTCCTCCAATCGCATTGTTCCGCAGAGGACCAAACGGACCCTTGGAATGCCATTGCGAACAATGTTCGTCAGTAGGCGAATTTCATCGAGCAACTTCATGGACAGTGTCTGGGCTTCGTCAATCACCAAGACCAATCCATCGGTAGGGTTTTCCGACGAAGGTTGTAGTCGACTCATGAGCGAGAGGCGAAGTTCACCTTCGGTCATGTCTCGATACGGCATGCGCAGTTCAAACAGAAGGTTTTGAAGCAGAGCCCGACGCGTAATGAGCTGAGAACTAGAGAGCATCACCACTTCAAAATTGCGTCGAAAGCTTTCTGCAATCCGAAGGCAGCACATTGTCTTGCCCAATCCCGTTCCACCGAAGATTGCAACTGGCCCCTCACCGCGTTGAATTGCACGAGACGTGGTTTGAAAAGTCTGCTCAATGCTTGTCGCAGGAAAATAGCGGTCAAGCGTGGATGCGGCGAGGAATGGTCTTTTGACAAATCCAAAGAATGATTCGTACATCCGTTCGGTTCCGTAGTTGAAATGGCCTTGTTGAGCTTAGTCTGTAGTGCTCAAATCGGCTGCTCTGTGACGGAAACATTAGACTGATCGTTACAATCGTCAAAGATTGCCAAATCACTTAAGTGGCTCCAGCTTGCCGCCCTTTAATCGAACCAAAGCATCGCATTGCTGCGCGATGTTCTCGTCGTGGGTGACCATGACAATGGTCAAGCCGGTATCCTGGTTTAGATTCCTCATCAACTGCAAAATGGATTGTCCGGATTCTTGGTCGAGATTGCCGGTCGGTTCGTCAGCCAGCAACAGCTGGGGGTCCGTGACTAGCGCTCGAGCAATGGCAGTGCGTTGCATTTCGCCTCCGGAGAGCTCGCAGGGCTTGTGATGCAGACGATGCGATAGGCCGACCATTTCCGCGAGAGCTTTGGCCCGTTGAATAATCGTTGAACGGTTACGAAAATACGAGAAAACACTCTGCCCGATCATGGCGGGAGCGATAATGTTCTCGAGCAGGGTCAGTTCGGGCAGCAAGTGATAGAACTGAAAAATCATTCCAAGTTGTTTGTTGCGAAACGCGTCGCGCCGGCGGGCGGGCAGATTGTCTGTGCGTTGACCATCGAAATGGATTTCGCCTGAGTCTGGTCTATCCAGGGTTCCCAGCAGGTGAAGCAAAGTACTTTTGCCTGAACCACTTTGGCCAATGATGGCAGTAATCTTGCCCCGTTCCGCGCTAAAATCGACCCCCTTGAGCACAGGCACAATCGTTTTGCTCCGTCGGTAGGACTTGGTTACATCGCGAGCGACCACAATGGATTGACTGCCAACGTTTTCCGGCTGACCTGACTTTGCAATCGCAGTCTCGAGCGAATCGAGTTCAAGTTCCGGCCTAACAATGCGGTAAGGACCAGTGGCAGAAGTTGAAGACTTTGACAGCATTTTCGCAGATGTGGTGCTATTCATAACGCAAGGCCTCTACAGGATGCATGCGAGCCGCACGAATGGATGGCAAGACGCTTGCCATGATCGCGATCAAGACCGCGCCGATGCTGACCCAGACGATAGTAAATGGATGGATGATGGTTGGAATCGAGTCGAAATAATAGACGGTGGGGTCAAATACCTCTCGTCCGGTGAACCATTCAAGCACTCTGGCAATTTGATTGATCTTCCAAACGAAGAGAAGTCCACACACGACTCCGGCGCCAGAACCAACCGAACCGAGCAAGACACCGTAACCCAAGAAGATCGAGGCGATCCCGCTACCGGGCGCACCAAGCGACTTGAGTACACCTATATCTCGTGTCTTTTCAACCACGATCATGAAAAACGTGGCAAGGATTCCGAATCCCGCCACCGCGATAATCATGAACAAGAGAACGTTTAGAATGGTGGTTTCCATTTGAACGGCTGCCAACAACGGTCCCTGCGTGTCCCGCCAAGAGTTGACCTGAACATAGGATTCGGTGGGCGGAAACTCGTCTCGCAAGGCATCGCGTGCCGCAGAAAGATCCGACCCTTTCTTTAATTTAATTTGAATCGACGTGACGGCTCCCACCTTGGACAAAGGATCGATCATGCCCCGAGCTCTTTGCAATGCTTCAATTGGTACGAACGCAAAGGTTGCGTCGTATTCGCTCATCTTGCTTTCATAGAAATCGACGACCGTAAACATCTCATCTATGGCCCGGGGCGGTGTACCTGCGTTTGGAAATGCAACGTTAACGTCATCACCCGGTCGGATAAAGAAATAGTCTTTGACTTTGCCGGCAACATCGCGGCCTCGAACACTCCCAATCCCAATTCCAAGAACGATGCCCGTTCGCTGTTCCTTGGATGCGTCAAAAACGCGGCCTCGGCCTTCGCCCGACTGAGTAGGCTGAATGCTAGGTCCGGAAAGCATGTTTGCGATTGTGTCCGATTCAGTCTTACTCGTTGTCAAAGACCCGGGTGTTGAATCTGGGTTGGGTTCCAAATTACCCGGGTCAATATCGTTGTCACGCAACTGATTGCTAAGTTGGTTCCGCTGCTCTTTCGCGATCTTTTCTTGAAGCTCACGGTATTGTTCTAGTTGAGAGAGTCGCTCCTTTTTGAGCAGTTCAACTCGATTTCGATATTCCCACCCGGCTGGCTGCAAGGCTTCACGCTTAGGAGCATATCCCGATTGTTTCAGATTGAAATCCAGTTTCGACTGGTTGTCCGGATGGATAAGGTACTTGCTAAAATCACTCACGCTCGCGTACGTTTTTTGATCAATTCCGATCAAATTGATCTGCTGGGTATGTGCCGCGCCGTTGTGATGAAATGTCATCATGGCCGGAAGTGTCACCACGGTCGTGACTCCTTCAACCGAATTGCCGATCCGGGCTCGAATGCGTTCGATGTACCAGTTTGGTTCCGAGATGCCATTGGTACCCCGCGTTTCAACCACCAGATCGCTCAGAATTCCATGCATTCGATCCTGCATTTGCGACGTGAAGCCATCCATAACGCTATTTACGACGATCAAAGTCGCTACGCCTAACGTTACGGAAACAATCGACGCTAAGGCGATCCACCGTGTTTTTAAATAGCGCCAACACAACAAAAGCTTGTACATTCCGCATTCCTTTGCTTGCACTGCTCGTCAAAACTTAGTTTTTTCATGCACAAAACTGCTGACACGCAAAAACCTTCGCATGTCGAAAATAGCATCCTTACCGTCTGCGATGCCATACCAGTCGAAAGAACCCCATCGAACCAAAAAAACGGTTCCGAAATGTGGGACACTCGCCGATTAACCATGACAAAAGGGCTGACCGCATGGTATTCACCACATTTGCATGCTAAGGTGAGGATATTGCACCATCACGCTCATTTCGCCATTTCCGTACACAAACCCACTTTCCTGCGAAGAATGCACCCCTCTTTTTGTCTAGAAAAAACTGACCAGATAGGGGGAATACGCCAGTTTGGTATTTTCACCTCCTTGAATCTACTCGCCAAAGAAGGTGCCTCTTGAAAAGCAAAATACTATTTGTCGATGACCACGAAATTGTGCGTTTGGGTTTTAGGCAAATGTTGTTAGGTTCCGATGCAGAAATCTCGGACGAGGCATCGAACTCCGACGAGGGTTTTAACAAGTTTTTGGCCTCCAAATTTGATTTGGTGATCTTAGATGTTCGTCTTCCAGGGGGAGACGGTTTGCAACTGCTCGGCAAAATCAAGTCCCATACGCCCACGCAACCAGTGCTGATCTTTTCTTCGTACGATAATCCGACCTACATCGCGAGGGCAGTGGCCTTGGGTGCTAATGGCTTCCTCCTAAAAACAGACCCGCAAGATAAAATCTTAGAAGCTGTTCAACGCGCATCCAAAGGCGAAAACATTTGGAGTCGTGAGGAACTCAGGCGAGTAACCGGCTCGTTGGCCACCATGCGAGTGGGGAGTGACTCTGAGATTCCTCTCACTCAACGTGAAGGCGAAGTTCTCAAGCAACTAGCCAATGGACTTACGAACAAAGAAATAGCGCAGTCGCTTGGTATTAGCTACGAAACGGTGAAAGAGCACGTCCAACATATCCTGCGCAAGATTGGTGTGTCGGATCGCACTCAAGCAGCGGTTTGGGCAGTCCGAAAGAACTTGGTCTAGTGAACTAGTAGCTGCCAATTATCGCCCCACTGGCATGAAGCCAGTGGTAGCGAAACACAGGAAAAAATACTTCACAGCGTTGCCCGGGAGGGCCGAGCAAAGCGAGGGGAGGGTGAAGTGCCATCGGCATTTGCACAAATCAGTTTACCCTCCCCGGCCTGCGGCATGCCACACGATATCGCTCTGGATTAAACGCGTCATTTGACTTCCAATAGTTCGGCCGTGGTTACCGGAAATCCCCAGTCAATCCGACTTACCACTCCCTCGTCAACAAGTTGTTGGATGTCGCTGTGTTGAGGCCAATCGCTGAAACCATAATTACTAGGGTAACGATAGCGATTTATCTCGGTCCATTGGATCATGATGTGGGTGATGCCCCGTTGCCGTAACAATTCCAGTTGTTCCGCTCGCGATTTTCCTTTGAGATAGACTTCGCCAGGATTTACGTCAAAGCATGTGCTGTACTCGATAGGGGCGATAAAGTCGAACACCCTGGCTTCCCCAACCAGAAGGATTCGCACGTTACTATGTGGCAAATGGCGATTGATCCAAGCTGTGGTTGGAAAAACCCTCGGCACTTGGTCTTCGTCCCCTGCATCCTCTCGCAAAGCGGCTATCGAAACAAAGTACCGGTTGTCCGCGATCGTAGGTGACGAGTTCAAGACGCATCCGTATCCAAGTCCCAGGACGACGATCGATTGGGATAACCAAGGGGACACCGTTCGGTACAACCACCAGAATCCAATTGCACCTAGCCCCGCCCATAGTCCGGTTAGCGGCAACCAAAAACGGTCAATACGATGGGTTGCAAACCACCATACCAATACGATCCATCCCGCCCACCCAATCCACGTTGCTAGCAGAACAAAGTGACTATCTTGGCGAAGCTTAAACGATGCGAACATGCATGCCAGCAGCCCAAGGATCACGGCAGGCTGAACATAGAGGGAAGTTAGTCCGAGTCGTTTTGCGTCCGATAGGGCGACCGAAACCGATCGTAAAAGAGTCGCATCGGATACCTTCGAACTTGCCTGATCGGTGGTTTGGGGATTTGGCGCAGTGTGTGCTCGTTTCCATTGGTTTATCTTGTTGAGTGTTAAGGTTTTTCCGCCGAAGAAATCGGCGGCGAGCGGGTAGACAGGATTCCCCGCCTGAACCCAGTTCTTTAGGTACCACGGTCCGCATGTCGCCGCTAACTCGAGCGCGATCAAGCTTGCGGTAAGTATCACCTCGTGTTTTTGAAAAACACTTCTGTATCGCCAAGCCGCCCAAACCAAGAGTCCGCAAACGGGAATAACCGCCAAAATCAGGCCGGGGTATTTGGCTGCCGCAGCCGCGCCGGAAGTCACTCCGGCGAGCCGCCAATAGGTCAACAAACGAACACGCGACGGTTCACTGGCTTCATGCTTCGGAGGAGCCAAACTTCTTCCCCATAACGACTCCAAAGCACCGATGGTCGCTACCGCTGACGCTAAGACATACGTTGCCAAGGCTCCGTCAATCAACCCAAATATGGCCACATGCGCGATCCCAGGCGACGTCAGCCAAAGGCCTGAAGCACACCAACCAAACAACGCCCCGAACTTGCGAGTCACAAAAGCACCGAGCAACGCCGCGCCTACGAGTGAAAATGCAGCGGTGATCGACTTCCCAATCAAGCCGCCAAGCCAAGCGTCCTCCGCACCTACCAAAGTCATCATCGCCAGACTATGCATCTCGGTCCCAAGTGGCATATTGGCGTAGATGTTGTGAGGAACAAAACCAATCGAGCCCTGTTGAAAGAACTCTTTGGGAGCCTGAAGGTGATACTCGAGTACATCAAATTCACTTGGCGGAAGCCAAGAACCGAGCATCATGGCCGCCGCCGCGAAACCGGTTAACGCAACGATAACTAGGAAGAAAAATCGATCGATCCCTTTTTTTGAAAGGGCAGCCTCCGGCAGAGAAATGTCAGATTCTGCATCTTTGGAAGAGATACTCTTTGTCGATCGCGAGGTGCCATAGACTATTAGTACCAGAGCCGCAATGGCTGCGGTCAAAGGCACACGACCTTTCAAGCCACCCACCAGTCCAACGACGAGCGTCATCGTCGAAAGCAGCGCAAGCCCCACCAGGATCGCCATCGATAGTTGCTCGATACGCGATGACCATGTACGAATGCGAATAAATAGGGGCCTTACCAAAGGTAGACCTATCACGGCGCCCAAAGCCAGCCAAACGATGGTGCCGAATACGATCGGAATACGGTCGGAAAAACCACTAGGCAATCGACCACCATCCAACCAGGTCGCAATTCGAACTTCGGGATAGAGGAGGCTCGTCAGGACAAATCTGCCCCGGCTGACCTCCTCATCATCGACTCCGATGAGCCCTCTCTCAATAGGTTGCCATAGAAACAAGCAACCATAGGCAATAGCAGCTGCCGTCAGGCAAGTCACGACCAGCGGTTTGGTAAACTTCTTTGTAGACGAATTAGCGTGAGCAGTTCTTCTAGGATTGGGCATCGGCTTGATCGATCTTCGAAGCGAGAGTCAAGGATCGTTGGTAGCGTTCTTGGTAGCTGTTACCAATTCAGCAAGGCGTCGCGCGGCTCTTGCTTTTTTTGCGGAGAAATCGATTGGTTGCAACAAGCCCTGAAAAGACCAGTCCAATCAAGCATAGGGAGCTCGGTTCAGGGACCGCTGTAATGGTGTATTTGATAGAAGAAGTTGAATTCGAAGTGCTAATGGTGAATGGAGCAAAGCCAGCATCAACGACGGTCACAACATTCAAGCCCATTGAGTAAGTACCCGTCGTAGCCCCAGTCGTTCCCAATTTTAGCGTGGCAACCAGCTGATCCGTTGTTCCCAAGGCAAGCCCTGTTCCGTTGTTACCAGCAAAGTAAGCCAGTGACGAAGGGAACGGGATTTGGTACGGAAGCGGAACGTTGGCGGCTGGAAAGTAATCGCTGGTACCAGAGGTGAATACTCCGCCAAGGGTGGCTGTTCCAAGCTCCAATGGATCGGCGGCATTCACACGGAAGTCAATCCCAGCAATTCCATTGGCACTTAAGATCCCACCCGAATTATCGACAACCCCTCCCGCAGCGCGCATGAAGAGATTGAAATCCATGGAGTTGCCGACGGTGATAGGGCCTGGGGTCGCTTGAACGAGCGTGAAGATAATATCCGCGCGGCTGAGGGGACAAAAACCCAACGCAAGACCGAAGA
This sequence comes from Pirellula sp., assembly GCA_031374925.1. GTDB lineage: Bacteria > Planctomycetota > Planctomycetia > Pirellulales > Pirellulaceae > JBKCUI01. The sequence continues at coordinate 32,682 of JANMHA010000124.1, read as the reverse complement.
CAACTGCTATGAACCGCATTTGCATACCTATCGCAGAATTCATGACTGCTTTGCAGCCGAACTTGGGTTTGTGAATTACAGGCTAATTCGAGGCAACTTGCGGACCAAGGAACCTAGTGTCAATTCAGCAAAAAAATCATCTACCAGTCGACTGGAAAGTCGGTTGGACGGGTTTTGTTGACCGTCAGATGTTATCTGAATATCTGATTTTACTTCGACCGGAGGAGGGGTGATCGAAGTTGTTATCAGAATGTTCAAACTAGTCTGTTGCAGCCCCCGTCCGGTAGTTGAAAGAATCAATTCGTTTGCTGGGTTGGTGGATGGGTTCGATGAACTTGCTGCGCTAGAAGGAAGCGGGGCAGCAGAGCTAGCCACAGCGCTTCCGCCGCTGTTGCCGATATTGGTTCCTTCCGCAGTAGAACCGGCAACGGGGATAGTGAAGTTCCTGAGTTTCAAGCCTGCAATCACGGCGTCCCGAATCGCAACGCCGTCCGAGTTCGTTACAAAACGGTTCTTATCAACATCGCGTATGTTGGTCACGGTGGTAAGCCCACCACCGATGGGCAGTACCATTGTTAAATCTGCGTTGGTAACAAAGTAGGCGCCCGCGACCAATTGACCATTTAACTCCCCTTTCAAATGGCCCAAATAATAGACCTGGGTATTCCCTAGCCCGGTATTTCCGTTTGCAAAAACGCGGACCTGTAACCAGCGGTTGGCAATCGCATTATCAGCCCATTCCAATCGAACCCGCGATGGTGTTGTGGAATTGCCGGGGGTCACCACAATTGCCGTCGGAGATGGTGCGTCCGCCCACGTATTCGGTGGATTGGCCGCTTCATTGAATAGACCCTGAGGACTCATGCGCAGTCCAAAGTCCGATGCGGTCAGGGATGTCGCTACTAGTCCGGCAATATCCAAGACAAGGCCGTTGATACCATTAACGGTGTTGATCAAGTTTGAGTAGGACAAAGTCAATGCAGCTGCGCCCGACTTTGCCAGGACCTTCGACGAGTCCAGCGCTGCATCTACGCTGATATTTGCAAAGTCGGACCCTTTATAAAAAACCTTCGAATTCGAAACATTCACTTGGGTGGTTATAGTAAACGATGCGGTTGTCGCAATCGCTCCATCGTTAGCCGTAATCACCACGGTTTGATTGGTGAAAATCGCGGATGGTGTATAGGACCAATTCCACGTCCCATCCCCGTTCTTGGTCACAACCCCCAAGGAAGCACTTAAGGTAACAAAGTTAGAATCGACATCACTCCAAGTGCCGCTGTTCGTCAAAGCGGTCAACACATTTCCGGTTACGCTTGCGTTCGAACGGGTAAGGACGGGGGCGTCATTGATTCCTTGGACGCTTACTCCGAAAGTGCGAGTCGTAGTATCGACACCGCCATTGGCTGTCCCACCGTTATCTTTGAGTGAGAGAGTGATTTGGGAAGTGCCAAACGCGTTTGGGGCTGGGGTAAAGGACAGGGTACCAGTAACGGGATCGACTGATGGCAAAACGCTGAACAATCCACTGTTGAGGTCATTGAGGGCGTAGCCGACCGCGAACAACGTTGCATTGTTGATTGCATAGACCGCACCATCCGCCCCAATCAACGTAGGCGTATAAGCTTCGCCAATCCCAAGCGTTAAGGTGATCACTTGGGTGAATGTGTTGGTCCTAAGATCCCAGCGATAGAGTTTTCCATCCTCACTATTAGCGAGAACCGATTTGGTTGCTGGATCGACTACGGCTGTGTTGATGCACCACTCGCGAACGGCACCTGGCGAATTCGGATATTCTGAATCTGGAGTGGCTCCAGCGATTGTCAAAACCTCCAACATTACCGTTGAGCCAGTTATTGGATCTATCATAGTGGCGTTCGGGTCTAAAATTGCGATCTTATTTACACCATCCCCACCCGCGCTTACGTAATTGTTGTACTTCGTCATCAACAAGTAGGGGGATGTCCCGTGGTACGAAGGCACCATGTCACTTGGTACTACCGACGCCGTATCATCCCAACCGAAAGCGCCTGGTGTTTTGGTTTGCGTCAAATCGCTCGAAAAATGAAGCATCCAGCCTCGATAATGGTTTGGTCCAAATGGGTTTTCGAAGACGCCAAAATAGACGTCGCCATCTGGTCCTACCATCGGCGAAGCGGTGCCATCATCGGGCAAGCTTGCATTGTTTCCTGACTTAACGTCCTTTAAAGCCACACTTGTTTCCGGAGCTAGGGTCGAGCTATTGAGTCGCAATAATTTGCCTTGACCAAACCCCTGCCCACTGCTGACGACTACATAAAGGTGGAGACCGTCGAGGCTAACCGCGGGAGCTGCGTTCGTCACAGCATGGCTGAACAAACCGGAACTCGCTGTCGTTGCCGACGTGAAAATGGCTGTACCATTCGATGCAATGCGAGCAAAACCATCGGTAATCCCTAGCGGATTGGTGCCCGCTGTGCGATAGCCAAAATAGATATTTCCTGCCGCGTCTGCAGTAAGTGGCGTCGAGATACTTATACCGTTGTTGAAAGCAGTTTGATTGGCGTTGTAGTTAGCCAGTCCATAAAACGCGATTTGGCCGGAAGCTGTGGCGGTCGGCGAATCGACAGCGTCGCGCCAGTAAACCGTCCCTCCAGCTCCCGGGAAGTAAATCCGATTTCCAACCGACAACGTTGGCCCATAACTTGGCGTCCAATTGTGCGAGGGCAGAATGTAATCGGTTGTTTGGCTCCATAGCAGAGTGCCGTCGGCCCCATTTCGAGCGTCGATTCTAAACCCATTCGTCGCACCAGTTTTGACAGGCACGATCACCGTGTTGGCTTGAGTTACAAGAGGCGTACCATAGTGAATAAGAAGGCTTGTTCCAGAGTATTGTGGATTCAGGTCGACGGGAGTCTGCCAACGTATCGCATTGAGCGGTTGGGAAGCGACGGACGAAATCGCTTGGTGCTGGGCTCCGCCACCGTAGCCACCCCATTGGGTTTGAGTCGCGGTTACTGGCGGCGTGATTCGATTCACCGTAAAGGTGAGCGATTGGGCGGTTTCCCCTTGTCCAGCGCTAATCCCGGTGGCCCAATTTGCAATCGTTTGAGCACCGCTATCTTCATTCACGGATACATTGGCACCTGGTGTGAAGGTCGGAGCCATATTGCGAACGGCAATCTCCAAGTCGTTGCCTGTCCCCCCAGCGTAGCTTTGTGTAGCGATTAAGGTACTGCCGAGGAAATTGGTTAGGTTCGGTCCGGTGAAAGTTCCGGATATCGAATCGGATTGGTCATTCGCCACGAACGTGAAAATGTCCCCAGTTGCCGCGACGTAGCCGCCTGTCGAGGAAAGAGCCAGTGTAGCTCCAGCTGTGATCGAAACAGTGCCCAAGACTGAGATTTTTTCATACGTCGATGCGGTCGGACCAACGTCTGCCAGGAAGCCCGAAGCAGCGGTGAAGGTGACGTTGTTGCCGAAACCAAGGGTCTTGTAGTTTTCAGGGCTGATAACTGCATTGACCGTTATTGCGCCGCTGTTGCTATTTCCGATACTTAATGAACTTGCTGTGATCGAATCGAGTTCAGTGTCAGTTAGACCCAACGTAGGCGTGACTAGCGAATCGTTACCGCCAACATCTATCGCAACACCATTGGTTCTTTGACGTAGTGTAACCGCATTGCTACCTGCGTTGATCGCGACCGAAGAGGCAAGGTCCAAGGTGTCGGCAACGAGAGTGATCGCTCCGGTTCCGCTTTGTGTTTTGACTGTCGAACCTACGTCGATAACCTGGATCCCGTAGCTGCTGGCATCTACTATGGACCCTGTGGTTCCGGTCAAGAGGATTGAACCTGCGCCCGTCGTCTCGACCGAGCTCCCAGTTCGAACTCGTATCCCGAAGTTACCGTTTCCTATCGTGCCACCTTTTCCCGCAAGGCTTAATGCCCCTATGCCAGTGGTCTTTACCGACCCACCGTTCAGATCAAGGCCAACGAATGCACCCGTCGTAGCCACGGCCTGTTGGTTAGCGGCCATCGTTAGATTGCCATTTACGGTCGAGACCGTAGCACCCGAACTCACCGAGATATTCCTGCTGCTGCTAACGGAGAGTCCAGCATTGCCCGCGAAAAGTGATGCGCCATTGAAAACAATCGAACCAGCGGAGGCATCGTCTAAGGTTACTGTAAAGCTGGAGAGGTAAGTGTTCGTTCCACTGTTGGCAAACGTTATGGCGACACCCGTACCCGTATCGTCAATGCTAACAGCGGTGACGGATGCTGCCGCAGCTGAAAGTGTTGCGAGTCCGTTTCCGGTCGCTCCTGCCACGTCGCTGCCGCTCCATGTCCCCGAAGCCAGCGCAAAGGCATAACTTCCGCCCCCCGAAGTAATGCCGATCGCTTCGTTGGATGCCAGATTGATTTGCAAAGCCGAGCCAACCAAACTAAAGCCCGCAAACACGCGGCGGTCCTCCAGCGACTCAAGCCCGTTTAGACGGTTTCGAATCAAACTCCGAGATTTGCATCGCATTCTATTCGTATGAAGTTGCTTAGCGCGTTTGGTGGCAGTAGAACCGCACTTATGGACAATTTTGCCGAACCACGGGACATGCATAACGTTTCTCGGTTTTAGAGAAGTACCTTGTGTGATTTTTCTATCCTAACGCATCAGAAGTCCTCCAATCCGTTGACCTTGTAAGTATGCTCATACCACGTCTAAGCACACAATATGCAATTTTCAATACTTTAACAATAAACCCTCAAATTGCTTGGCTAAGTCCCCGATCAACCTGTGGACTTTAGCCACGGTGTTGCTCGCAGTGGCAGCCATTCGAAGTTGGTGACGCCCTACTGTGATCGATCGGTCATGACTCGAGCTCGGCGACGGATAAACCAACCCAAGCCAGCCAGCGCGAGTAACCCTGGCCCAAATGGCCAGAGCCGGCGAACTGGATCGCTCCAGTCCGACATAGAAACGAGATCGGCCGAGATCTTCTTAGTGATGTCCGTGTTAGCATGACGGCCGCGTACCTCCATCCGATGGACAAGCTGATTGCCCTCAACAAAACCCTGTGATAAGCCAATCTTCATGAAGTCCCTCGCAGCTCCTTTCGATCGCACCAAGCCCGTGCGCGAGTTTGTTCCTTTTGGGCCGAGATACTTGACTGCGGCTTTATCAAATTCCGAGTCTTGAGCGTACAACATGTGGTCGAATTCTTCGATTGGGTGAACTTGCCCATCGTGAATATGAACTGTTGGGAAAAAGACACGGTCGCGAAATCGCGTTGGAAATTCAAACGCCATCGGGTGCGGTTTGCCTGAAAGTTCTTTGAGTTGAAAGACAGCGAAGCCATAATCTGAATACTCGGGAATCTTGTCCCACGATTCCTTGGGAATGACAAATTGCGGATCGAGCCGATCGAAATCCGAGAGAGATGGCACAAACGAAGCCACGAATTGTCCCACTTCATGAACCTCAAGTTTTGCGTCGACTTTGGAGTTGGTCGGCGGGAAACTTCGACTCAGGGTCGGAGGCGATTCGACCGGAAAACCGGAATTGAGGTCTTGAAAAAACGAATCATATTTTTCAAAGGAAACAAATCGTACGGCCTCATCTCGGGCCGGCAAAGTCGTCGGCAATGGCAAGATCATGGCATTGACCTGCTCCGACTTGAACTGCATTTGGTAGACCAAGAACTGCGTGCCATTTCCGGAAAGCCGAGCGAATAAATTGGTATTGGAAACGGATAGGACTGTTTTCGCAAAGCAACACATGATTCAAGCTCCTTTAACTCTTTTTGATTTTAGTAATTGCTAACCAGTGACTAGTACTTTTTCATGCCTACAAAATAGGATGGGGCTCAACGCATTGTCGCCTTTCGCTCCGCGAAAGTTCGCCTCGTTAACACACTTTTGCGGAGCAAAAGGCGACAAACTTCTGCACCTTGCGAATAAACTCACAGCCTATCTGTGCCGAGAACAACGGCACGGAGTGCCGTTCTACATTGGATTTACAGCCCCGAGAATTAGACTTGAAGAAGCACTAGCATTCGGACGAAGAAGTCGTGGCGCCAGTTCCCGAAATGTTCCTCTGTAGCTGAGCGAGGCCCTCGCTCAGCGGAAAATCCAGTTCGAAAGGTTGCCCGTGCTAACGATTACAAGCCTAGCTCGGCGATCGGGGTGCCCTGATCCACGACGTTTCTAGGTCGGCCTTGATGGTCGACGTATTGGGTCGCGAGCGGAACGTCAAAATAGCGATAGATAGATGCCGCTAAATCGCCGGGGGTCACTGGCCGCTCTTTGATAGAGCCTCCATCCTTTTCGGTTGCTCCGATGACCTGTCCATGGCGAAGCCCGCCGCCAGCCAGCGACATCGACATGACGTTCGGCCAATGATCTCGGCCATCTGTACTAGCTTGAGTTCCCATCATGGGTGTCCGCCCAAACTCGCCCATGGCAATCACCAAAACATCGTCGAGTTTGCCTCGCTCATCAAGATCTCCTACCAAGGTCGTCAAAAGATGATCGAAAAGCGGCAAGAGCGGTTTTAGCCCCTTCGAAATGCCACCATAAGGTGGAATGTTGTCACCATGATTGTCCCAAGTACCGCTGGCGGTGTGGTAACTCAAATCGATGGTGACGAACGCCACGCCAGCTTCGACCAGCCGACGCGCCAGTAAGGCTTGCTGGCACCACAAATGACGTCCATACCGCTCCCGCATAGCGGTCGGCTCAAGGGTCAGGTCGAACGCATCCCGCGCCTTCGCCCCCAATAATAGGTCAACCGCTTGTTGCTGAAACGCATCGGTAGCGCTCATGGCCCCGCTCGTATCGATATCTCGCCGAATCAGGTCGAGATCTCTCAGGAGAGTGCGGCGATCGTTGAGCCGTTGGATATCGAGGCCTTTGGGCAATTGAAACAACTCCGCGTTGGTCATCTTTCCAGAGTCGGTACCGACCAAATCGTAGATCGGAAGCTTCGACGCCAAGTTCCCTTGGAACGGGTTGTATTGCTGGCCAAGGTAACCACCAAACGCGATGTGGCTCGGGGAACGGTAGAACCCAACGTAGGGTGGCATCGATGCATCGTTAGGGCCATGATGTTTGGCGACAATCGATGCGATCGAGGGATAGCGAGACGCTTCGCGGTTGGTTCGTGGCTCCGCGTCAAGATTGCCTGTTTGAAAGACCATATTCGGTTCGTGATTGCTGAACTTGGCATCGACCGAACGAATAATGGTGAACTTATCGAGCATGGCTGCCTGTTTCGGAAGGTGCTCGCAGAAGTGGACGCCTGGAAGCTTTGTTTTGATGACACCAAACGGCCCGCGATTGTTGATCGGTCTGTCTGGCTTAGGATCCCAAGTATCGATTTGGCTTGGTCCGCCTGTCATCCAAAGCAGGATGATGCTTTTGGTCTTCGGGGACTTGTTTCCTATAGAAACAGCTTGGGCGCGCGACGCAAGGAGGCCCGGGAGCGACAGACCAGCCATCCCTGCCAAACTGGCTTTGACCATGTTTCTGCGACCTCCAACGACGAGTCCCTCCTGGGTCAAAGCGTTCATGGCTCGAAAGGCGTTGGCGTGCGAATGGGGAAACGCGTTTTTGGCGGTTTGGATTGGATTGAGCATCTTACCCCCCTACTAACCTCGAGCAGATCTGGCGAATGACTAGCAACTCATTCTAGCCCGGCAGTCGTGGCTGAATATCTCGGCCACCAGGAAAGTAATCCTCCCTTTTGGATATCGTCCGGTTTAATGTTTTGTGTGAGCTTTCAATTCCGGGAGGGCGAGGCCACCCCTGTAAACATCTTTGCAATGCCTAGTCGATTGAAAAACAACGGGAGAGCGAGGCTCCTGCCGAGCGGGCGCCGCCATGGTTCGGCAGGAGCCTCACCCCACCGACCAATGAATTTGCAGGTTCCTTAAACGGACGATCTCCAGCGGGAGGGTTGCAAAACCGGACCATCTCCGGGGAGTGACTAATCCTTGAGCTCGTAGGAAAAGACGTTCTGACCCTTTTTCACTTCTTCTTTGAGTCCCGAAGAGCCCGGGGCGGAATACTTTTCAGGAATCATGCTCTTAAGGGTTGGAGGGGGGGTTACTCCGACTAGATCCTTATCCTCTTCGCGAACCGGTTTGACTTTAGTTGCATCGATTTCCACTTTAGTAATCGTAACGAGATTGCTGCCAATGATGGCACCGTCGTTGGTTTTGTAGGTTGTCAAAGAACAGTTACCTGAGGCATCGGTCATGCCAACTGCGGGCTGAGGATTTTCGACTGAGAGAAATTGAACAGTCGCTCCGCTTACAGGTTTGCCTTTGAATGTGACAGTAACTTTAGCTGGTGCAACTGCCCTTTCACTAGCGTCGCCGCCAAAACAGCCTGTAAGCAATGTACAAAGTAGACCCAAGCCCACAACTCGATTCCAAACCATATAAAACCCTAGCGTAGATTAATAAATGAAGAAGGCCGCTGCGACAAAAGTCGCAGCGGCCATGGTAAATTAGGAGGTTTGCGATGCGCCTAGCTGGTGGTAATGGCAGAAACAGTCCCTTTAGGATGGGCTTAGTATCTTTGGCAACGTATTTGCGTCAATGGGTTTTTCGTCTTCTTTGCGTATTAAAAACGTAGGTTTTTTTGGAATTCCGACCGCGAATTGCATTAGCTGCAACGTCCCTTATTCGTGAAGTTACCAATTGAACCTTAAGAGATCGTTAAGAAAGTCTTCGATCCCGATGGAATCGCGTTTTGTTGCACGGCCGCCGCCAATCCGATGGGGCCTCCGACTGAGTAAGACCAACGCGACTGGCCTGTCTTGATGTGCAGCCGATGCAAGTGGTGGTCGACCGACAAACCAGGAAAAACTTGGTCCCCAACAACAGGGAATGTTTGCGATAGGGAAGAACGGTCTACAATCTAGGCTGCAGCGGCCGAACCATTTGTGCCGTATTCGGTGCGCATTAGTTTGCAAAGGAAAACATGGATCGAATCGTTCACGGGGTCGAAAGCCGATTCTATCGAGCTTTCTCATACTGCATTCTGTTCTCGCTAGGCATGATGAACAGCACGTTGCAAGGCGAAGATTGGCCGATGTGGAGATGCAATTCGATGAGAAGCGCTTCCTCGCCGGAGTCGCTGGGAAAGATTTTGCAGATTGAACACGTGATTGCAGGCACCCCAAGAAAGCAAACTTGGGATGACCCGCTGAATATGGATGTCATGTCATTCGATCGCGTTTTAGAGCCGATTATTTTGGGGACACAACTGATAGTTGGTTTCAACGACTCGGACAAAGTAGTCTCGTACGACCTTAACTCGGGCAAGGTGATCTGGACTTATTTTACAGATGGACCAGTTCGACTTCCTTTGGCCGCAGCCGATGGAGCGGTCTATTTTTCAAGCGACGATGGTTGTCTTTATTCGATTGATGCTGCGACCGGTGCATTGCGATGGCGATTTCGAGGGGCGCCACTCGCTCACCTTGCAATCGGGAACCGTCGCCTGATTTCGGCGTGGCCTGCTCGCGGTGGCCCTGTCATCTACGGTGATCAAGTCTACTTTGCGGCGAGCATTTGGCCATTTATGGGCACGTTCATTTACTCTCTTGATAAGAAGACTGGTGAAGTCACTTGGCTTAACGACGAGACTGGATCTCAGTACATAAAGCAGCCGCACAGTGCACCTTCTTTTGCGGGCGTTGGACCACAAGGTGCTTTGGTTGCGACTAAAGAGTCTCTCATTGTCCCAGGCGGAAGATCCGTCCCCGCCGTCTTCGATCGACATACGGGCAAGCAACGCTACTTCGAACTCAATGCAGGGAGCAAGGGAACCGGTGGTTCGTTTGTAACTGCCAACGACGACTATTTTTACGTTCATACGCGAATCAAAGGGACCCGTCAGTTTGCTCTCGGTAACGGAGTCAAGACCGCGTTCATGCCGAATGAACCTGTGCTGGCTGGGGAGGTGCTCTACTCAGCAGAAATGGAAAAGGATGTTGCCAAGATATGCGCTTGGAAACCAGACGGGACCAAATTGTGGGATATTCCTGGGGACGGACGGGGTGATTTGATACTGGCGGGCGGCGTACTTTATTCTGCCGGACCACTCGACAACACCTCGGAGAAAAAAAACAACTCGGAGAAAAAAAGTTTGTTAACCGCCATTCGTTTGCCAAACCAAGATGCAGTCCCGCAATCGCTTTGGACTATGCCAATCGATGGACAGATCGAACGCCTCATCGCTGGCAATGGCAAGTTGGTGGCGGTTTCCATGAGTGGAGACATTTATGTCTTAGGAGAAGCTATAACAAATCCCTCGCAGCCGAAGTCGGAGGTGGTTCTCGCCCCCATTTCATCGACAAACAAGACAGCGGAAGATGCTGCTCACGCCTTGGCCAGGGAGCTGCTTTCGCACGGTGACTCATTGGGATATGCATTTTGGTTTGGGATGGGTGATGCAAAGGCTCGTAACGCACTCAATGCAATCGTCGAGACTTCCGCGTTTGAGCAAGTGATTGTCGTCGACGAGGACGCGAAGCGTGTGGAACAATTGCGACGCGATTGGGATGCCGCTGGATGGTATGGAGTTCGCGGAGCCGCGCATGTAGCAACACCCCTTGAGTTTCGAGCGCCCCCTTACATCGCCAACATGATTTTCCTAGGTGAAGAGCTTTCGCAAGTCGTCGTTCAGGATCCAAAATGCATTCGTCAAATCTATAACTCAGTGCGACCGTACGGAGGCGTTTTGCAGATTTTGTCCTCGCCAAACAATCTTGATAGGTTGTTAGCGGATGTTAAAGCAATCGACTTAGAACAAGCCGAAATCACACGCACGCCAAACTGCGTCGTTGTTAAGCGTGTTGGCCCATTGCCAGGCTCTTCGGATTGGACACATCAATATGGCAACATTGCCAACACCATTAAGTCCGATGATCGACTCGTCAAATTGCCGTTAGGTGTGTTGTGGTTTGGCGGGAATAGCAATGTCGATGTCCTTCCTCGACACGGTCACGGTCCACCCGAACAAGTGGTCGGCGGACGCCTCATTCTCCAAGGCATGAACTCCTTAACAGCTCGTGACGTGTACACCGGACGGGTCCTTTGGCACCGAGTCTTTGAAAATCTCGGTACGTTTGATGTCTTCTATGACTCAACCTATGCGGATACTCCTCTTGATCCGGCGTACAACCAAGTGCATATCCCTGGCGCTAACGGCCGTGGCACCAACTTCGTGGTGACCGAAGATTTGATTTACATGGTGGAAGGAAATTTGTGCAAAGTTTTGAACACCGCGACCGGCCAGCACGTTCGAGACATAGCGTTGCCTCAAAAGAACCAAGAGGGTTCACAGGAGTGGGGATACATTGGTGTTTACCAAGACGTGTTGATTGGCGGTGTTGGGTTTGCCAAGTACCGGTCGAGGCTTGACCTAAAAGCCGATGAGGTTGACGCCGCGTTAATCAAAGCCAAGGCGGGCTTTGGTACCAAGAGCTTGGATCGAGCGGCTAGTATGTCGATCATGGGATTCAATCGTCACACCGGTGAACAGCTCTGGCAAGTCGATGCGTTGCACAGTTTTTGGCACAACGGAATTGTGGCCGGGAATGGCAAAGTCTACGCTCTCGATCGAAATCCCAAGACGGTCGAGGATCTCTTAAAGCGACGAGGCCGCGAATTGCCAAAGACCTATCGAATCATTGCGTTTGACGCGATGACTGGAAGCAAGGCATGGGAAGTCAACGAAGGTGTTTTCGGCACTTGGTTGGGCTACTCTGCCGATTCGGACATTTTGTTGCAGGCAACTGCGGCCGCCAGCGACCGTCTCGCTACCGAAGTAGGTCAAGGCATGACCGCGTATCACGCAACGGATGGTTCTGTGGTTTGGTCCAAGCCCTCGTTGGCCTATTCGGGTCCCTGTATTCTGCACAATGATCTCATCATTTCGAACGCAAACGCCTACACCGAATCCGCTGGCGCATTCTATCTGCGGGATGGCTCGCAAAAGATGGTAAAGAATCCGGTTTCCGGTCGCATGCAACCTTGGAAAATCACGCGTGCGTACGGCTGCAACACGATTTCCGCCTGCGAAAATTTTCTAATGTTTCGATCCGGAGCGGCAAGTTATTACGATTTGCTTACTGAGAGCGGGACCGGGAATCTAGGTGGTTTTCGGTCAGGCTGCACGTCGAACCTCGTGGCTGCCAACGGGATCCTCAATGCGCCCGACATGACTCGCACCTGTAGCTGTTCCTATCAAAATCAAACGTCTATCGGCTTGGTGCACATGCCGGAGCTCGAAACCTGGGCCATCGACAACGCGGCCATTGTTCAGCAAAAGACCGATCGCGTTTTGCAACTTGGAATCAATCTAGGGGCACCGGGTGATCGACGCGATGCCAAGGGCGTATCCTGGATCGAGTTTCCTGTCGTTGCAGGGGATTCGCCAAGCCTTGGAATCGAAATCGAGGGGCCTTATACGACATATCAAGACCATCCGGCCACCATGCCTGGCGCCCAGACGCCATGGATAACTGCTTCCGGCGTGCAAGGGCTTTCGGGGTTGCGAGTTTGGTTGAAGCCGGTCAGTCCCTATCAACTGAGCACAGGCATCTCAATCATCGAAGCGGCGGACGATGCAGAGGAGGAGGCAAATGGAGTGACCAACACGTCTAGCAGCGATCTTGAATTGGTACAAGATGCCTCCAACCAAATCGTAGGTCTGCGTTTCGACAAGATCAACATCGCGGCTTCGAGCGAGGTCCGATCGGCTTATGTTCAGTTCACTGCCCATGCTGCCAATGACGAAGAAACCGAACTGGAGATTCACGCCGAGATGGTTGGATCGGCCTCGCCATTCGACGCAACCAAAAAGAACATTTCGTCTCGTGTTGTGTCAAGGCAAAGCGTACCTTGGAAACCGGCTCCATGGACGAAGGCGGACGAACGTGGAGAATTGCAACGAACACCGAACTTGGCGAAATTGATAATGGAAGTAATCCAGCATCCCGAATGGAAACCAGGCAATGCGATTGCCTTACTCATTCGAGGCAAAGGAAAAAGGGTTGTGAACGCCTTTACCGCAGGAAAAGAGGGAGCAGCTCAATTGTTTGTGGATACCGAAGAAGTCAGGATCATGCCCAATCCCAACGTAGCCAAGAGCCCCTACCGTATTCAGTTGTATTTTGGACTTCCCAAAAGTATCGGAAAGTCAACCCGCCAATTCACCGTGACGGTACATGGCGATTCGGCGTCGACCGAGGTGGAACTCGATCCATCGAGGGGCCAAGAACTTGTCAGAATCATGGAACGAGTTATGCTCGGCGAAATCCTTGAATTGAACTTTAAGCCGATTTCCGGACTCCCAGTCCTGTCGGGAGTAGAAATCACAAAGCTCGATGAATAGCAGGCAAGCATGAAAAAGTTTCGAAAACCAGACTGGTTCGGCTTCCAAGTCCTTGGCGTGTGGCGCGCGTACTACAGCGTGTGGCGCGCGTACTACAGCGTGTGGCACGCCCAGAGCGCTAGCGATGGGCGTGGGAAGTGCGAGTCTGCCCCTCGTTCCAAGGCTTGTGCCATGGACCGCATGGGTTCGGCAGGAGCCTCACCCTCCCGATTAACAAGGTACGGGCGTTTGCCGAGCAGCGTTCGTTTTTCTTCAAGAATCCTCGTGCGACTTTGCCTAACGGTCGCGTTCCTAGCAAGCTTTGCATCGATGGCTCTATGTTGCTCGATCCCGGTATTTAGATACGCGCTGGAGCACTGGAAACCAGAACCATTCACTGTCCACATTGTTTCCTCCATTCCGTTGGACGAGAGCCAAATGGCCTTGCTCAAGGATTTGAGAGAATTGGGAAGAACCGCCAATATGCGACTAAAGGTCAGCGAAGGTTTCAAGGCAATCCCCGACGAATCCGAGGCAATCGTCCAGTCGTATCGGAATCGTGATTCTGTATGGTTAGTGGTAGAAATGGGAAGGAAAGTGGAGGGCGCATCCCCGGTCGCCTGGGATGGACCATTTACAAAGGACTCGATTCTTCGCTTGCTTAACAGCCCGCTGCGCCAAAAAATATGCAAAGGGCTCGTCGACCAGGATTCGGTTTCATGGGTGTTCTTGGAATCTGGTGATCCAGCCGTCGACGACGCGAATTTCTTCAAGTTGGAATCGGAACTAAAAAGGCTCGAAAGCGTTATTAAGCTGCCCGCGATTGACCCAGCCGACTTGAAGGATCTGTCGAAGAGTCCGGAAGAGCTCAAGATTAAGTTCTCTGCCCATCGACTTTCCCGAGATGATCCTGCGGAGGAGGCCTTCCGATCCATGTTGTTGGCCCAAGAATCGGACCTTCGGGAGGAGTTTAATCACGGGACGCCGATGGCGTTCCCAGTATTCGGTCGAGGTCGCGTTTTGTACGCCTTGTTGGGGGATGGGATTTCAACAGGCATGATCGAGGAGTCCAGCCGATTCTTAGCGGGTGCATGCCAATGCACGGTTAAAGCGGAAAACCCTGGGGTCGATTTATTGATTGCGTTTGATTGGGAAGAAAATGTCCAAATCACCGAGCCAAAGAAGGAGGAGGAAGTACCGTTGACTGGTTTAGGGGTATTAGCCAGTCAACCAAAAGAGATTCGATCGGTAGATCCATTGAATCCTGCGAAGACAATGTCCCACGTGTCGACTCCAGTGAATGAGAGCGGTTCCGATGCGAACCTAGGGAAAGAGTCGCTTATGTTGGCCGAATCCTCACGCGTTGAATCTTTCCATTCGGTAACTCCCATGGAAGTTCCAGACTCTCCGTCCTTCGTGTGGATAACGCTCGGCGCGTTAGCTGCCATCGTTGGCTGCATCACTATGGGTTGGATGTTTCTTTTCAGCCCAAAATCTTAACATCCCGTGGGCCTTATGCAGAACGCCATTAAGAGTCAGCTTACCTTGCTTGGTCTAGTCCTTCGCGAGATTCGTTTCCGCAGATGGAGTTTTCTAACGGCTACGATTGCAGTGACTGCGGCTGCCGCCATGATTTTCGGTTCCGAGGCGTTGCTGCGTCTAGATCAACGCTTGACCGAAGACTTTCTTCAGCAAAAGCAAGAAGAAACAGAGAAATCCATCCAGATGCATGAAGAGCTTGTGGCAACTGCGGGGGCCAAACTGCAGGATACGGTCCGCAAGCAGATGCTGACGCTCGGGTTCAACATTTTGATTTTGCCCAAGGAAGTCGATGTTGCCGCGTTGCATCTAGATAGCAGCATCACCGAGACCATGCCAATCAGTTATGCTGAGAAACTCGCTAATTCAAACATCGTTACTGTGAATCACCTCTTGCCTAGCGTCACCAAACGAGTCCGTTGGACGGAGCAAGAACTTGACGTAGTCATCAACGGCACACGGGGTGAGATCCCAATCATGCATCGGGCATTGAAACAACCTCTTTTAGATGCTGTCGCTCCAGGCCAGATGGTCGTGGGTGCAACCATCCAGCAGAAGCTCAAACTGGATATGGGGCAAACGGTAACGTTGCTTGGACGTGAGTTCACCATATCCAAGATTCAACCCGAACGAGGTTCCATCGATGACATGTCCCTTTGGATCGATCTCGCAGCGGCTCAGGAGTTGTTGGGGATGCAGAATCTCATCCATGCGATTCTCGCGTTGGAATGCGAGTGCGCCGGAGATCGCATTTCGGACATCCGGCGCGAGATTGCCGAGATATTGCCTGGTACCCAGGTCATCGAGCGGTACAGCCAAGCGCTGACAAGGGCCGAAGCACGCAACGAGTCCAAGCGCTCGGCCGAGGAAGCATTGGCGATGGCAAAATCTGAAGGGCAGGCAACGCTAGAAAGGGAACGTCAACGACGAACGGCGATACTGCAACAGCAGCAGAGATTAAATAAGTTGCTTGAGCCAACCGTCCTTGTGCTAACCTGCTGCATCGTGTCGGTTTTAGCCTTTCATAACTTTCGTCAACGCAAATCCGAGATTGGTTTGATGCGGGCTCTCGGGCTTGGATCGAGCAGTATCTTAGTTGCGTTTCTAGGCAAGGCCGCCCTAGTTGGAGCTTTAGGTGGTTTCATCGGAGTGGTTGTTGGCAACATCATACTGGCTATAAGAATGACTAACGTACCGTCCACTGTCTCCTTACTAGAGATTTGGGCTTCAACATCGCTGACATCGACGGTCGTCTGGATTCCCGTTGTGATGATTCTCTTGACAGTAGTAGCGAGTTGGCTGGCTGCTTTCCAAGCGATCAGGCAAGATGCCGCAATCGTATTGCAAGGGGAGTAGAGGATGCTGCTGTGTTTGGAAGAACTGAATAAGGTTTACTCAACGAAATCGACCAAAGTCCAAGCTCTTTGCCAGGTTTCGCTGAGCGTCAACGCGGGGGACTTTGTTGCGGTTCAAGGTCCAAGTGGGAGCGGTAAATCAACGCTGTTGTTTATGGCGGGAACTCTGCTTGCGCCGGATTCCGGAAAGGTCTCCATTTTGGGTGAGTCGCCTTACGCAATGCCTGCCAATGCGCGCGCAGCCTTTCGAGCGAAGCATATTGGCTTTGTCTTTCAGCAGTTTTATTTGGTCCCTTACTTGAGTGTTGTCGAGAATGTTCAAGCGGCGTCGCTTGGTCTGCCGACTTCGAAACGGATGACGAATGCCAAGGTGGAGCAGTTGCTAGATCAGTTTGGCTTGACCGAGCGCAGTCGTCACTATCCCTCTCAGTTAAGCGTTGGGGAACGCCAACGTTGTTGCATAGCGAGGGCGTTGCTCAATGATCCAGAACTCCTTCTCGCGGATGAACCCAGCGGAAGCCTCGACGAATCCAATGCTCAAATCGTCTTGCAAGAGCTTCGTCGATTTTCCAATGGGGGAGGAGCTGTTTTGTTAGTAACCCACGATTCGCGGGCAGCTCGACTGGCGGACCGAATTGTGCAGATGAAGGAAGGGGGGCTTTCATGATGGAGGGTGAATACCAATGTTAGTTCATGTGCGATTTGACTCTCAAGTGCGGCGCTTGGCAGGCTGCGATCAAATCTCGGTTGAAGTCGATGCCTCTGCTACATTGCGCCAGATTGTCCAACGGGTGGCCGAGGTTGGAACAGAACAACTGCGCGCGACGTTGCTGGATGAGCAACAGTCGCTTCGTTCGTCCATCCTTGTTTTTTTGAAAGACGATCTGATATCGAAGGAGCAGCCGTTGGTCCTGCATGATGGATCGGAATTGACCTTTACTACCTTGATTTCGGGCGGTTAGCAATGTCGGAGAGCAATCATGGACGAGATGACCTCGATGGACTTCCAGCATTGGATGCGTTGGATCGCTCCATGTACGAGTGGCAAATGTGGGCGGATGGGATTGGCGAAACTGGCCAACGCAAGCTCAAGGGTGCGAGTGTCCTTGTTTCGCGTGTCGGAGGGGTTGGCGGAATGGTTGCTTTTCAGCTGGCAGCGGCTGGCGTGGGCAAAATTATTCTTGCGCACGCCGGTACTATAAAGCATAGCGATCTAAACCGGCAACTGCTGATGACCTACGATCGGATCGGTCAATCGCGCGTCGACTCCGCCAAGGCTCGCTTGCTGGCCCTCAACCCACGACTGGTTGTCGAGACTTTCGAAGCGAATGTAGGTGAGGCCAACGCTCAAGAATTGGTAAGCCGTGCGGACATCGTCGTAGACTGCGCACCCCTATTTGCAGAACGATTTGCTATGAACCGAGCAATCGTTCATCAACGCAAACCGATGGTGGAGTGCGCCATGTATGAGTTCGAAGGGAATCTAACCACGATTTTGCCTGGGTGCACGCCATGCCTGGCTTGCTTGTCGCCGATTGCGCCTACCGCGTGGAGTAGGCAGTTTCCTGTCTTTGGTGCGGTCGCAGGGACAGTCGGATGCATGGCAGCCATGGAGGTGATCAAGTTGATCACGGGAGTAGGTGAAACGCTGTCTGGCAGCATGCTGGTTATGGATCTATCGACGATGACATTTGCTCGACGCAAGATCCATAAAAACCCGAATTGCGAAGTATGCCAAGAGGCATGTCATGATTGAAGATCGCGTTTGATGCAAATCCGAATTCGCCAGCTGTTGCTGCTCACCATCGCCGTTGCCATTCTCTTTGCGTTATTCCGTTGGGGAACGGTTGGCTGGACAATTATCGGCATCACTCTATTCGCCCTTCATTTTGTGGTTTTTACGATGCCAATTGTTATTTTCGTGCTAGCCATCGCTACCAGTGAGCAAGTCGGCAATCAGCTCGACGTAGGAAAGAACAAAGGCGTTGCCTTCGCATTTAAGATATGGCTTGTGTGTATCGTAATCGTATTTCTGTTCTGGTTCTGTTTGTTGTCGTTTTTCAATCTCCCCGCGTTCTAGAGTTATGGTAAAGATCTCCCGAGTGAACTCGGGGGCATTGGCATGCCATCGGCTTTGGGTCGAAGCAAGCCCAAGCTACACCAAGCCAAACACCAAGTCCATTTCGCTTGCGATGCGTTTCAGTTCCGATGCGTCTCCACCACCGACTTCGGCTGCACACCAACCGTAGAAGTTGATTTGTTGGAGAGCCTTGCGGACGTCAAGGTAGTCGATATCTCCTTCCGAGATACGCGCCCATTTGTCTGCGGCTCGGTTGTAGCCCTTGATGTCCAGTTTGAAAACGCGTTTGCCTAGTTGACGAATCCAATCGCCCATGCTGCCGTATTTCCAATGATTCCCTATGTCAAGCTGCATACCGACCCAGGGTGAATTCAGCTCGTCGACATACTTCACGTACTTAGCGGCATTCTGGGTGTGATCGCCTGCATGGTTATATAAGAAATGATTCCAAACATTTTCGAGTACGATTTGCACCCCCAGCTGGGCAGCAACAGGTACTGCCAGAGAGATGTTTTCGATGGAGCGCTTCCAGATTTCTTCTTCCTTGCCATCCTTGCCGTGACCAACAACCAGCAGCACCGAATGCCCTCCGACCGCATGGGTGTCGCGGATGGCGGTCTTTATGGACTCTAGAGCTTTGGCTCGCACACCAGAGTCAGGATCTGTGTGGCGCACATCCCAATGAGTTGAGTTCACAGTTCCGTCAACTGGTAGGCCACTTTCTGCGATAGCCTTTTTTGTTTCTTCGACATTCATTCCTGGAGCATCCATTTCGATGCCATCGAAGCCGGCGGCCTTTACGGCTTTGAATTTGTCGGATAATGATCCAGGAACTTTGACCATGCCAATTTTGAGGGTCTTCCAGAGTCGTCCCTTCAATCCGTCGTCTGCCGCTGCAGCGAGTGCATTTGCAATTGGTTGAGCCATTAGTGAACCCGCGCTAACCAGGGCCGTGCTGGCTACCAAGGTGATCGCGGTGGACTGAATAAAATCTCGGCGGTTAGGGGTGTCAGCATTCATGTGATAATCCAAGGAAGGGGGGGGCTGTGTAGATCGAGTAGGATTCCATGCTAACGTCAATAGCAGCAGCCGGGTAGTCTATCCAGGCATGGTTGGCAAGGATTCTGAGGTGCTGGGAGCTCGGTTCGACTTCCAAGGTAAAAGCAGTTCGAATTCGGTGCCTGTGCCCACTTCGGACCGCACCTCGATGGTGCCATCATGTTCCTTGGCGATCTTGAGGCTAACGGGCAACCCTAAGCCGGTTCCGCGATTTCCTTTGTTGGACTCAAACATAGAGAAGATGCGGCCAAGATCATTGGCGGCAATCCCCACTCCATTGTCTCGCACTTGGATTCTCGCATACTCTTTGGACTCGCAAAGCACGATTTCGACTTGGCCATCGACTTTTTCCGCGCAAGCGTCAATGGCATTACCGACCAAGTTCATCAGGGCTCGGTGAATCGCCTCGCCCTCGAGCATCATGTTTCGAAACACTTCTGGGCGGACCCATCGGATGGAAACCGATTTTTCCGATGCCCTAGCGGTTGACAACTCAATGACTTCATCGATGACAGTACGTAGATCCACATTGGCCCGATTCGGCTTTCGATCCTTGCTCATGGTGAGCATATCCATCACAAACGATTCGATGCGTTCCTGATTGCGTTCGCAAATTCGCCAGCCACTTTTGACGGCATCCATGTCGTTCCCTTGGATTCCCTGATCGATGAGGTAGCCGCCACCGCGAAGCCCCTGGACGATATTCTTGATATGGTGCGAAAGGGTCGCGATGGTCTGGCCCATGGCCGCGAGGCGTTCGGCTTGCACCATACTTTGATAGTAGTTGGTGTCTTCGATGGCCAGGGCTGCTTGATGGCCGATGGCAACGAGCATTTTGAGATGCTCTTCGTTAAAGACTCGTTCACGACTAATTGCAAATTGGCCAACGGAGATCGACGTGTCGATGTAGATGACACCCACGCTTCCGTAACGACCTTTCATTGGGACACAGATGGCTTCGCGTATACCGCCAGTCGAGATGCTTACGCTGGAGTTCCAACGTTCGTCCTCACAAGCATCGCTCGTCAAGACTCCTTCTTCTTTCTTGCTGACATAATCCAAAATGGTCTTGCTGATCGTCATGCGGTGCGAGGAGACGTTGACACCGCGATTGCGACGGCAACTCGGCATAAGCTCGCCGGTTTCCTGGTCGCTGAGCATGATGCAGCCTCGATCGCAATTCACCCACTGAAAGATGAGTTCCAAAATTTGGTGGAGCAATTGGTCGATATCCAAAGTTCTACTGACCGCGATAGCAGTGCGGTACATGATCTCCCAATGACTTTTTGCGTCGGAAGAAGCCTTTTCCGTCTTGATCTTTTCAGTCCAATCGTCGGTCTGATCCAGCATCTGCCTTTCAATATCGACGCGACCCACGATCTGAGACGACTCACCGCTTGTGTTTTGCACGATATCGACATCATTGTCGGCAGGACCAAAGGGACGAAAACTCAAACGAAACAGCAATAATCGTTTGCCGATTTGCACTCGATCGCCCACGCAAAGCGTATGTTCCGTGATCCGCTTTCCGTTTACGAAGGTTCCATTGCTACTGCCAAGGTCTTTGAGCAAATACTGACCGTCGACAAAATCGATCTCGGCGTGCGTTCTGGAAGCTTCGGAATCCTCCAAATGGATTTCGCAATGACTATCCCGTCCCAAACGTTGTTTGGCTTCGCGAATCAAATAGTGGGTGCCAATGTTTGCACCCCGTACAACCAAAAGCGAAGCCAATTTATTCGATTCCTTTTCTTCGAACGGTTTCCGTGGAGCAATTCCAGTGGTTTTGGGCAGATGATCGTCCATTGTAGCTCAAATTCCGTCATTGTCTCGACCACGTTTGCCCGTTGAACCCTGAGCCCGAGGAGACGGTGTTGCATCCTCGGGTACCGTCGGCTTTGGCTCGCGGTTAAACAATTTACTGGAAATTACGATAGGCATGTCCTCTATCACGACTGTCGCGACAATATATTGTATGCAACCAACAATCACACCATTGGAAACCAACCTTGAACGCTAAACAGTTCTTTGAAATCCTGGTTCGCGAGAATTCTCGAATGCTGATGGCGTTTATTCGTTCGATTCAAACGGACCAGTCTGCAGCCGATGACGTTTGGCAGGAAACGATGCTTGTGGCTTGGCGACGGCTTGACGACTACGATTCGTCGCGTCCATTCGCCCCTTCAAACTACCCCAAAGGATGGTGATCCATGTTATGCCTACACATTCGATATTTCAAGCAACAGCAATGCAGCCTCAGATGGCTGAAACTTCTGTTGGTGGCACTGTTGAGCTTTAACATTTGGTCAACCCTGGCGTTTGCGACTGCGATGGAAGCACCACCCAAGGAAACCTTTGCGGAACCGATTGCTTCCATCGTTCATACGCATTGCTCCATTTGCCATCGGCCAGGTCAGGCTGGGCCATTCTCGTTGCTAAGCTATTCTGATGTGTCGCAGCGAGCGGAGACCATTCAAGCGGTCATTCGGGATAGCTACATGCCTCCATGGAAGCCGATTCATACTGGAATCGATTTTTCAAATGATCGAAGATTGAGTGATCAAGAAAAAAAACAAATCGACGCTTGGATTGCTGCAGGATGCCCCGAGGGAGATCCATCGAAAACGCCAAAGACACCGGACTTTCCAGATGGTTGGAGTCTTGGAACACCGGATCTCGTGGTTCAAATGGAACGTCCGTTTCATATTCCAGCGGATGGACCCGACCTTTATCGTTCCTTTGTCTTTCCCGTCGGTCTGCCCGAGGATAAATGGATCAAGGCAATAGAGGTGCGTCCGACAGCGAGAGGTGCCGTTCACCATGCTCTGTTCTTCCTGGATATCGACGGTGCCGCAAAAGAACAAAAGAGCGCGGATGGTCAACCTGGTTTCACTGGCATGAATTTCCTAAAGACGCGAGGCGATGCCCTCGAACGCATGCCCGATAGTCTCGCGCGAGGGTTGGGCGGTTACGTTCCTGGAGCAACGCCAAACCGTTTGCCTGGAGATTTAGCCCGCTATCTGCCGAAAGGAAGTGATATTGTGATGCAGACCCACTTCCACCCCACTGGCAAGAAGGAAACTGAGCAATCGCAACTCGGACTCTATTTTGCCGATCATGCACCCAAGCAGCTTTTGGTTCCTGTCCAATTGCCGCCACTATTTGGGATGGGAGCTGGCATCGATATCGATGCTGGCGATGCCAATTACTTGCTCCATGATGAGTATGTTCTGCCTATCGATATCGTGGGATTCGAAATCGGAGGTCACGCGCATTACATCTGCCGCAAGATGACGATGACAGCAACTCCGCCGGATGGCAAACCCATCGAACTTTTGCGGATCGATGACTGGGACCTCGATTGGCAAGACCAGTATCTATTCAAAAGCCCAGTCCCTCTTGCCAAAGGGACCAAGCTCAAGGTGGACATTATTTACGACAACTCCGCTGAGAATCCCGAGAATCCATTTTCACCACCGCGCCCCATCAGCTGGGGACGTGAATCGACCGACGAAATGGGCTCGATCACGATGCTTGCGATCGCCAAGAACGAGGCTGAACGGGTGACCCTTGAGCAGGATATCAAAGCTCGAACACGAGAAAGCCTTCGAAAACGCATCAGTTCGCAAATGGGGGGCATCGGCGGCCTCATGGGTCGCGGTGGCCCCCTCGGCGGCGGGTTGCTCAAGCTGTTGGATAGGAATCGCGATGGCAAATTGCAAAGGAGCGAACTCCCGGAAAAACAACGAGATCGCTTACTGGACCTGATGGACACTAACAACGACGACACACTTGATCAAGACGAGTTGGATAACGGCAGAAAATCGATCGAGCAATTCCTCAATGCGATACCAAGGGGAAAATGAGGATTGACGTGGTCGCCTTTTGCTCCGCATTGTCGCCTTTTGCTCCGCAAAAGTGCGTTTACGAGGTGCACTTTCGCGGAGCGAAAGGCGACAATCTACCAAACAAAAGACAGACATGGCATATTCCTCAAACTATATAAAGTCGCTTGGTCGAAGCACCATATATTCCTTGTTCTTCCCTCTCTTGCTGAGCATCGTACTACCGGCTCCCGCTCGGACCGCTGATGAAAAGTCCAGTTCGGCGCAGGCCCGGGCCCGTGTGAAGTTCACCGACGTTGACGGCAAGTCATATTCACTCAAAGCTTCCACGGAGCATCGTGCATTGGTTTTGATCTTTGTGACAACCGATTGCCCGATCGCCAATAGCTACCAGCCTATACTCGCAAGGTTGCACAAGGAGTTTCAGAGCAGAGGGTTTGAGTTTCTCTTAATCCACGAAGGGCCGGATCAAACGCCCGAAAAATTGAAGGAGCATGCGAAAGACTATTCGGTACCTTTTTCGATCGTGATGGACACTGAGCATAGGATTGCAAGGCAGGTCGGAGCGACAAAAACACCGGAAGTTTTTGTATTTGGCAAGGATGGAGCTATCCTATATCAAGGACGCATTGACGATCTGCACCAGGGATTTGGAAAAAAGCGGGTAGAAGCAAATCGCGAAGATTTGCGGATCGCTCTTCGTGAATTCGACGCGGGGGCAAACATTAGCGTTCCCATGACCGAAGCGGTTGGCTGTTCGATTCCAATGAAATAGACGATTCGATGTTGACTTGTTCGAATCGATGCGTTGAAATGGCGTTAAACGAGACGAATAAAGACTTCCTTTAACCCCACGATGTAAAAGCACCAACCAACCAGCACTCCGCTGTGGTGCACCAGATGAATCCTTCGAAACTGAGGCGTTCTATCGCCCACGAAGCCGCTAGGCTGCTCTATCTACACGAAGAGTCCGAATATTATCGAGCGAAACAAAAAGCTTCGCGACGACTGTGCCAAGGTTGGGTCAAGCCAGCCGATTTGCCTACCAATGCCGAGATTCGAGACGCCGTTCAGTCGTTTGCTCGCATGCACGAAGGCCCGAATCGGCTCGACGCGTTGCGAGACATGCGATTGACCGCATTAAGAGTCATGCAACGGATTGCCAAATTTCATCCCAAACTCATTGGGAGCGTCTTGACAGGTCATGTGCGGCGAGGATCGGATATCGACATTCATGTCTTTTCCGATAGTATCGAGGCGGTTGCCGCCTGCTTCGAAGCCGAATGTATCCCGTATGAGATCGAGCGAAAGCGGGTCCGCAAGGACGGAGTCCAAACAACCTACACACACATTCATGTTCGCGAATCCTATAGCATCGAACTGACTGTCTACCACGACAACATGCGCAGCCACGGATTCAAAAGCTCCATCACCGGCAAACCGATCGAACGAGCGAGCATGCATGAGCTCGAAGAGTTGATCCGGCAAGAATATCCAGACATCGACGCTGAGAAAACGCTGTTAGAAATGAACGAAACCCCCGATCCCTTTCTAGTCTTTTATGGCCTGTTGTTGCCCCTTGAAAACGTCAAGCAACATCCGAAGTATCATCCTGAGGGGGACGTCTTGTACCACACCTTGCAAGTGTATGATTTGGCGTGCGATGCCATGCCGTACGACGAAGAGTTCTTGCTAGCCGCGTTGCTGCACGATGTCGGGAAAGGAATCGATTCCACGGCGCATGTCGAATCAGGCTTAGCGGCGCTCGAGGGATTGATTACTCAGCGAACGCATTGGCTGATTGCCAATCACATGGAAGCGCATCGTATTTTTGACGGAACGCTCGGTTCACGGGCGCATCGACGATTGCGAGAGAATGAGAGCTATGAAGACTTACTTATCCTTTCGGAATGCGACCGGGGCGGTCGAGTACCTGGGGCAGTAACGACTGAACTAGAAGATGCCATTGAGTACATTCGTACTCTAGGAGATGAGTCGTAGGTCCGTCGCTCCGTCGACGGACGGTCAGCGACCATCGCACTCCCGCGTTTTTGCCATTTGAGACACATTCGAATTGCGGGTCGCGAACGCAACTAGCAACCGAAACAGGGATTAAGCACGTGGTAGCCAGGACTCAAGTCGACGGAGCGACTTGACTACGCTCCGTCGACGGACGGTCAGCGACCTTCGCACTCCCGCGTTTTTGCCATTTGAGACACATTGGAATTGCGGGTCGCGAACGCGACTAGCAACCGAAACAGGGATTAAGCGCGTGGCAGCCAGGACTCAAGTTGACGGAGCGACTTGACTACTCGTTTTCAACCCAAACACAAACGGATTGCCACCCCGCAGCGAAAATATTGAATACCAGGTACAATTCCACAAGACACTGGTTGTTTACCCATTTGGAATCAAAATCAATGAAGATCGTTCGAATATTCGCGCATCGAGTCGAGTTGCCCTTGCACGAAGGAACGTACAAATGGTCGGGGGGGAAATCGGTCTCTGTTTTCGACAGCACGATCGTCGGCGTCGAGACAGACTCAGGCTTGATTGGTTATGGTGAAGTCTGTCCGTTGGGGCCATTTTATTTGCCCGCTTATGCGGAAGGAGTTCGCGCGGGTTTACGAGAGCTAGGTCCACATCTGATCGGCTACAACCCGTGTGAGCTTGCCAAACTCAATCACAGAATGGACGCTGCCCTCAAGGGGCATCCTTATGTCAAATCCGGCATCGACATCGCTTGTTGGGATATTCTCGGTCAAGTGGCAGGGTTGCCTGTGTGCGTTTTAATGGGGGGAAGGTTTGGTGAAAGCGTGCGACTCTACCGTGCCATATCACAAGAGTCCGCGGAAACCATGGCTCGCAAGGTGGCTGGCTATCGTTCCGAGGGCTACACAAGGTTTCAATTGAAAGTGGGTGGCGACCCCGATACCGACATTGAACGCATCCACGCCGTTCGGGCTATGCTTTCTCCGAGCGAGCGTTTGGTTGCCGACGCGAACACCGGTTGGACCCAGCATGAAGCGATGCGGGTAGTCCGAGCGGTCCGCGACTTGGATGTCTACATTGAACAGCCATGTTTGACCTACGAGGAATGCCTGGCTGTTCGAAGGCACACTGATCATCCGTTTGTCCTCGACGAGAACATCGACAGCCTCGATATGCTTTTGCGATGCAAAGCCGATTTGGCCATGGACGTGGTGAACTTAAAAATCAGCAAACTCGGAGGGCTCACGAAAACCAAGCAAGCACGCGATCTTTGCGTTTCCATGGGAATCGCTATGACCTTGGAAGATAGCTGGGGTGGTGACATTACGACCGCAGCCATCGCGCACTTGGCGCACAGCACGCCAGAAGAGTCCCGTTTTACCAGCACGGACTTTAATAGTTACGTAACGGTGAGCACGGCTACTGGTGCACCTCAGCGCGACCATGGTTTCATGCGAGCCAGCGAATCACCAGGCCTAGGCGTAAAGCCTCGATTCGACGTACTAGGTCCCCGCGTTGTCGATGTCGTCTAAACCAAACAAGGAGAACGCTATGGTCGCAAACAGGTAGAACGCTATGGTCGCAAGCAATTGTAGTGAAAAGTCGAATGATCCACAGGTCAAGCCTGTGGGATTTACGATTGACAAGCCTTTAGGATTTACGATTGATCCGTAGGGCTTCGAGGTCGCCCCGTTTGGCCACCCTCCCGCTGGGAGGGTCGAGCGAAGCGAGGGGAGGGTGAAGTGACAACGGCGATCGCGCAAATCAGTTCACCCTCCCCGGCCTTTGGCCGACCCTCCCATAGGGAGCAACGCTGTTAAGTATTTTCGCTAAGGTTGAGCGGGAGCTTGCCTCCTCTCAACCTTGTTTTGGCGTCCTATGTACCTGCCCGTTAACCGCCGCACTTCGCTCCCGCCTCGACCGCCTAAGGCGGTCGAGGCGGGAGCGAAGTGAAGTAATTTAAGGTCTGAGCCGCACATTTATAGTACGCCAAAACGGCGTCCGTCGGAGGCAAGCTCCGATCGGACGAAAATGCTTCACAGCGTTGCCGAGGGAGGGTGACTAACTCATTGCAATCCAAACTCATCGCAATCCAACTATTTAAAGGAAGTCCAACGTGAGATCGCATCTTGTTCGATTTGCATTGCCAAGTCTACTGCTCCTTCTTTCGCATTTTGCTTTCGCATCACCTCAAGAAACTTCGGTGCAGCCAAATGCCAAGAAGGCACCTGACGACGAGTCACTCCTTACCATCGATCGCATTTTCGAGGGGAAAGACTTTCAGGAAGAAAAATTGGGGCAACTGACTTGGAGTCAATCCTCGTCAAGCTATTTCACGTTTAAACCGAAAACGGGCGATAGTAAAGGGCGAGATTTGGTTCGGGTTGATTGCGAAAGCGGCAATGAAAAAACCGTAGCAACAGCTGAGATGTTGATTCCAACGGGGAAGCAAGAACCTGTTTCAATCGATGGCTTCGAGTTTTCAAACGACGAGACCAAGGTTCTGATCTACACGAACAGCCAACGGGTCTGGCGTCGCAACACCCGCGGCGACTATTGGCTGCTGGATCTTGCCAGTCGCGAGTTCAAACAACTCGGTGGCGATGCGGCACCCGCAACGATGATGTTTGCCAAATTTTCTCCTGACGGCAAGCAAGTAGCTTATGTTCGAGAAAACAATCTTTACGTGCAAAAGCTTTCCGATCTCCGAGTTGTTCCGTTAACGGCAGATGGCACCGAAACATTGATCAACGGCACTTCGGATTGGGTAAACGAAGAAGAACTGGACTTGAGGGATGGATATCGGTGGAGTCCCGATAGTCGTGCCATTGCATTCTGGCAATTTGATACTTCGGGCGTGTCCGAATTCACGATGATCGACAACACTTCGGCCAAGTATTCGCGGGCTATCCGATTTGCATATCCCAAGGTAGGTGAACGCAATTCCGCAGGCCGAGTGGGGGTTGTTTCCATCGCCGCTAGCCGGGATCAAAAAATCCAGTGGCTCGATGTTGCTGGCGATCCGCGTGAACATTATATCGCGAGGATGGAATGGCTGCCAAATAACGAGCAGCTAATGCTGCAACAGTTCAATCGATTGCAAAATGTCAACCGGGTCATGATTGCGAATGTAAAAGATGGAAAGACGCGTTCCGTACTTTCAGAGACCGATGACACATGGTTAGAGAACGAGAATCCAGTGCAATGGCTGAAACTCGGGACCGAGTTTCTTTGGATCAGCGAACGGGACGGCTGGCGGCACGCCTATCGAGCTCAAGCGGAAACCGGCAAACTGGACTGCCTGACAACCGGCAATTTCGACGTGATAAAGATAGAAGCAGTGGATTCCAAAAATGGATGGCTATACTTCGCCGCTTCGCCAGAAAACCCAACACAGCGTTATCTTTATCGAGTGCCGACTGGCGGCGGCGAATCCAAACGACTCACGCCAATGAATCAAGCAGGAACGCACACTTACGATGTTGCGTCGAACAACGAGTATGCGGTTCACACTTATTCGACCATCAGCCAACCGCCCGTTTCCGAATTGATTCGATTGTCGGATCATAAGCCCATTCGGGAATTGACAACGAATCGTGTTTTCAAGGAGAACTTGGCCAAGCTGCAACTGCCATCGACCGAGTTTCTCAAGGTGGACATCGGCCAGGATACGCTACTAGATGCGTGGTGCATTAAGCCAAAGGACCTCGATCCAAACAAAAAGTATCCTTTGTTGTTCTATGTTTACGGTGAGCCACACGGTCAGACAGTAAAAGACGCTTGGCAGGGCCAGAGGGGATTGTGGCACATGATGTTGGCGCAACGAGGCACCATTGTGGCTAGTGTCGACAACCGCGGAACGATGTCCCCACGCGGAAGGGCTTGGCGCAAGTGCGTTCACAGGCAAATCGGAATTCTCGCGTCACAAGATCAAGCGGCGGCAGCGCGTGTGCTGCTCGATCGTTGGCCGTTTGTGGATCGCCTTCGCGTTGGAGTTTGGGGTTGGAGCGGCGGTGGTAGCATGAGTCTCAACGCGATATTCCGGCACCCGGATCTTTACCATACCGCCGTTGCGGTGGCGCCCGTGCCGAATCAGTTGCTGTACGACACCATTTATCAAGAGCGATACATGGGATTGCCAGACGACAACGCGGCAGGCTATCGCGATGGCTCACCGCTAACTTTTGCCAAGCAGTTGCAGGGTAATTTACTGTTGGTTCACGGTACTGGGGACGACAACTGTCACTACCAGGGAGTTGAGTTATTGATGAACGAATTGATCGCTCAGAACAAGCCGTTTAGCGTGATGCCTTATCCGGGTCGTTCGCATTCGATTTCGGAGGGGACAAATACCGCTCGGCATTTTTATGCTTTGTTGGCGAAATACCTGGATGAGCACTTGTTGGCAAGACACGTGGCGGACGCTGCTAGCGTCCGATAGACTACCCTCAATCCAACTCAATTTCGTACTTAAATCCGCGTTTTTCGACAATGGCTCCTTGAAGCGTTGCCGATCGTCCGTCCAGCGAAAGTCCGAAAACAAAAGGCTTGTTGACGATGCAGTCCATGGGGGCAGGCAAGTCGAGTTCCATGAGTGATTTTGGTAGTTTGCCGCCATTCATCGCACTCCAATCACGAATCGCTTCCATCGTTCGAATCATGTCGATATGCTGTTGAAGTGACGCGGCAGCGACCACGAACATGGGTGGTTGGCAGGCCAACTTCACAGGCTGTTCGTCCGCCAAGTCATGCTCAAGCCGATCCTTTAATTCAAGTAGTCTTGGAATCGCTTGATGGAAGTCCAGAAGTGCCGTTGCCATGTATTCCTGAGTGTGTGCCTGCACACGCATGAACCAATAGCGGACCCAGACTTCAGAGTCGCACATGGATGCGACAGGATGGTTTCCGTCTAACCATATTGCTGCAAGACGTTCGCGTGGCAATCGCGGCCAGTCTTTAAAATCGCTTTCGTTGTTTGCGGCTTCAGGCGTAAACGAAGCGAAGTATAGCCTTATCTTACGAACCAGTGATTCCCATTGCTCTTCAGAAGCAATCGAGTCCAAAACAGCGAGCTCAGAAACGGTCTTCTGCCAAAAGACTGTTTCAAGCTGAATTGCAGGTCTAGTGACAACAAAAGGAGCAGGGATTCCTACAATATGCCAATATTGATTCTCTGAAGCTGGATGCTGAATCAATTCCTCAAGAGCTTCCAAGACAACGCTTGCGTTGGCTCCCTGAACCAATTTGCAAATCTGAAAAGGCGTTTCCCCTACGTGTTTGGAAATCCCAAGTCCGATGCAGATCTTATCCATTGCATCGTCCAGATTGCCTCGTTGAATATCCACTCGCGCCCGTACCGCAATCGCTTTAATATAGGTTCGCATCTCCTGAACATCAGGCAACAGTATATCGGCTAGTCCTTGATTCCCCTCTCCGATTGGGTATTCCCAGCCTGCTCGCTCGCGAAAGGCGGATCGCCTTAGATCGGCAAATCCAATCGGTGTTAGTTTGATAATTTCAGCGGCGTCGAGTTGTTCGAGGGTTTGTTCCAGGTAACTCGTTTTCGTAAACTGCCGGAGCGCCTCAAGCCGAAGGCTTGCTTCGAAGTTCTGTCGCAAAATGATCGGGGCCGCGTTTCCTGGTTGAATCCTCTCTTGTGTTGGGAAGAGTTTGCTTGCGGTGCTAGCTACGGCTTGCTTTGGCCTAAGTCGAATGGTCCGAGAGGCAATGCGACTTCCTGGCGGATCCATAGTTGGCATGCCGCCTGTAAAGTCTTTGACGTCTTGTGCGCCTAGATGCGCAGGAATGAACATGAATACGATTACCAATGTTGCAAGCGAACAAGGAACGTTGGGAAAGGACATAGAACACCCTATTTTAGATTGGACGAAGAAAGGAGCTGATTGTCAGAACGGAATCACGACGGAATAGGTCATGACTCCAAAGCACGCGGCAGCAGACAGGATCGAACTTAGAACAGAATACGACGCTGTTCGAAGGCGCAACTCCCTTTTCAAGCTGGACTGAGCCGATTGAAATAGCAGCTTATCACGCTCAGAGTTAGACAACTGAGGTCGACAAGCTGCAAGCCTCGCTTCGAAATCATCAAATGGGTCTGCCATGGTTTACTCCGGGCGAAGTGTTGATTCGGATAATTGACATCGCAATTGCTGCAGAGCCTGTTCGTATCGTCGATGCACGGTCGCGATCGATCCACGTTGCAAGTTGTTCAGCCGATATCGCCACAATATCATTCCGTTGGCCCCATTTCACTTCTCCGAAACGACTCTCATATAAGGATAATGCCATGGGCGAGCTGATTTTTCACGAATTGTGGGAAATTCTTCCGTGGCGGACGCTGCTAGCGTCCGTTGGACGGTTGTGCTTCGGTAGTTGCACTGCGTCTTCCTGCCGGTCGTCCTCGCATGGTAAACTAGGGATTCGAATTCGACCCACACCACCCTCCTCCCATCAGCCTACGCTTTCGCCATGAACCTGCAATCCAGCTTGAAGATCTTCGCTCTTGTTCTAGCCAGTCTCAATTTCAATTTTGCGGCAGCAGACGATAAAACCCTCGACACGTTTCGGGCGCAGCAGATCAGCGATGTGTACTACTCCGAGGGTGCTGCGGCGGGTGATTTGAACAACGATGGTAAAGTCGATTTCGTTTATGGACCGCATTGGTACGAGGGACCAAGCTTCGAAGTCAAACACGAGATCTATCCCGCCAAGCCGCAGAACCGTGAGGGATACACCGATCACTTCTTCGCTTGGGTGCATGATTTCGACGGCGACGGCTTCCAAGATGTCTTTACTGTTGGCTTCCCCGGCACCCCCGCATTTGTGTATCAAAATCCTGGGACATCGAATTCAAAAGATCTGTGGAAGAAACATCAAGTTTTGGATTGGGTCTCTAACGAGTCCCCCCAGTTCGTACAGCTTGTTGGCGACGACCGTCCAGAACTCGTCTGTTCCCGCGATGGATTCTATGGCTACGCTACGATCGATTGGTCTCGACCCTTTGAGTCATGGACGTTTGTAGCGATCTCTGCTCAGGTCGCAGATAAGAAATTTGGTCATGGGCTCGGCATTGGTGACGTCAACGGTGATGGCAAACTGGACGTGATCCATTCCAAGGGCTGGCTTCAACAACCCATGGAGATCGCTGCTAGCAAACCTTGGAAAGCACACACGCAGTCTTTTTCGAACGCGTACGGTGGCGCCGAAATGTTCGCCTACGATGTGGACGGAGATGGCGATAACGACATCATCACCAGCCTCGCCGCTCACGACTTTGGTTTGGCTTGGTTTGAGCAAGTTCAAGAAGGGGGCGAACGCAAGTTCATACGTCACGACATAATGGGTTCGAAAGCCCAAGACAATCCGTATGGGTTGGTGTTCAGCGAGTTGCATTCGGTCAACTTGGCGGATATCGACGGCGATGGACTCAA
>JANMHA010000105.1:0-25999 GCA_031374925.1 Pirellula sp. | reverse complement strand
CACAATCGTGATAACAATGTCATCGCCGATCATGATGCTTTCGTCTCGATGTCGCGAGAGTACCAGCATTGGAGACTCCTTTTCTTCGTTTAGGTTGCATCCAGTGCAACAGGGTTGGGTCTAAACAAGTGGGCTGTGTCGCGATCTTAGACTATTCATCTAAACTCACGCCACGACCAGAGTATCGGCGAGAGAATGCTGTCGAATCACCGAGACATATAGCTTTCCGTGGACAACTACTGTTCTGACTTTAACGCCGAACGTTTAGATTTCTCCTAATTCATAACGAGTGAAGTCGGCGCAGTACTCAATCATAATCTCGGACAAATCGTTACGACCGGATATGCCGAGCACGACTACCTGTGTATCAAGGTTTTGCCGACCGTTAAGGTTTAACATGAACTGCAATGGTGATAGAGTTCGATAGGAGATTCGTCCATGCATCTCAGCTTTTGCGCACTCCAACGCGAAAACCAACTCCAAATTGCATGGTCTCATCCACCTCAATCCGACATCCCAAATCCTAGAAGCTAGCCAACGTGAAACGCCGGTACCCATCGCATCTTCGTCTACACCTCGAAGACTCCAACTCCATTGCTCCTTCGAGCGACCTAACTCACGCCAGCAACCGATCTGGCCCTCCGAAGGAGGAGATTCAAGACGTCTTGCGTTCGTTCACAGAAGCAACCGGTTGGTCCGTCAGCGAACGGTCGCGTCAACCCGATTCTAAAAACAAAACAACTGGCCACCATTTGCCAAATCCAATCGGGGTTAGCCAGCGTTGGCGTTTACTTGAAACCTTGGTGCAGGACGGAATGCTCGATTCCTCGGAATCGACGGAGTCCTCGTTTGTACCAATGGATCGGGCGCAGAATCTACTAGCTTCTTTTGAACGCCTAGTGGCGAGATTGGAGTTGGCCGAGGCGACCGTTAGAAACCAGGAAGCTGAACTTGCGACAGCGATGGGCGTAACCAGTCACAGCGATCGTGGGCGAGAGACAGCCGAACGTCTGGAATCCATTTTGGATAGCGTAGCTCGATCGATTGGGGCAGTTGCCGGAGCCCTATATCTGCTCGATGATGAAACGTCCACGTTGAAGATGCGTGCATGCATTGGCCTACCCACAACGAGGCTGACCGAACCGCCTCGAGAATTGCGGGGGTCTCTGGCTGATTTAGAGGCGCTCTTGGGAAATGCCGTTTTGCTCAGCGATATTGAAATGATGCCAGATTGGCCCAGTCCTGAAAAATTTTCGGCCGCGCTGGTCGTTCCGGTGGGCTCGACGACGATGCCACATGGCACAATGTGGTTCTGGTCCGAACAACCGCGGTCCTATAGCCCTACGGAAGTGGAAGTAGCCAATTTAGCTGCTGGGCGTGTAATGTGTGAGATCGAACAGTCGATATTGGGTCAGGAAGTCCATCAGTCGCGAGCGGTGCAAAAGCAAATTGACACTGCTAGTCTCATTCAAGCAAGCATGCTTCCGGACAATCAAGTTCTACACGAAGACTTTGACGTCAACGGCTGGACAATCCAGAACGGAACGATCGGCGGGGGGTTTCACCATTGGGATGTAAACCAACAGGAGATGATGACGATTTCGCTTGGAAATGCGAACCAATCAGGTCCCGAAGGCGCCATTGTCGCAACTAGTATTCAATCGATCGTACGCACTTTATGGAAAAGCAATAACAACCCGATGTCGATCATGCGGACCATCAACGACACGCTTTGGGGAATGCGAGACGCCGACTGGACGGCGTCAATGGGGCTCATTCAAATCAATCCGGTAACCGGCTATGGTTCCATTTGCAGTGCGGGCGATCTACAGTCGTTTGTAATTTCGCACCGCGGATTTAGACCCATTGGGTCGCAGGGACCTCGCGTGGCGGCTCAACCCGATACAGGTTTCAACAGCATTCGATTTTGCTTGCAGCCAGGTGAAATCCTCCTATCGTTCACTTCCAACATCTTAGACCATTCCAACAGCCAGCAGGTTCCGCCGCAACGAAAGAAGGGGCGAAGGGCAGTCAACTACTCAACCCTCGATCAAAACTCGATGTTGCACATCGTCAAGGACATGTCGGACGAGAGGGCAAGCGATATTGCAGGTTACCTCGCTCGAACACTGCCAACCCTGGAACGAGACCAGAAGGATGGACCTGACCTTTCGATGATCATTATTAAGAATGTTCGCAAGGTAAAATAGGATCGCGAATCGTTCGAGCATGCTTCGCCTTATTTCATCGAGTTCCTTTTCTCCATGTCGAACTCTCTCAACTCCCTGCCAACCAAGGTCACGCCCGAGACGATTGCTAACGTTGCTATTCCGCCCATCCAGACACTGCGAACTAGACCGAGATAGTGGGCTGCCAGACCGCTTTCTAACTCGCCTAACTCATTGGAAGCCCCGACAAAAATTGAACTGACAGCAGCAACTCGACCTCTCATGTGATCGGGCGAATACAAACGCAGAATCGCTTTGCGAATGACCACACTCAGACCGTCCAACATGCCGGCTGCAAAAAGCGCGATCAAGGAAACAACCAGGCTGGTCGAAAGAGCGAATACGATCATGCTAACTCCAAATCCAAACACACTCGTTAGGAGTTTCAACCCAGCTTTCGCCTTGGGGGGATACCTGATGCAAAGAAAGGCCGTTACCAGAGCACCAAAATAAGGGGCTGCATTCAGAAAACCAAGCCAGACCGCATCGACATGCAAAACATGTCGTGCGAACAAGGGCAACATCGCGACTGCACCGCCGAATAGAACCGCAAACAGATCGAGCGCCATTGCCGTCCATAGGATTTGCTTCTTTAAGACAAACCGCCACCCGGCTGTCAAGCTTTGGATAATCGGTTCATTATGCGTAAGATGCACCGTAACCGGCGTCGATTGAATGCGCAACAGGAACAGCCAAGCCAGTATCCCGAAAACCATACTTGTCGCAAATGTCGCTGACATTCCGACCAGAGCCACCATGGTTCCCGCAAGGACGGGTGCAACGACGGCACAAGCGTGCCAAACCAAAGTTCCCCAGGTCGCGGCACTCATGGCCGCTGTGTGTGGGACTAGCTGCGCCTCGAGACTTGGCAAGGCTGGTTCGGCAAAGCCTCGTGTTACCCCTAAGAAAAACATAATTAGGTACACCGAACCAAGGAACCATCCTCCCGCATAGCGTTCCGCAAACAAGAGCCCTAACGCACACAGGACTTGGACGGTCACAGTGCACATCAACAGATTTCTGCGATTGAAGCGATCTGCGAAATGGCCACCCACGACAGCCAAGCTTAGCGCAGGTATTGCCTGTACCAAGCCTAGCAACCCAAGAAACAGCGGATCGTAGGGAAACTGATTGGCGATTTCAAAGGGAATGAGAAAAAACAGAATGCGCGTGCAAAAAGTCGAGCAGGCGAAGGCGGTCATCAAGTAGCGGAACTCGATGAAATCGGTTGCCAATGAAGAAGACGGGCCATTCCGGCCCGTCTCCATCGTTTCCGCATCAATCGAAGTCGTGATTTAGATCCCCAATCGCGATCGAAGCCAACCCAGCGGGGAAAGCCCACGCAAAACGGATTCGTCCGATTCTCGCATTAAGCGTACGATATCTCGCCGCTCTTCGAGTGAGAGTTCGCTACTGCCTCGCTTTGAAAAAGGATCGGCTGGAGCCGCCTCAGGTTCTTCGTCATCTGTTGAATTCCCGTCGATGGCTTCCGCAATCAGTGGTTGTCCCATCAACTTCACGACACTACGCGCCGGTCGTCGAATCTTTGGCATCTTGTCGATCAACTTGCTGGATGAAGTCGCCGTTACATCTGCATCGTCCCTGTCTAGCGGGTAGCAAAGC
The DNA here is from genome assembly GCA_031374925.1 of Pirellula sp. GTDB lineage: Bacteria > Planctomycetota > Planctomycetia > Pirellulales > Pirellulaceae > JBKCUI01. Next base: position 22,148 of record JANMHA010000105.1, on the reverse strand, counting down.
TGCACGCGCTCGTAGATATCTGCACGTTCGCGTGGGTCTAGCAAACGATAAGCTGCTACCGCGATTTTGGCCCGGCGTACGTCATCTTCGAAATGCGGAACGCTTTCCCCGGTGCGATGATCGCCAACGTAACTCAATGACACAGACATTGCCTGGGCCGCCGAACGAATAACGTTAGACCGGCACTCCCCTCGCCTTAAGCCAAGGAACAGGAAATGGGATACGAAAGCTTCGTTTTTCTTTTTGTTTTGTAGTTTTCTGCTGAATTTCATAATTCATCTAACCCGACCATCCTGAATTCGTTTCGGTAGCCTCTTGCTACCTATATCGGCTACATTCTAGTCGCCGCCATAGTGTCCTACCCCGAAATCGTTCGAAGCATTTGACGCAGTATTGGTGCAAAAGTTCATTTTATTCTTAGCGGGGGAGAATTCGCTCCCTATGTCCAATTACAAGGAGCATGATCTGTCCCAAACAAGTTCGCAAAATATTTTGGCGAATTGAAACTATTATTAGGTCTTGGTAAGTTTTTCTCATTTTGGCAGTCGCTTCGGCGAATTTTGAGGAATGTGGATAAAAAAATCTGATCCCACGGCACGAAATCCCATTTCTGTGTATCCTGATCTTCTGTGTCGGGTGACTGTCCCCGCAGCATCCTATTTTTGATCGATCGTCCACCAAAACTCTCCGTAGGTTATGGCATGGTCCTCTCAGGCGAAGAAATCAGAGCACGTCAAGGGACTGACATTCATATCACCCCGTTTTGTGAGGAATGTCTCAATCCGAACAGTTACAACTTGACGTTGCATAACGAAATCTTGGTATACGAAGAGGTCGTTCTGGATGTCAAGCATCCAAATCGTTTTCGGCGAATCACAATTCCAGACGAAGGCCTCATTCTCAGCCCGGGCCAAATTTTCCTTGGTCGAACTGTTGAACATACCGAGACACACAACCTAGTGCCGATGATTGAGGGACGTAGTTCGATTGCACGACTCGGGCTTTTCGTCCATTGTTCGTCAGGATTTGGCGACGTTGGATTCCGTGGGCATTGGACGATTGAGATGTTTGCCGTTCAACCCATTCGCATCTATGCAGGGATTCGGATCTGCCAGATCTTCTATCACGAACTCGTTGGCGAAGTCCGCGAATACGCTAGCGAAAAGTACCAAAACAACCGCGATGTCCAACCAAGTATGCTATACAAAGAGTTCGCAGGTTGCCGAGAGTACGACCAATTGGAACTCAACTTTGGCTCGGTTGCGGCAAAACGTCGCGAGGATCCCGGCAGCCGGGTGCATGCTGTCTTGGACGCTTCGACTTAGCTCCGCAGGAACACGTAGCTCCGCAGGAACACGTAGCTCGACAGGAACACGTAGCTCCGCAGGAACACGTAGCTCGACAGGAACACGTAGCCAGGCAGGAGCCTCGCTCTCCCGGCATGCTTACTTGCGTGGTTTCGATGCGTTCGTACGATAGGAACAGTACTTCTAAACTCCACGCTAGCCAATTAGTCCCAAATGACCGTCGCAAATCTAGATCAAATCCAAGCGCTGATCCCACATCGAAAGCCGATGCTGTTGGTCGACGAAGTGATCGAGCAGACGGAGAAGCATATCGTCTGCAAAAAGACCTTTTCAAGCGAAGACTTTTTCTTGCAAGGGCACTTCCCGGGCTTTCCACTTGTGCCCGGAGTAATCCTGTGTGAATGCTGCTTGCAGAGCGGTGCGATTCTCCTGAGCCAATTTACGCCCAACGATGGGTCGGTCCCAGTCGCCACGCGTATCGATGGAGCCAAATTCAAACGCATGGTACGCCCAGGGGAAACGATCCAGATCGAAGTCACTCTCAACGAAATTGTGTCGACCGCCTATTTCATGACCGGTAAAGTCACCGTTGATGGCAAACTCGCGGCTAGGCTTGATTTTGCGTGCAGCGTTGCCAAGCCTACGCTGCAATAGAACGCAAGTTTCACACTGTTACCTAGTTAGAATGCAACCAATGAACACCTCAACCAATTCGCTGCTTTGTTGGCGCCTACGAGAGCCGCCATCCGCCGACTCAATCTGTGGTGACATCGCAACCAGTTCGATCGATCTCGACATCCCCGAGAAAATTACGGCTGGCAACGGTCGTTTTAGTATTCGGTACAACCAACTCCATTCGGGCTGCTCAGCCGGCTTGTATTGTTTGACGATCGATACGGGAAACGTCATCGCAACGATCCTGCCTGATCGAGGGATGGGACTGTGGAAGTGCTGGAGCGGTGATTTGGAGTTTGGGTGGCAAAGTCCGGTCCCAGGCCCCGTTCATCCGTGCTTTGTTCCGGTTCACGATGCTTCGGGGATCGGCTGGCTTGAAGGATTCGACGAACTCCTGGTTCGGTGTGGACTGCAAAGCAACGGAGCACCCGAATTCTCTGAAAACGGCACTCTTCGTTATCCACTTCACGGCCGCATCGCGAACCTGCCCGCACATCGACTCGATATTCAAGTTGACGTTGAAAACGGAATCCTGGATGTGATTGGGGTGGTAAGCGAATCGCGATTTCTGGTTTACTCACTGGAGTTGCAAACGCGTTACCGATTCCGCGTTGGAAGCCCCGTAGTTGAGATCATCGACACTGTAACAAATCGCTCAAGTCAACCTGGTTCAATGCAATTGTTGTACCACATCAATGTCGGTCAACCTGTCCTGCAGTCAGGCTCAACGGTCCACGCTGCTTATCGAAACGTAGCTCCTCGTGATAGTAGAGCTGCCGAATCGATGGAGCGATGGAATCAATGCGACGGTCCAGCCAGCGGATACCAAGAGCAAGTCTATTTCATGGATCCGGTTGCGGATGAACATCATTGGTCCGAAGCATTATTAACGTCTTCGGATGGCACGTTTGGCTTTGCAGTCCATTTTGACACTCGAACGCTGCCGTACATGAGTCTTTGGAAGAATACCGCCGCAGTCGAGGACGGATACGTAGTCGGTTTGGAGCCAGCCACCGGCTTTCCCAACACCCGCTCTTTTGAAGAGAAGAATGGTCGAGTCGTTCCATTGCAAGGGGGCGAATCGAAGACGTTTCGATTGAAATTGCAGCCGCTAACAACTTCCAACGCGGTCACTCAATCTCGCAGCCGAATCGAAACATTGCAGAGTTTCCCCGGAGTACGAAGCGATACTCCGAGGTCAGGCCAGTCGTCGGCTACGGAAAAGTCATGATTTGTAAGACGAGGGGCTATTACAAGTTGCGTTTGGCTTCATCCACCAGGTACATCGTGTTGCATCCTGGGCAACTAAGGTACCAGGCATAATAGTATTTCTGGCCTGGCTTGGGTGTTTTGGCTTTGGTGGGTTTCTTGACGATTGGCGTGCCGCATTTTCGGCAGGGTTCCCCCGCTTCTTTGTGCGAAACGCCGCTTGCGACAGTGGAATCTTTGGCAGAGTCTGCTTGGCGAAGTGGTGAGAGCCCGATGCTCGGAACCGTTCCTCCGTTGGCTTGAATCTCGCGAATGTACCCTTCATCAGGCAGCGTGTCGTACGACTGTGCAGCGGCGACCGCCAACTCGTCGCATCGTTCATTCTCCGGCACGCCCGCGTGTCCTTTTACCCATTTGAAGCGAACTTGATGTTGGGAGTAGATTCTGAGAAACCTCGCCCATAAATCCGCATTCTTTGCTTTTTCGGACTTGGTACGGAACCAGTTGTTCTTGCTCCATCGTTGGACGGAACCCTTCTCAACCGACTCAACAACGTACTTTGAGTCGCTATACAACGTTACGCGACATGGCTTGGTCAACGCTTCCAATCCAACGATGACCCCCATCAATTCCATCCGGTTGTTGGTAGTCCGATGAAAGCCCCCGGAAAGTTCTTTGCGATGTTTACCGGCCAACATAACGACGCCGTAACCGCCAGGGCCAGGGTTCGGTTCCGCCGCGCCATCGGTATAAATAGTGACATGGCTCATGGCGGTCTGTTCCGAAGTTGAAGTTTCATCAGCCATTTCTCGGTCCATTCATCCTGTTCGTCGTTTTCAAAACCGGCCCCACCTACTCCTGCTCGTGTGCCTACTCCTACTCCTACTCGTGCTCCTACTCTTACTCCGACTCGTGCTCGTGCTCGTGCTCGCTCGTGCTCCTACTCTAACTCCTACTCGTGCTCGTGCTCGTGCTCGTGCTCCTACTCGTGCTTGTACTAGTCAGGGTTTTCTATAAGCTGTTTTCCATTTGCTATTTGAGATTTGCTATTTGCTATTTGAGATTTGAGATTTGAGATTTGAGATTTGAGATTTGAGATTTGAGATTTGAGATCTGAGATCTGAGATCTGAGATCTGAGATCTGAGATTTCCTCGCGGTCTAACGTCCGGCGGCTAACGGTCCGTAAATTGGTCGGTGCTTGGTATAGCCACCATCCGTTGTAAGAACCTCCCCTGCGCACCAACATTCATTCGCCCAAAAATACATGGTTGCCGCAGAAATGTGTTTCGGCTCGGTGAGTGCTCCCATCGGCATCGCTTCTGCTACGGCTTCCAATCGACCAGCACTAATCGGATTCTGTGCTGCCATGGGGCCACGCAGTGGCGATGGTGCGAGTCCATTCAAAATGACGCCGTACTTTTCAACGAAGTGCCGTGATTGCAGTCGTAAAAAATTCAGCAAGCCCCCTTTGGACTCTTCGTAGGCTGAACTAGCCCGCCCCTCGGCTCCGACTGTGGCAGAAGTCGACAGAACGACAACACCTCGCGCACCATGCACAAACGAACCAGTTTTCACACCGTGTTTGATCACGTTGTGGGCACCCCAAAGATTGACTTCGCACGCGCCCATGACATCTTCTTTGGTTAGATCCTCTGGCGCTGTCAAGGGCTTTGGCGAAATTCCCGCAGTGTGCATGAAGTATTGGATTCCAGGATGACGCACGAAGAACTCATGAACCGCTTGTTCGCTCGTAATGTCGACCGACTCGGCCACAACTTCCGTATTGCCTTTAGACTGTTGGGATACCGAGCTTGCAAAATCGGTCAAGGTCATTTTGCTTGTGCCCACCCCAATGGTGGTCGAATGATCGACCAAAATGAGTTTTTTGAGTTTGAGCCATGGGATAATGTTGGAAGCCATGTGTTGGCCCATCAAGCCGACTCCAATGATTAAGGCAGTGGCATTGTCGCGATAGCTGAAAGGCATGGGAGGCAAGTTGAAACACTCCTCGTAAAAGTTTGGTGGCTACTTGAAGAGCTTAACAGTTTAACGGTTGATCCTTTTTTGTGGTAGCTTGGGTTAGCGTGGCCATTGGAATGGCTAATTGCGTGGCCGATGCTGCTAGCATCGGCACGGATGCTGGCAGCATCCGCCACGGGCATCGGCACGGATGCTGGCAGCATCCGCCACGGGCGCTTATGAGGTATGATGGCGAAATGATTTTGCACATTGACATGGATGCTTTTTATGCGTCCGTTGAGCAGCGCGACGATCCATCGCTGTTAGGAAAACCCGTGGTTGTCGGAGGCTCGGTAGAAGGTCGTGGGGTCGTGGCGGCATCCAGTTACGAAGCTCGCAAATTCGGTATTTATAGCGCTATGTCGGCACATCGCGCCAAACAACTTTGTCCCCATGCGATCTTCATTCGGCCCCGCATCGATTATTACGCTGCGGTTTCGCAACAGCTTCGCCAAATTTTCGAGGAATTCACGCCGTTGATCGAGCCCCTCTCGTTGGATGAGGCATTTCTCGATGTTACACCCAGTGAGAGCCTTCTTGGTTCGGCAATCCAAATAGGTCAGCAAATCAAAACGCTTGTGCATGAACGATTGCAGCTGACGGCATCCGTTGGCGTCGCGCCCAACAAATTTCTGGCGAAAATTGCAAGTGATCTTGAAAAACCGAATGGTTTTGTCGTCGTTTTACCCGACCAAATTCAGCCTTTCCTAGACCCCTTACCGGTTGGGAAAATCTGGGGAGTTGGTAAAGTCACGGCCCAAGTTTTTAAGAGATTTTCCATTTCTACTATTGGGCAATTGCGTCAACTGTCGCGAGAAACGCTTCAAGACCTTTTTGGATCGTCCGGAGAACACTATTGGCTGCTATCGCATGGAATCGATCCTCGGCCAGTCGTACCTGACCGCGAGGCCAAGTCGATTTCCAGCGAAACTACTTTTGCCGAAGACATACGCGATATCGATGACCTTAAAACATGGCTTGTTACTTTGGTGGAACAAGTGGCGCGACGTTTGAGAAATCACAAACGAACGGGCCGCACGATTGAGCTGAAAATTCGCTTCTCCGATTTCAAGTCGTTGACGCGATCACTGTCGCTCGGCAGTCCAACCAACATTACCAGCGAGTTGCTGGAAGCAGGGCTTGAGCTGCTTTGCAACCGGCTACCAAAAAATCATTTGCCGATCCGATTGATTGGATTCGGCGTTACGAATTTCGATCAAACTAACATGATTCAAATGCAGTTGTTTGATGAACCGGAACGGAAACAACAACGCTCGTTGGACAAGGTTTCGGACGATATCGCCAAAAAGTTCGGCAAAAACGCACTTCATCGCGCCGCGGGAATCAAGAAATCGACGGACAGGAAAAGCGAAGAATAGTCGCGTCTACTGATGTCCATGTGTTTTGTTTCGCAATACGGTCTATTCTTTGCTGCATTGCGACAAATTGATTCAAAAAAGCATTTCGATGTAATAAGTAGGGCGTTGGAGGTCACTAACGACGCACACACCAACACTTCTCAACTTGTTGCTTGTCTGAAAAAAGGTACTCCCAATGCGTCGTTCCAGTCTTTTCGCACGTAAAAAACTTCTCCGTCAACGCTCCTCACGAAGCCTTTTGATCCAGCAATTGGAAAAACGCGAGGTGTTCAACGCAACGTCCGTCTTCGAGAATGGTGTCGTGACCATCCAAGCAGATGACTTGCCGAATGAAATCCTTGTCTCCGCCGACCCACAAGCAAATAAGCTAAGTATCAAAGTCGACGCGATGGTTTTTACCTATCGCAATGAGGCGGTAAAGCACATTCAGGTCAATGCCAACGGCGGCGATGATTCTATTGTGGTCTTGGGAAACGTCCGCCAAACGACCCGATTGAATGGCGGCAGCGGCAGGGATCAAATATCCGGAAGTGCCCAGAATGATGTAATCTTAGGGGGCGATGGCAACGATCGACTATTGGGCAACGGCGGCGATGATCGAATTGAAGGTGGGCAGGGCAATGATCGAATCGCCGGAGGGGATGGTTCGGACAGCATCCAAGGTGGACGCGGAAATGATCTGATTCGTGGCGGCGGAGGAAATGATGAGCTTTTCGGCGAAATCGCAGTTGAGCAGGAGGAGCCAGATTCAGACGAAGCCTTGAGTTGGAGCAACGCGCTGGCTCGGACTGCGGCATTGCGACAAGCGTCCAACGTAGTACTTCTATCCGCCCCCTCCGTTGAGCCGGCTAATCCGATTCCAGAAACGCAATCCAACGATTTGATTTATGGAGACGACGGTGATGATATCGTCATTGCTGGGATCGGCAACGATGTTGTATTTGGCGGAAACGGAAGGGACTCTATCAATGGCGGATCCGGTGTCGACTTTATCGAGGGACAAGAAGGCAACGATCGCCTTTCGGGCGGATCGGGTGTGGACGTGATTTTTGGCGGAGCGGGAGACGATCAGTTAGGAGGTGGACGCGGTGACGACTTCCTATTTGGCGGTGCCGGCAACGACGAAATCGATGCTGGCGCGGGAGATGACTGGCTCTTTGGTGACGGAACCAACGCTTATCCCGATGGTTTCACCGATCCATTTCGATATGCCATCGAATTCGCCGGTGTGAATCTTGGAAACGATGCGATGCGAGGAGGTGACGGAAATGACATCGTCTTTGCAGGCAATGGGAACGATCGAGTCGATGGGGGCGATGGAAACGATCGTCTTGAGGGTGGGGCGGGCGATGACGCATTGTTCGGTGGTGCAGGACGTGACGCGCTTTACGGTGGCGATGGCAACGACTGGTTAAATGGGGGTGCTGGAATCGACTATATGAGTGGCGGAGGTGGAATCGACGAAATTCAGGCCCGCGATGGTCAACAGGACACGATTCTCACCGATGGATTGGATAAACTTTTTGTCGACGAACTGGACAAAGTACTGTTTTCGTAGGTCCGCATCTCCGAGGCGGACACCCGTAGGTCCGCATCTCCGAGGCGGACATCCCAGCGTCTCGGAGATACGCTGCTACATAAGCGTCTCGGAGATACGCTGCTACATAAGCGTCTCGGAGAAACGCTGCTACCACATCCCAACCGACAAGAAAGAAGCCTGTTGTTCGGATTTTGCCGACAAAAATTGCGAAATTGCGACAACAGGATTTCAATGATTCCAAGGTTGGATCGCTCTATCGAGCGAGCGATTATGCTATATGAAAACCGGCAGAATGAAATCTACCTGTAGCATGTCTCCTCGGCACCGCTGCACTTAGTCCTCGCCAAAGATCGAACTTCGAAGGGCATGAATTGCAGCAAGAAGAAGTTGCTACATCAGAGTTAAACAAAGAACTCCATGCCGAGGACTGGCAATTGGTGCAGGGACTGCTGTCTAAAAACGCCTCGACCTGGCACTCTTTTGTCAACAACTACGGAAGAATAGTGCGTGCCCGTGTCGCGGACGTGGCCCGTTCATTTGGATACACAGCGGATACTCTCGCCATTGATGACGCAACTGCGGACGTCTTCGTCGCCCTTTGCGCAAACGATCTTGCCGCTTTGCGGGCTTTTGCCGGACGTTCTTCGCTTACGACGTACTTAGCCGTAATCTCAACTCGCTGCGCCACCCGCAGTTTCGCTCGCAAGCGACATCAAAGACGGGACTGTGCCGACATGGAAGTTTCGCAGTTCGCGGCCTCTGTAGCAAGAACCGACCCAGCTCGCCGGATGCTGTTGGCTGAGGAGCAATTAAAATTACACAGCCTTCTCGATCTTTTGCCTGAGAAGCAACGCGAAATAGTCAGACGCTTCTATTTGGAGGGCCAAAGCTATGCAACCATCAGCACAGCCATGAGCATTCCGATTGGATCCGTTGGAGTTACGTTGCATCGCGCAGAAGCTAAGTTGCGTGAGAAACTAGAACCACCTGATTGAAGCCAAAAAGAAAAACAGTACACACTCCTTGAATTGTTTACCTTGGATCGTTTAAACGTGAACCGCGAAACCTTACTAAATTGCGTGCGACGACATCTTCATGATAGCTTCATGGAGAATGGCGATTTGCGCCCCATCGGTGAGATGGTTCCACGGATCGCTATTGAACTGCGCAGTGATCGCATCACACCCTATTCCTCCGAAGCAACTGTCAGCATCGTGCCAATGCAAATGGTCGCTGCGTTTGTCGACGGCGAAATCTCGGTAGACGAAGAGAATTTGATTTGTAATGCTGTCATGGTCGACAACAGCGTGCTGGCAGAAATCATTGCTGCACTTCGAGCTTTACGGGAGTTCGAAAATCTACCCACGTTATCGAGCCCCTTGACAGCTCGACTTTTGGCGATGCAAACACTCGAACCGCCTGTCGTTAGGGTGGCATCAACGGTACCACCAATGAGTTCTCTCAATTCGGTCGAACTGAGTTCGCGCTCAATTGAACGTCGCGCTAGACTCAGTCCGATAGGGGTTGGACTAGCGGTCTCCGCTGCCCTTGCTGCTTCGATTTGCGCTTTGTTTTGGAACGGTTATTTCGAGGCAAAATCGCAAATCGCCGACCAACCGAGTGAAAGAATGGATACCAACTCGTTACAGGACTTCGACAAGCAACAGGTAGGCAAATCTGCCGATCAGGGCAGTATTCGAGGTCCGACAGGCAATCGACTAAGCCCAAAATTGGACATTGTTAAGGACGTTGCTGAACCGTTACAAGTCATCCCTCAGTCCAATTGGATAAACGAATCCTCAATTGGAGTTAATCCAACCAAGATTGCGACAGACAGAGGTTCGGGCAATACAATTGAGCCAATGGCATCCAGCGAATCAACCCATTTATCCGTTGAACTTTCGGGGATCCGATGGACCAAGATCAGTGGATTGCTCGCGCATCGGACGCAAAAACCTGCCGTTTCAACTTCCGTTGGAGCATCCAACTGGGGAAGTGTCGAGCAAGGCAGCCGCGAGTGGGATTCGGGAGACGACTTGCGTCCTATTGAGCTTCGAACCCTTCCACTATCTCGTGCCGAAGCGAATTTGGAATCGGGTGGAAAAATGGTTTTGGCGTCTGATACGGACGTGCAGTTGACGCGCACGCGGCGAGATTCGCCTGGTCGACTTGATCTTCACCATGGCTTCGTCGCTTTGTTGGATATCCCAAAAGGGACCGTCGTCGATTTGGGAGTCAGTGGTGGAAAGTTGGCGACGTTGCGATGGGAATCGAAAGCTTCAGTTGTTCTTGGCGTTACTGCCGCTGGTTTGCAAGCGCAGATCGACGGCGGAGAAATATCGATTGATGAGAAGCCGAGAAAGAACACATCCGTTATCATCGATCGAGGGAACGTAACCGAGCTTAAGGAGCGAGTTGGACGTCTACCAAGCTGGGTTGCTCGTCCGACAGACAAGATAACAATGCCAAAAGCGATCCTTGCCCAGATCGCGTCATCCGATAATCTAGGCAGGACACTTTCGCAGCTGTTAGAATCGCAATCCTCCGAGCCCATCGACGAGCAACGGGCGTCGTTGATTTCTGCATGGCTTGCATCCTTGGTCAATGAAAACCTTTTTCGTCAAGCTAATGCTCGCCGGCCATCCGTGCGAATCGCAGCTTTGCAGAGGATTGTACAAACACCGGAATGGGATTCTCGCTACGCAGCGATCTGGTCGGATATCGAAATGGCGGTCGGCGACGAAAGAAAAGTAATGGTTTTTCGAAATTTCGCGCAGTTGGCGAGGCAGGGTGGAAAGCCGAACGCGGTGCAAGTGAATCCACTCATCGCACTCCTTGATTCGCCGGACACAGCGAGTCGAGCGTTTAGCGACTTTTTGTTGCGACAATTGTACGGTGGGGGGCCGATTTTCGACCCGACTTGGACGGACGAGGCAAACGCTCGCGGTACGGGATTGTGGCGCCGATTTGTAGCCGCAGCCACGTCGGTTCGGTGAATTGTATTCGGTCTAACGCATTTTTCAGGCTCTTTGGTGAGGATTTCGAAACCTATTTGCATGTGGTTGAATGTCCTTTCCGATGTTTCGACTTGGAAGTCCCTACTTTTTCTGCGATACTCTTTTGCATTCGGATCAACCACCCATTGAGGGGTGCTTTCCGCCGTTTGGAGCTCATAGGGAGCCCAAATCCGAGTCCGTGAGGATTGACCGGGCCTACGACAATTTTTGTGTGCGTTGATGGCTGGACCACTAGCCCGTCGCACGCTTGTTTTATTTGGGAGATTGGCTGAATGTACAAAAATTTGAACGCGACCGTATTAGGTGTTTCTGGACGACAAAGCGAACTGATCGAATTGGCAATGACCTATGGGTTTCGCGGGTTGGACATCGATATCGTCGATTTGGTTAAGCGAACTCAGCGTAGCGAATTCGAAAAGGCAGCTCGTTACTTGCTAAGCGCAAAGATGTTGGTTAGCGGTTTTGAAACGCCAATCGATTTGGATAGCGACGATGCGACGTTTGAAAAAACGCTTGCTCAGCTGCCTGCCGCCATCGAAATCGCTGGCAAAGTCAATGCTCGCGCGGGATTCCTTCGATTGCCTGCTGCGACCGACCGACTACCTTTCCACGAGTATTTTGACGTTCTTCGCAAGCGAGTCGATCGAATCGCCGAGGTTTTTGCTGCCAACAAAGTCATGTTGGGCCTCTATTTTTCGACAGCCATTGAAAACCGCGAGAATCGCCAGTTCAAGTTCATTCAAGATGTGGATGGCTTTTTGGCCTTTTTCAACGCTTGCACCAACCAGAGTGTTGGATTGGTTATCGACACGTTCAACTGGGTCGTGGGTGGTGGAACTTTCGAACAATTGGCTACGATTCCAGGCAATCGAATAGCGGTTCTACGTCTGGCCGACACGGAAGTACTCCCCTCGATCGCTGAAGCCAGCCTCAAGATGCGTCAATTGGCCGGCACGAGCGGAATCATCGACAATGTTCGAATCGTATCGATCTTGAGCAAAGCAGGATTTGATGGCCCGATCACTGCCTTTGGGCATGCCAGCAATTTCGGAGGGATGACGCGAGATTCGATTGTGGCAAAGAGCCAGGATTCGCTCGATAACGTATTGGCGGGCGCAGGTTTGCCCACATTCACAAGGCGACCGGATATGATTATCGAATCCACCTCTCCGTTGGTTTTGGAAGACATTGGATTGGAAGCGTAATTTCGAACGAATTATCCTGTTAGCAATGCCTTGACCTTGAGGGTGTAATGACCAGACTGACGCTTCGTGTTGTTCAAGGGGCAGATCGTGGCCGCACTTATGCGGACCTGAAAACGCCGATATCCATCGGTCGCGAAGAAGGTAACTCGATCCAACTCAATGACGAACGAATCAGTCGATTTCATTGCAAGATTCAAGAAGACAACGATCATTTGGTGCTCACCGACCTGGAGAGCACCAACGGAACACGGGTCAACGGTCAGGACTGTCAACTGCGAATTCTTCGCTTCGGCGATATCATTTCTGTCGGCCGAAGCATGTTGCTTTTTGGGACGCATGATCAAATAAGTTCGCGCGTTCAGGAAAGCCTTACAGCGGTAGAAGAGTCACGGATGATCAAAAAAACCGATAGCGGTGATTTTGATTTAGATCCGGCACTTGCTGAGTCTGTGAGGGCTCTGCGCGATCTCAATCAGCCACCGCAGTTGCCTGAGCGACTTAGTCCAAGCCAAGCTGCACAATTGGCTGAACTCTTTGAGTATTTCCATGCGAGAATCGGTGAAGTCGTGGATGTGGTCAAAATAAATGACAAGCGAGGTTCAATTCACGTCGATCTTGCGACTTGGCAGTTGTTGCTGCAACTTTATGGTCGACTATCGGAACTTATTCGCGGAATTGCGGACCCCGATTTCAAATTACCTGGCTAACGCTTCCTCTACTTCGGTAATCCTCATGGCTTCCTTTCTGAATTTCACCAAGATGCATGGTGCTGGCAATGACTATGTCTACGTCAGTGGTTTCGACCAATCGTTGCCCTTGGATCTGCCACAATTGGCAATTCAAGTCTCGGACCGTCGATTCGGAATCGGAGGCGATGGCTTGATTGCGATTTTGCCGAGCGAAAAAGCAGACGCGCGCATGCGCATGTTCAACGCCGATGGGAGCGAATCGGAAATGTGCGGCAACGGAATCCGTTGTGTTGCAAAATACATCTACGATCATGGGATCTGCAAGAAGGAATCATTAACCATCGAAACAGGGGCCGGCGTGCTCTCACTTGTGCCAACCGTCGAAAATGGATTGGTTTCCCAAGTCACTGTGGATATGGGCCCTCCCAAGCTTGAGGCGGCCCAGATTCCAACAACATTGGGCTCGAGCCCAACTTCACCTGTCATTAATTGGCATCTTGATTTTAGAGGCCACACATTGTTTGCGACCTGCGTCTCGATGGGTAACCCGCATTGTGTGATTTTCGTTCCCGAAGCAACAGATGAATTGGTTCTTGAGATAGGGCCGTTGATTGAGCGAGACGATCGATTTCCCAAGAAGACCAACGTCGAATTCGTTGAGGTGCTTTCACCTGGCGAAGTGCGACAACGGACATGGGAACGTGGCTCCGGCGAGACTTGGGCCTGTGGAACTGGAGCTAGTGCTGTTTGTGTGGCCGGCGTTTTGACGGGAAAAACCGATCGACAGATTCTCAATTCACTCAGGGGAGGCCAATTGCGTTTGCGTTGGGATGAGCCAAGCAATCATGTATTCATGACGGGGCCTGCGGTCGAAGTCTTTTCCGGCCAATGGCAACTCAGCCAGTAATGCGGTTCCCTCACATCGACCTACAACGTATGACCATGCGTTGGGGCGGGACACTTTTGGCGTTCGGAATAAGAGCGTGGATGCGAACACTCGATTCCCGCATCGTTTGCTACGAACCAAAAATGGATCCTGCCGTTGCGGGTTTCGAGGGACCTGCCATCTACGTCGTTTGGCACGAGTATCTCGCGTTGCCTCCATGCAACCGCCGAGGCTGCGACGTAACCATGCTCTTGAGCCAGCATCGCGATGCGCACTGGCTAACCGAGGTCATTCGTCAATTTGGGTTCAACACCGTTCGCGGCTCAACGTCTCGTGGGGGTGTACAAGCTATCCTGCAAATCCGTCGCCATAACCGTGGCACCAGCCTAGTCATCACTCCAGACGGTCCTCGAGGTCCTAGACGCGAGTTGTCGAGTGGTTGCGTGTTCCTAGCTGGGCTTTTAGGAATTCCGATTGTGCCTTTGGGTTGTGGATTTGATCGGCCATGGCGAAACACTGGGGCTTGGGATCAGTTTGCAGTCCCGCGTCCCAGTTCACGAGCCAGAATCGTCCTCGGACCTGCTATAAAAGTTCCACGCAAATCGAGCAAAGAGGAAATTGAAGAATATCGACGCTACATTGAATCAGTATTGTCGGCCGTGACGCAGGAAGCAGAAACATGGGCGGCGGACGGTTCGCGCCGAGTCGGCGAGCGAGGGTTCTTTCCGGTACCAAAAGGAGCTATTGAACTGTGACTGGTTTTTTGTGGAGCGATGATGCGGACGCCTTTTTCGGAGAAAAACCGAAAGCGAATCCCAGCAAAAGCAATCCGGCATCGAAGCCAGCGGGCAGGACTCCGCCCACGGCTCGACCTGGTGCTAATTCGGACACTCCGCTCAGCGTAGCCCAACTCAACGCATGGGTAAAAAATGCGATCGAACGAACGATCCCTACCTTTTGGTTGGCCGGCGAAATCGGAAACCTAAATCAATCCGCCTCTGGTCACGTTTACTTAACGATCAAGGATGCGACGAGTCAAGTCTCCGCTGTACTCTGGCGATCGACGTTCGAACGGATCGGAATGGATCTTCGAGAGGGCATGGCGGTCTTGGTTCAGGGCCGAATCGAAGTCTACGGTCCGCGAGGTACGTATCAGGTGATTATTACACGCATGGAGCAGCAGGGTCTCGGGGCGCTGCAAGCAGCGTTTCGACGACTTCACGCCAAACTTGAAAAAGAAGGCCTTTTTGAACCCGATCGCAAGAAAACTCTTCCTGCATTTCCGACTCGCATTGGATTTGTGACTAGCCCAAGTGGAGCAGCCATCCATGACTTCACGCAAGTCCTCAAACGGCGATGGCCAGGTGCAAGTGTACTGATCATCCCGTCGCGAGTTCAGGGGGACGGGGCAGCTCTGGAAATTGCCGAGGGAATCCGAGTGGCTGCCCTCTTGAAACCTCCGCTCGATGTATTAGTCGTAGGGAGAGGGGGCGGATCATTGGAAGACCTCTGGTGCTTTAACGAAGAAGTTGTGGTGCGGGCAGTGGCTGCATGCCCGCTGCCGACGGTATCCGCCGTCGGCCATGAAATCGACGTAACACTGTGCGATCTAGCCGCCGACGTACGAGCCCTGACCCCTTCGGAGGCGGCGGAGAGAATAGTTCCGAACCGCGACGAAGTGTTCGAAACACTTGCGGCGGTTCGACGTCGACTCGACACGCTGCTTCTTCATCGCTTGAGTCAAGCTGAGATGCGACTGAACTCGGTTGCGAGCCGTCCAGTGTTGCAATCTCCAGAACGGTTGTTGGAAACTCCAACACAGCTCTTGGATGATTTGCATGAATCCTTGGACAACATCATCGATGGAATGATGCAATCGCGAACCGAGCAGTTGGAGAGGGTTTCGCAAGTACTCGATGCAATCAGTCCGCTCAAGACGCTTGCGCGCGGATACTCTGTAACTCTAAATGCGGAAAGTGACAAAGTGATCATGAGCATTGAGCACGTAAAGCCTGGTCAGCTGATCCGCACAAAGCTATCCGACGGTGAATTCGTTAGTAAAATCGTTTAACCTCGGGCCACCCGCAACGGCCGAGAACCGACGGTTCGGCCACATTTGACTGGATCGACCTTGAGCTGTCGCTTATGGCTTGGGTTTAAACGATCGCTTCTTAGCAGTTTGATTCGCTCCCCCTTGATGCAAAATCAGGTTGGTAACAGTCCCTTTGGCATCTTTCACGAAAGTGATCTGAGCATCCACCGCTTTCAAAAAGTACTTCTCCTTGGATTCCGCGAAGATCTCTAGTTTCGGTTGCCCTGTTGCCTGCAACATGAGACGATCGTTTTCCTTGGTAATGGTTATGACAAAGGTCGGTATGAGTTCGTATTCACCAATGTAGCTTTCGAGGATCTTTGCGTCGACTTTGATCTCGTTGCGTTCCTTCTTGGGAGTGAGAGTTCTTAATGGATAACGGCTGTCCAGCAAGTGGCGACCGATATCGTCGATATCGAGCGCGGCATTGGACAAAACTACAACTCCAACACCCCGCTTCTTATCGAATCCGATGAATGAATGATAGCCACCTGTTTGGCCGTTATGCCAAATCAACTCCCCGCCGAACTTCCCTAGTTTGTGCCAGCCCAAGCCCATCGACATGTCTGGGGTTCCGGCCGAGTTGCGGGTCACTTGCTGCACCGCCATGGCGTCCTCAAGCGAGGATTTTATCTTGCTCATGTTCGCCTCGACAAAACGCAACATATCGTTCACCGTCGAACGAAGGGCCCCCGCTCCAGCTAACGTCGGTAGATCCCAATTCTTTACTTCGGTAAGGCTTTGGTCGTGTCCCGGTGCAAGTCGTTCTTTCATCTCTGCAGTCAATGCAATCGAAGTACTGGTCATTCCTAACGGTTTGCAGATTCGAGTTGCAACAAGGGTTTCGTAGTCTTTGCCCCCTCGCAGGGCCAGGACATGGCCTAGCAAGCCGGCACCTAGGTTGGAGTATTCGTACTTTTCACCGATGTTTCGGGTCAATTTGTAATCAGACAGAAACGCATTCATCTTTTCCACGGTGTAGTCTGCATAAGGATTCAAAGGGTCGGCCGGCGAAAAATTGTTAGGCAAGCTTGGCAGTCCAGAAGTGTGGGTCGCCAAATCCAAGAACGTGATCTCTCGGCCATCGCGAGTTGGCATGGCAAAGTTCTTAGGCAAGTATTTCGAGACGGGGTCATTCAACGCCACTTCACCTCGGCCGACCATATCAGCAAGCAACAACGATGTGAAGACTTTCGTGACAGAACCAATTTCGAAAACAGTATTTCCGTCTGGCTTGGCTGCCGAATCGTTTTTGCGAAGCGAGCCGTGTCCGATGACTTGGATTCCGTTTGCATCGATAAGCCCGACGACTAGGCCGACACCTTGCTTCTCTTCGTCGATGCGTTTCTTAAGAAACTGCTGGATTTGGTCGGATGTCCAAACGACGGGCACGGATTGCCCAAAAAGCGAACCGTTCGCAATCCAGAAGAGCAAAAGTGCGATGACGTTGAACTTATTGTGAAACATGGAACTGCTCCTTGGGTGCAGCGGATTTGGTATTAAGGAACGAACACCCATGATATCCAAACTCGGGCGAAGTGCGAGGTTCCTGCCAAACCTTTGCGTCGCCACGCTTGGCAGAAGCCACGCTTTCCCTTTCCCTATCAGCACAAAGGAACTGCCCTCTCCAGAGCTCGTGGTTAAACGATTTTTCTCGGTCGGCCACGGGCTCTTAGCGTTGACTCTATGTCCAACCGCACCGCCGTCTTTTGTACCCAAGTGGCGTCGCCATAAGGGCAACTTCGCAGAATACAGTGCTTAATACTGTCGAGGGTTTTTGTCGGCATTTCGAATCTCAATTGCTCGTTCCAATCTGGCGGCAGCGGTACCGGTGGGCTCGACAAGAACGGCAATGAAGCCGCATTTGGTATGGCTCGTCGGCAAGCGCTAGACCATTGCCAATTGTTAACCGAATCCACCAATCCAGATCGTCGCGGGTGCGCTTCGACAAATCGTATTACGTCTAGCAATTGCAGATCGTCTTGGACGGGAAACGAACGGAATCGACGTTCGTATAGTCCCCCCGTCCCGGCTCGACGGGGCTTTGTGTGCCAACGCGCTGAATGGGTAGTAGTCAACCAAGCCATCAGCTTTGATAAATCACCATCCTTGCGCGGTGTCAAAACCAAATGCCAATGTTTGGGCAAAACGCAATACGCCAACAAGCGAGGCTCCAAGCGTTCTACGGCTTGCGATAAAACCGTATCGAACTCTTGGTAATCTTCCTCGGAGCGGAACATGGGCTTCGATTTCCGTCCGCGACCTATCACGTGATAGATGGTTCCGCCCTGGCTGTTGCGAGGAGGCCTACCCATTAACTGCTGCCCCCATGCTCTAATTCCATTGTGGATCGATAGGGCTATCTGAAATTTTTTCATCCACCGAGAGGATGTTTTGTCCAATCCGCTTCAGTAAATTCTCCCACATGTCTGGATCATCACTGAGGACTAAATCGGCGTCGATATCCGTGATCAGCCAGCTTCCTGTTTCTAATTCTTGCTCAAGCTGTCCGGCTCCCCAGCCAGCAAACCCATCAAAAAGTTTGAGTTTCGCTTGTGGCATAACAAACAATTTCAACAATTTATCCTGGTCGCTAGTCAAGCTCAAGCCGTCGATGCACTCCTCGCTGCCAAGTTCCGGTTGGTCATGCAAAGCAATCAACGGGCCATCCACGGGCCCACCACAGTAAAGCGGGCCGTCATGTACACATTCCAGTTCGCAGACCATCGATACCACCTTGTCCAAACGAAAGTCGGTAGGGCGATTCAAAATCAATCCAAACGCATGGTCCTCGGAATGACGCACCAAATAAATGACCGAACGAAAAAAGTTGGGATCGTCCATAAAAGGCGAAGCCAACAAACAGTTTCCCTGCAGAGATTTCGACATCAATAGGTCTCTAGACAAATAATACCGAACGATCTACGAGTCCATCCATTGGGGTGCGATGGGGCTCTCTGTCTGTAATCTTACCATTTGCTGATAGATTCCGGACTGCTCTAGCAACTCCGAGTGTGTCCCACGTTGGGCAATCCTTCCCTCATCCAACACAAGGATTTGATCGGCATGGATAATCGTACTCAAGCGGTGGGCGATGACAAATGCCGTTCGTTGCTCCAGGAGCAATGAAAGACTGGATTGTATTAACCGTTCGCTTTCGCTATCGAGATTGCTTGTCGCTTCGTCGAGAATCAGGATTCTCGGGTCCGCTAGCAATGCGCGGGCGATCGCAAGTCGTTGCCGCTGCCCTCCACTCAGTTTGAATCCTCGCTCACCGATCAGTGTATCGTATCCCCTCGGAGACTTGGTGATAAACTCGTCCGCTGCAGCCGCTCGGGCTGCTTGAACGACCTGCTCGATCTTTGCCCCGCGCCGACCGTATGCAATGTTGTCTGCAATGGTGCCATCGAACAAGAAGACATCCTGTTCGACAACCCCAAGGAGTTGCCTGTAACTGTGCAATTGGATATCCCGCAAATCGATTCCATCGACCAAAATGCGGCCTAGCTCGGGATCAAAGAATCGAGCGACCAGATTGCAAAGGGTCGTTTTGCCTGCCCCGCTGCGACCAACGATCGCGATTGTCTGCCCTGCTTTGGCATGCAAGCTGATATCCTTGAGTATCCACTGATCGTTTTCAGGGTAACGAAACGAAACCGACTCAAAGCGTATATCTCCTCCGGCTTCCTTTCGGCTGACTCGAATCGCCCCAGGCTTATCCGCAAGCTCCCTAGGCGTTGACAGCAGATCCAATATTCGATCAAGACCTGCAAGGTTGTTTTGAAATTGAACAGCACTCCCGGCAAGAGTCGCAATCGGGCCAAGCAACATGGTCAAGTAGACCAAGAACATCATCAAATCTCCAAGCGTCAAATGCGATTGGAGTATTTGCCATCCGCCGTAAACCAGAAGCGAGGTCGACGCAAGCGGAATGAGCACTTCCCATACGATCTCGATCAGTCGTGTTCGCCACCAAATCAATAGCTGCTGACGAACTAAGACGTGATTGCCCTTGACGTAGCGTTGTGTCTCGTTCCGCTGCCTCGCGAATGTTCTCACAACACGAATTCCGCCGAAGGTTTCAGTGGTATTGGAGTCGATCTTCTGGCGCCGTTGCCGTGCATCCCGGTACAGCGGGCGAATGGAATAAATCCAAGTGCGGTGGCTGAAGTAAACTGCGGGCAACAACAGCAATCCTGCTGCCAGAAGCCTCCAATCCACAATAATCAAGATAATCAGGCTCCCGATCAACTGCACGATCGCTTGCCATGGGTTGTAAAGCACACTGAAGATCAACTCAGCGATTCCGCCCGCATCTTCTCGCAATAGGCTTGTGGCACCGCCTGATTTAAGCTGCTGGATTTTGTGCAACGGCATGTGCAGCATGTGCTCGAAAACGCGGCTTCGAACGGACATCTGCACTTGATTGACGGCCTGAGTGCAACTCCATCGTCCCCAAAGATAGATCACCGTGCGAACCAAAGTTACCGCCGCCACCAGGACGGCGATCCACACTAGCAACAACAAGGGCGACGTTGGCCCCAACGTTTCGCTCAACCAAGTTGGAAGCGGTTTCGTTGGGACTGACAAAGCGCAATCGATAGCCAATTTGGTTCCTAGCGGTGGTATTAAAGCAAGTATCGTTGCAACGGTTACCGTTCCAAGCCCGAACAGAATCTTCCCTCGAAAGCCCCTTAGGAGCCCCCAAAACGACGTAAAGAGCTTCCAAAAACTCCGATGCGAGCGAGAAACAAGCGCATCCTTTTCTTTGCCACTCATTGTCGAATGGAATGAATCTTGTTCTCCGCTGGTTTTTTCTTTTCGTCTTTTACGAATTTCCGCTAAGTAATCGCGGTATTCAAATCGGCTGGTTGGCATTGGCACTATTTCGGTTTAATGTGGTTGATCGCTCCTAGGCTGTGAATTTATTATTGTCGTCTTTCGCTCCGCGAAAGTGCGCCTCGTTAACACACTTTTGCGGAGCAAAAGGCGACAAAGATCTGCACCTTGCGAATAAATTCACAGCCTATCCGCAATCATTCTGTTTTTCATCGCTGTTGCATCACGCCTTACACATCAACGCTCTTCTCCAATCGCAACACCGAGTTGACTTCCGGTGCGACCGCGCGAGCGCTGGTACGATTGTGAACTGCCTGCACCCATGCCGTTGCGTCTTGAGCGATAGGCAGCCAAGTGTTGTAGTGTGTGGGCAACACCATTTTTGGGCGAATTAACTCAATGGCATCGATACTCTCCTCGGGTCCCATCGTATACAAATCTCCAATTGGAACAATCAAGCAATCGACTCCGTTACGAGCGATCAAGCGTAAGTCCGAAAACAAAGCGGTATCGCCGGTATAGTATAGGCGGTAGGGAAATTCGCCATCGGAATGCTTCCCGTCGACGGTTTTGAACTCGATCAGGAATCCGCCGCATGCGCCTCCATACGACCCATCAGGCAAGCTAGAGGAATGGACAGCTGGTGTGAATTGAATACTTCCGAACGGCAGGTGGACCTTCCCCCCTAAATTCATACCCATTACGCCCTGAATTCCGTGCTTGGATTCCAACCAAGTTGCGATTTCATAGTTGGAAATCACAATTGCCTTGGAACGTCGAGCGATTTCGACGGCATCGGCAATGTGATCGTAATGCCCGTGAGAAATGAGAATGTGGGTGGGATTAAGGCTCGTTGACTCCACTTTGGCGGCCGGGTTGCCGCCAATAAAAGGATCCAACAGAATCTTGGTTGCGCCCGCTTCGATCCACCAAGTAGAGTGCCCAAGCCATGTCACTTCGATTGCCATACGTCACTTTCACGAGGTTTTGTTAAATAAGTCAGCATTTGCCCTGACAAAATACACATTCATCCATTAATTTAGCAGGCTTGCAGTTGTGCCTCTAGCAGATACGACACCCCCATTTCCAGATGAGGCCATTCCTTTGAGATTGTGCCACTCATCCGCAGAGCCAATTTCGAGGTAAATTGAATTTACCATCGTTAACCAGAGCTCGCCTAGTGGGGTGCTTTTGCTAGAGTTGCTGCGTCGTGAGACGCTGCCAACCGATCTTTGAGCGGTTGCACGACAGTGTTTTTGAGTTCTTTCGTAGAGTGATTGCATTGCCATG
>JANMHA010000101.1:0-2891 GCA_031374925.1 Pirellula sp. | reverse complement strand
TCGAATCCACTCTTTTCGGTAGGAGTAATCTTTTCCCGAGAAATCGTCGACGCCGCTCAAATACGCCCTGCGAACGCACCGCTGACAGACGTGCAGAATCGAAACCTCGGAAGGGCTGTAAATCTCAGAACGTAGCGGCCTAGGCATTTTTGCTCTCCTATCTGTTGCGACTGTTCTACCAACCTGATGCCAGAGAAATTCTACCGACCCGCCATCCAACAGCAAGGAAAAAAGCACACAAAGTGGGTGGCACTGTTCAAACCGTATGAAGTGGTCTCCGTTATTCGGACCACTCGCATCAGGGGTGAATCAGGTTCATTCGCTAAAGAACCTTGCGTTCCAATCGGACAAGCCCGGACGGAAGCAAAAATTGGCAGCTACTTCGAAACGCCGATCGTATCGAGCTCTCCGTTGGCCCTGTGCCAGCGGAGTCTCGAGACCGCTGACACGCTCAAAAACGTCGCTTCCGCCCGGAACTACCGGACGGAGGGCGACTAACGTTCCGAAGTCATTATGTAGCTGCCAATTGTGGTCCCGCTGGCATGTAGCCAGCGGAAACCTTTTCCTAACGAATCCGCTTAAGACTCAGGAACGAAACTCGCGCAAGCTCAAAACGACACAATGCTGTTAGGTGCGGCTTCAAGTGCTACGAAGCGAGATCATTTTTCACGCACAAACATTTCGCGGAACAAGCGTTTACAATGTTCGAGTCCCTCGGGAGTCAGTGCGACTGATTTAGCTTTGCCGACGGGATCGTAGATCATGCCCTTCTCGTGTAGTCGACCGAGTGTGTCCCAATCGTGTCCTTTCCACGCTCGGGCATCACCGCACATCGTCAGCCAAAGCAGCGCGAGAACGGTATCGTCTATTTTGTCCGTATCAAGTATTTGTTCATTGCCCATTTTCGAACTCATCCCCCACTTAAAAAAGCCCTGGTTGTGTCCAGACTGTTGTCTGGGTCTCGGCGTTCACTTCCAAAGCAATCACATTAATTGCGTCAGCTTCGCCCCGAGAATTTGTTGACGGTTGAACTTCTCGCGGTCTCGCTACATAGTAGGTTCGTTGTATCGCATCATATCTTAGCTCGATTAACCCTCCCGTTTCCATGGATTGGAGGAGCTTCATGAACGCGTCTTCGCTTTGCAATTCCGAAAAGGGATTGGGCCGCTTTTGGAGAAGCAATGTCCGCAAATTGTCCCAGCGTATGCTCTCGTTGACGAGAGATTGCACCATGGAAACAAGTTCTCGTTCTCTGTCCGAACCGTTATCAACTTCGTGGTTGGAACAAGGAGCCAATGAAACCGCTGCAGTTCCATTTCCATTTCCAGTTTCAGAGTCTGGCGCTGTCTGGCTTTCATGCGTCACGAAGAAAATTCTCTCATCTGATCCGCTCGTCAATTCAATACGCAAGAAACCCGTAGTGACCATTTGTGCAACCACTGCTTTCAATGACTTGAACCCATATTCCTTCCACTCGAGCCCACTGTTTATCGTCTTCAACAGTGCGCCCAGTCGTGACAAGTTGAATGGCTTGTCAAATCCATGCGTTTGCCAAGCCATGGTCAACAGCGACTGAATCACATGGAGTTGATCGGGTGTCGGAATTTGCGATCTTGCGGGCGTTGTCTTGGGTGGCGTCGTCGTGTGGAGCGTCGTCTTGGGCGGGGCAAGTTTTTGCGATTCGGTTCGCGGTGAAGTTGTGATCTTCGTCGCTTTGCGACCGGGGGTGAGATAGACATCGCCGTTTACAAACTCGTCGCAATGCGTTTGCATGTAGCGGTGCGTGTTCGCTTTACCGGAGACTACGATCGTTCGTTTGTTGTACTCACGCAATCGACTCAACAGCGGAAGGTAGTCCGCATCCGCGGAGGCAATCACAAAGCAATCAATGTACGGTTTGGTAAAAACGAGCTCCATTGCGTCGACTACCAAACGAATGTCGACGCTATTCTTCCCTTTGGAAGTGCAAGCCAACTCGATCATTTCAACTTGATTCGCCAAAAGCTGATGGCGATGCGGTGCGCATTTTACCCAATCCGCATAAGCTCGCTTGACAATGATTGTCCCGCGTTTGGAGAAGTCGGCAATAAAGTCCTGCAGCCCCTTAGGCGGGCAAGTGAAGTTTTCATAGTCGATTAGAATTGCGAACGATTGCATTAAAGAATCGTATCAGTTCGCTCTGTTTCGGCTAGTGTGTCGTGAGAAAGGTTCGCATTCGGGCCTCGATCGTTGGGGGGAGCCCAGGAACTCAGACCAAGACCTTTCCCCTTTGTCAGTTCAGTATTATAGCTCGATCCGCTCACACTTTAATAGCAGCATCAGGTTTTGCTCGGGGCTTGAAGGCCCGCACTGGATCGCAAGCGTGCTTTCAAGCGGCATTTCGATCGACGTTTGAATCGTGGTAATAGGAACGCATCCATCTGACAATCTGACAGCACTTTGAAGACCACCCAGTATTTTTCCTTCCCAGTCCGAAAAAGCCACCGGACGCTCGTGTACTGTCAACTCAAACTTCCGTGTCTTGAACCAAGAATGTCGAATCGTTCAGGAAGAATAAATATTGGCCCACGGACCGAAGTGTTGGATGGATTGGCCAAAGTTAGAGGGGAAACAGCAAAGGTCGCAAGCCTATGGGGAGTGAGTCATGGGGCCATCTATCTATAATTTTTAGCCGATTTTGATTTTTTCTGGCATTCGCGAGCCTAGCCATTGAGTGTAGGTTAACGAGGTCAGTGATCGCTCACATCCCCCCATTCCGTTTTTGGAAAACGAATCCAAGCGATCCAAAATGGGAATGCACCCATGGCGATGGCAAGCTTTCAGGCGACGAGATTCCAACCGCTCAAAAAGATCGCCTAATGCGATTGGATACGAACAAAGATGGTGCCATC
>JANMHA010000086.1:0-3393 GCA_031374925.1 Pirellula sp. | reverse complement strand
CCAAGTTAACCTCTTTTCCGTCTTGGGAAGTAACAAGCCTGCCTGCCATGGCTTTCCGGCCGCCGTTTCTCTCGGAATCCACATCTTGGGAAAGACGAAATTGGGCGTATCGAGAAATCGCTTCCTCTGATTGGTCAAATTTAATCTCAACTTTGACCGAAACGTCCAGCGGCCTGACGCCTTTGTCGAATGGATCGCTCTTGAGTTGGCACTTCAGTCCAACGAGATTGGTCTTGGCGGACCATTCACCAGAAAGTTCCTGAACCGTTAATGGAGTTTGCTTGAGATCAGCAGTTCGCTTATCCGCTTCCTCTGCGTGCGTGACGATACGATCGTTGGTCTCAATGCGTCGGATGGTCTCGCGAACTTCTTTAGCTAGCTCCGTATTCCGGTCGTCGATCATCAAACGCAACTGCGGCAGGACCGACTCCGCCCGTGAACCAAGCATTGCAAGTGACGATAGTGCCAGCTTGCGATCCACGATGGAGCCTGCTCGGATCAATTCAAGTAGCTTCTTGAACCCAAGGTCCGGATTGAACTCCGATGTAATCAATGCGGCAGCCGCCCAGCATTGAACTTCCTTTGTATCCGCATTGAGCAGCTCAATGAGTTTTGGGCCAAGTGGATTTGCAAGTTTTCCATAGCGACAAACCTGATAGACCGCCAACCCGCGGACCACCTTGTGAGGGTCGTCGAATTTTTTGGCGATGGACTGCATGACCTCGGAAGAACGGGGCCCAACTCGAATCAAGGCTTCGATGGCCGTGCCGCGAACCTCGGGCTCCTCAGCGTTCAAGAATTTTGCAAGTACGGGAATCGCATCGCTGGCCGCCTCACCCATTTGCCCTAACGCGTCGATTTCGTCGTAGGGAAGTGCTATTCCAGTGGTATCAGGAAATAATAGCTTTATGGTATCGAGTCGCTCAATCAACAAGGTCTTAAGTCGATCGGGAGCCACAAATATCAAATACCTCAGCGCATTTCTTCGCTCGTCAATGTCCAGTTCCGCAGGTGGGTCAGCTAGAATGTTGAAAAGAGAATCGATCACCCGATCTTTCTGAGGAATAGCTCTTAGCTTGCGGGAAAAATCGGGGAGTACTTCTGGGGCGATGGGATTACTGCCCAGTTCAATCTCTGGATTCTGCAATGCTTGAATGACTGCTTGTCGAATCCCTTCCAACGTATTATCCGTTTCTTCGGCAGCTAGCCCATTCTCGCCAGGTTTCGACACAGTGAATGGAACGTTGCCTGTATCGAGTTCCAATCGCATCGATGGAATCTCGGGGCGAAGAAGTGTGACATCGAAGATTGCAGAGTATTGGCCACCTTGGGTAACCAGTCGCCCTTTGATGGTGTAATCGGACCAACTCTGTTCGTCAATTTTCGTCTTGGCAACCTCAAACTTTGCTCGCGGATGCGATGGTCTTCCATCTTTCTTGTCCTGATCGCTAGTGAGTTCACTGATTTCTCCAGGAGCCAACTTAAGTTGATTGTATTGTTGAGGAAATGGGCTGCTAAACTGAATTGGTCGTTGGAGCATGATTGTATGTCGGGTTTGATCCTCCACATTGAACAACCAACCATCTTGTGGATGCGGCAGAACCACGGAACATTCGATCGGATGATCGGTCACGTTGGCGACAAACAGATCCGCTTCGATAGTCGCGCCGATTGCGATCGCTGTCGGATCGCCCGCGAATCGAGCTCCGACTTGCAATCCAGAAATTGGCTTGCCCCAATGGATGTCGCTCTTAGGTAGTTCCTTTACCTTTACCGTTGATTCGCCAGCGATCGTGAATGCGATGCTACCGCGATGTGGTAACTCGTGCGTTGTGTTCGGCTCGACCAAATCCGGATAGTAGAACGCTGAGCCCAAGGCAACTTGGTATTCGCCTGGTTCTAAACCTGTTGTATCAATCGAAATGAGTTTCTTAGTGTCGATAAAGAATTCGCCGGGATTAATGGTCAGCGTAACTGGTTCTTTGTCCCAACCGATTCCAAAATTTCTGATACGATTGTCCGTACCAAGCGAAAGAAATCGTGTGCCCTTATTCAAGAAGCACTTCAGCGTCTTTTTTTCCTTTGACACGTTTGCCAGTCGATACTCAACGACTAGCGGTTGTCCTGGTTTCAGTCCGCCTTCGGGAAGTATCAAACGAGCGCCAGAAAGCAGGCCGTTTTCGTCACCCCACCTCGACCACTGGATACCATCACCGAGTCGATCTTTGGCATCACGCTGCGAATCCACTTGGCGGTTGATCACTTCGTCCGGCAACTTCCAGGCGGCCAGCAGTGCACCATGAGCGGCTCCGCTGAACTCACCAACGACCATCCGACCACCGTCGCCAAACGCCACGTTGCGCACCCTTTCGCCCGTCGCGATCTGAAACACAGGCTTTCCACGTTCTTTCAGATCCCACACATGAACATGATGCGGAATGGTCAACTTCGTTGGGTCGACTGTTACTTCATTGTAAGCGACCAAATAACGACCGTTGGGTGATATATCCATCGAACTGACAATCAGTGGCGAACCGACTTCGTCCTTCAGCGACGCGACAATCTCCAGCGTTCGCATGTCGCGAATCTGGATATCTTTGCGCATGTCCGGCCCTTCTGCCAGATATTGACCATCAGGAGTGAAGACGAGGCTATCGATCTTTCTGCCCGCATGAATCGTCTTCACTGGAGCTTGATCACGCCACCGCCAGAAGTGCAAATCGTTTTGGTCTGATACGACTAGCCATTTACCATCGGGACAAAAGGCAACCGCATCGACACGTTTGGTTCTGACGGGCATCGTCGTTTCGACCTGTCCAGTTTCAGTTCGGTAGACAAACACTTCATTGTCGATGCCTAGCAGCACAAAATTGCCACCGTTCTCCACGTCCACGTCGCACGTATTCCCGTCAAAATAATTCATTCGGATCGTGACGCCGACTTGAGTACCATCCGTCGCGCGAAGAACTCGGATATCAGAGGATTGCGGAACAAATTTGTCTCTCATCGCAAAGCTGCTAACATCCACGAAGAACTCACCGTCGGAAGACGTGCGGCGAAAGACAGGATCAAGAGTTATGTTCAGTGCATTCTTGCGTGGGCGTCTCGCAAACGCGTTCTGAATTGCGGTTCCCGTTTGTAGATCAAAGTCCTTGTCGATGCTCAGTACACGTTTCCCTGCCACAACAACAGGAGAGACGCGTGACAACGTACCAGAAGCGACATCGTCGGCCGCGAGTTTCGTTCGCCACAATGGTTCTGGAGTGAAAATACTTGACACTACTCCATCCTCTGATGCTTTCTCAGCCGAGTTTTGACTCTGCCCCCACGCAACGAACGAAAAAGTCACTAACAAAACCATCGCCAGTCCGACTGCAACGCTTCGCCTAGAAA
>JANMHA010000266.1:0-5366 GCA_031374925.1 Pirellula sp. | reverse complement strand
GAGGGAACGAAGTGCGGCGGTTCGCGGGCCGTTACGTAGGACGCCAAAACAAGGTTGAGGGGAGGCAAGCTCCCGCTCAACCTAAGCGAATTGTTGGTGAAAATGCTTCACAGCGTTGCCTAGGGAGGGTTACGCGTACGCATTGCCTCCGGAACCCAATGTATCCGCATCCGATGGTCATTGGAATCACAACACCGAGTATGGGACCTCCTTGCAATCGGAAAGACCTCGTTTGGCTTCGATGTGTGCCGTTGGTAGGAAAATTTCTCGAGCCCAATTCTGGCCGGCTCTAGAGTTATGGTAAAGACCCCCCGAGTAAACTCGGGGGCATTCGCATGCCGTCTGCTCTACGCGTTGCATCAGAACGTATAGTCTCACTGGTGATTCTCGCGGCCTCAACGAGTTCCGCTTCTGAATTTAGAATATCAGGCCCAAATCGGACAAATCCACCGCGCGCATCTGTGTTGATTCCAGCACATTTCAACGCCGAAACGAGTCCATGCGAATCTCGGCTAGGGACCAACGTAAACGCCCCACGTTCCTCTGGATTCGGTGGATCCACAATCTCCACGCCATTTTTCGCGAAAGCCTCTCGCAGTATTTTTTGCTGGACCAAATTGTATTCGCGAAGTCTTTCGACCCCAATCGCCAGCGTTAACGCGAGCCCAGAACGAGCTTGGTAATAAGTCAACACGGGCGGTGTGCTTTCTAGCCAAGCGTCACCGGATTCGCTCAAGATTGGCTCATCGGATCGCTCGTATCCAAATGGATTTTTCTTGGCAAACCAACCGGTATCTAAGGTTCGCAGTTCGCTGCCAAGTTGTTTTGGGTGAACCGCCAACCAGCACGCACCAGGTCCACCACGAGCGTATTTGTAACAGCCACCGATCATGAAATCCGCATCGAGTCGCGTCATATTAATTGGGATAATTGCGGCAGTGTGGTAAGTATCCAGCAGTACCAACGCTCCAACCGCATGCGCCTTTCGGACGATTTCATCCAGGCAGGAAATCACCTCGCCCGTTGCAAAAACGACCATTGAAATCACGACGAGATCAAAACCTGGTTTGATTGCGTTCAGGATGTTTTGGCTATTCGATCCGTCCACTTGCATCGGCACCCATTCGATTTCGGCTCGTCCCTTCTTCGCGTATGTTTTTAAGATGAAATCAATGCTGTCGAATTCAACGCGGGTAGCCAAAACGCGAACCGGCTGCGTTGTTCCATCCTGCGGAAGAGCGTTCAGGACGGCGCGAAGTCCCTGTCCAGCGGAGGTCTTTGGGACTACAGCAGTCGCGTCGCTGATTCCTATGAGTCTCGCAATTTGACTTCGGTACGAGTTCATTTCTCCCCACCATGCGTCCTGCCCCCACGCGCCGTCCATCTGTGAGTACCAAGCTTCGAGTCCTCGGTTTACGTCCAGTGCCATTTGATCCAACGGTCTGCCGAGCGAATGATTGGCTAGATAGATTTCGTTTCGAGCTTTTTCCCCCGCCAATGCTCGCGAAAAAAGAGGCCATATATGTTCTCTGAGTCCGGCTTCGGTTAGCGGTCCCGACCCGAGTTTTGCGACTTGTGCTTCGATATTCATGGAATGATCATTGACCGATTTCTGTTCGAACATCCCAAAGCTCTGGAAACAATCGGATGGACAAGGCTTTTTGCAAGAATGGAACTCCCGAGCTACCACCGGTCCCTTTTTTGAATCCGATGATTCGCTCTACCGTTTTGACGTGACGGAACCGCCAGAGCGAAAACGACTCTTCCACGTCAACCAATTTTTCACACATTTCATACGCGTCCCAGTGCTGCGACGGGTCGTCATAAATACGCTTAAAGACCGGAATCAAGTCAAGGTTTTCTACGTAGGGAAGGGACCAGTCTCGTGCCACGCAACTCGCTGGGATGGCATACCCGCGGCGATGGAGTGCCCTTAAAAATTCGTCGTAGAGACTCGGAGTATTGAGAAGCAATTCCAGTTCTGCGTGATGGACAGCGTCATGGGCAAAAACAAGCAAAGTCCACGCGTCTTTGTTCCCCAGCAAGAACTCGATCATCCGATTCTGAAAAGACTGAAACCCGCTGGATTGCCCAAGCACCCCGCGAAATTGCGAATACTCGGTGGGCGTCAAGGTCTCCAGAACAGCCCACTGTTCAAACAACATCCGTTGTATTTGCTTTACACGCGATAGGATTTTGAAGCACGGTGAGAGTTGATCTTGCTTTACAAAGTTCACGGCCGCTTTTAATTCATGGACCGCCAGCTTCATCCATAGCTCCGAAGTTTGGTGCTGGATAATAAACAGCATTTCGTCATGGTGTTCGGGATTGGAAAGCGGCTTTTGCGCACCCAGCAATTTATCCAAGCACAGATAGTCCTGGTAATCTAGCTTCGCCTCAAAATCGGTATGGATCGACTCTTCAAACTCGCGTTCAACCATGATCATTCCCGTTAGCGATCACGGCTTCGAGAAAGCCATGGGAGAGTTGGTAACATTTCAAGTGGTCTTTCCCGATGATGTTGGAGAAGCAATTCTTTAAGGACTACCCGCATCCATTCCATCCGATCGCGTTGCAACATCGACCCAAAATTGATCGTTCTCTCTGCCACCAATTCAATAAGCTGGTTTGTTTGTCCATTCGTTTCCCAAGTCGTTACTCCCGAAGCAACGGTATGAACTTGATACGGATCGAATCTTCGTTTCCACACTACAAATCCAACCCCAGTGGCCACGTACGAACCGAGTTCGTCGATGACTACCTCCACTTTGCCAACCAGATTCATCAAGGCAAATAAGGTCATTCCTGTTCCAATCGTGACAAAGGGAATCAGAAATACACATAGGAACAGAGTCATCCCAAGCTCCATCGGTCCGTCATTCATTTCAGGTTTCCCGTTCTTGACTCCCGGAGCAGGAAACCATGCCGGTAACGGACCAATCAGATTGGCGTAAAGCCCTGCTATCGCCAATAAGACAAAGATAGAGAGGATTCCATTCCAAAACAATGCGAATCCAGCCGGAAATAGGAATCCTGCGACGGATCGCAACGAAGCTCGGACGATCACCCCTTGCCCCCACGGAGTGATGGAACACCCCACCGGTGGTTCGCTCAAAATTTCTTCTTTCGCGCGATTGCTGCAACTCAATTCGGACAACTTCGATAGCTTGCCACATTTCGGGCAAAGCGCGACTCCCTCTTTGATGTTGATCGCGTCGGCCGCGATTGTTTCATCGCATTCTGGGCAACGCTGTACCGCCCCACGACCGCCAAAAAACGACTGGAACGAAGACGCAACCATGATGGCCCCTTTCTGAGGAGTGCGGCGGATATTCTTTTACCGGGAGGGTGAGGCTCCTGCCGAACCATTGCGACGCCAGCTCGGCAGGAGCCTCGCTCTCCCACATGAAGACTCGGCAGGTAGATTTCAATCTGCCGCTCGACGTTTGACGGATTTATTGTTTGCGCGTTTTGCTCTCGCGAGCCTTGCGATTCGCGACCAGAGAGTCACTTAACAAACCAATATCTTCTTGAGAAAGCCGTTTAGTAGCTTCCAACATTGTAACGAAATACGCGATCTCCTCGTCTGTGGCTGGGAAGCCAATGTTTCCACTAGGTCCATCGCTTGTCGTAACAACCGTACCGTCTTCCGGCGACACCAATGCAAACCAGGGTATGCCACCTTGTTTCTCGCAGTACTTTTTCAACAGCTCTTGTCCGCCAAGCATTCGATCTGTGTCAACCTTCAAGTCGACAAATGCTTTTCCCAAGGTGGCAGCGACTGACGGCTCGGCCATCCAGTCCTCCATTCTGTGGCACCAACCGCACCATGGAGCACCGAAATGCAGGAACACGATTTTTTTGTCCGTTGTTCCTTGCGCCATGGCCTTTTGAAGAATCGCATTTGCATCGATCGGCTTGGCTTGATGCTGACCAAGAAAATCCAGAAGGCCCTTCTGATTGACTTCGGGTTTTGAGTCCTGTTCCGTTACAAAGGCTTTGCCTTCTTCACTCGCAATGGTTTTTCCAGCGGCATCTAGGACGGTGAGGAACGGGAGCTTTTCGGGGGATACCTTTGCTCCGAAGCGACTGGCTAGTTCCGGCTTCTTGCTCGATTGGCTAACATCGACACGAACGACATCATACTCATACTGGAGTGTCTTGGCGATTTCCCGATTGCCGGTCAGCGACTTGTGGAGTGCCAGGCAGGATGGGGAATCATTTCTACCCCAAAGGATCAGTGTTCGCCTGTTTTCCTTTCGGGACTTTTCCAACGCGGCTCCGATCTGTTTCGAGGCGTCCGCCGTACCGTCGAAGATCACTTCGCTCTTCGGGGTCGAGGCCTCCGGCGTTTGTGCTGCCGAGAGTCCGGATAAGAAGGGAGAGAGGATAAAGCCAATGGCAAGTGTTCGAATCATAATAAAGGTCTCTTTCTGTAATGCGACCGACCGTTTCGGGCATACCAAAACATGCGCCCGTGGATACGATTAAGCCTGCCGGGCAATTGACAGGACGCTTGGTCCGTGTTGCAGCCACGATCTCGCTTTGGATTTGACCAAATCCCCTACTCCGTCGCAACAAGATTATGAATGAAATAGGCAAATCTTCGCCACGCCTCTCAGCCGAGTTTCGCGTATGAATTCACTCCCAAATACTGCTCCACACGCCGCTTGGCTTGAATTGACACAATGCCTACTTAACTCGTATCGAAGATGGACGGGCAGAGAATTGCTGGATCGGTCGACTGCAGATGGAGGACCGACCGAGCGAGGGCCTCGCTCGGTACCAGCTTTAGAAGAGGATCTATTAGAGCTGTGGAATGCGCCTCAGGTCGTGGTTGCTCATGGGACGCAGAGCGACCCAGTCTTTGAGTACGGAAATCAACAGGCTCTCGACTTATGGGAGATGCAACTCGATGAGTTTCTTGGCATGCCATCGCGACTATCGGCCGAATCGATACACCGTGATGAGCGGCAAAAGCTGCTGGAGCGAACTCGCCAGTACGGCTACGTCGACGACTATCGCGGTGTTCGTATTTCTCGGACCGGCAAACGCTTCATGATTGAGGAAGCGGTTCTCTGGACGGTTCTGGACCACCAGGGCTTGGTCATCGGCCAAGCTGCCACCTTCGACCATTGGACCGCCCTGACCTGAGCTATTTGTAAGTTTCCAGCCATTGCGATCGGTACACGGAGTCGAAATAAGAAAACAATGTCCGTGAACTCGTATTGTATTGCAATGTGCAATACAATACAATTAAGTCGGGATTTACGTGGGCGAGGAGCAAGAGGATGCAGAAAACAAGTTCGTTAATGGTCCGAATGGACGAAGATTCCAAGGCGTTGCTCACCGCCGCCGCGGAGCTT
>JANMHA010000060.1:0-6431 GCA_031374925.1 Pirellula sp. | reverse complement strand
GTAAAATCCTAAGGAGCAACGGAATGCCGAACGAGGTTGCGAATGACCGCCGTTCAACAAGCCGTTGCACCTGATTTCGCGGTCAGCCTAAAGTGTCCTTCCCAACTACACCTACGCGAAACAGGTGAACTAAATCGTTCGTCCAGAGATAAACGCATGCAGGCAAATCCTGGAGGAGTTGGTTCAAAAGTGAAGGTATCAGCATTTGGGTTGTCAATCGCCGTTTTGTTGCTGGCGGTTGCATGCGTGCAATCATGGCGAGCGAGAAACTACGTACATTTTGAATGGACCAGTGGTTTACAGAGGCAGAATGAGACTCAAGCACGCAGGTTCATAATAACCCGTTCCTTCGAGAAAATAAGACGGCGTGATCCGTGGAAACGTGATCTGCTAGAATTGTCTGACGGAACCGTACTTTCGATGACTATTTATGATCGTTCCTGGATCGTAACTCCGAGAGTCATCATCCCGGAAGTCGAAGAGGAGTAAGGGCGGCTCAATTGGACCGAAAAACTGACGAACAAAAAATTGCAGCGAAGTGCTCGATCGGCCGTCTTGACTTGCGTTGAGTCAACTCCTTGCACTCGCTGAATTTTGCCGTTCCGCTTATCAGCGCGTGAGCAGCGACGGAACACTTTCGCAACTTGGTACTTAGTCGTTAGAGACGCAGGCGGTTGATTGGCGACAGCGGTTCACTTCAAGCGCCGAATAGCAAGTCGTGGATTGCATTATCATGCATCCACGCGAAACTTGCCTATGATTGCAGTCGATCGATTCCACTCTTACAATGGTTTCTGCCAGGGTTCGTAATCCTGACATTGGAAACGCTGACTCAAAACAAGCGGAACAATGGCATGCACCCGAGGGCTCAATTGTCCGATTTTGGTCGGTGCCCTTGTTTTTTAATCGCCCCGGGTGGTGCCGGGCGTTCTGTCCTTCAACAATGACACTCGAAATCGGACGCCGAACTATGCGACATTTGAATGCTCTTGTTTACGTTTTAGTCAGTCTTTGTTGTTTTGTGCAACTTAATCATGCTCAAGCGCAACTACCAAGCTTTGAGTCTGGTGATGATTGCATGGACTGGTTCCTGCTTGCTTGGGCAGACGTTGAAAAGAACCACGCTATTGCTGGCGTCAGCGAGTATTATGGTACTGCGCGACAAGGAATAACAAGTGAGACGTGGTTTTCAATACGCCTCGTTGGCAAATCTAAGGTGCCAATTTACTACCTCGAAAGCGAAAAAATTTGGGGAAATGATCAAGGAGCCGGAATTTGGTCGAAAGTCCTCAAGCGAGGCGGAACTGCATGGTGTTCAAGCGGTGATCTAGGCAAGACTCTTTCGAGGTTCCCAGATCCACAGTTTGACGCAAATGGAAAGGAGATCTATGTTGGAACTACTCATCCATTCAACCCCCCTGATCCATTCCTTTTCAGCGTTTATTCTACCGCTGCCTATGAGTCCAGTTGCGATAGAAAGTTCGTAACGGCAGATTTTGAGAACGCTGAAAATGAAGACCGCGGGGTTTCGAAGAAATCGAATTTGTCGACTTTCTATTGGAAGGACACGTTCGGTTTCCTATTCGAATGCGACCAAAAGAGTGGTATGCCACTGAGATCAACTGGTTACTTTAAGAATCCAAGGCATCAAGGTAAAACAGGTCCAGAGGCGTTTAAGGATGTCAGCTATATTTCAGAAACGAAATGGGAATGCGTGGATGACGCGAAAGGTGTTTACGTTCCAGTCTCCATCACGAATCTCATGAACCGGATCAACCTCAAAGTTAATGAAACGTTGTTGCTTGAACTTAATTGTTCTTATAAAGTGAAGGATCTTTCGGACGAATTGCTTTCCGACGAAAACATGAAGTTGCTGCTAGAAGACAAAGGTCCGGTTGCCGCACTAAGGAAAGAACTTTACGACTCCGCCAGAAAACGAAGAAAGAAAGATTGAGTAATCTCCCTAAGCTTCGTTCAAACGCATTGATCGCAAATCTTTCTCGTGGCGGCGCGTGGACGGATGCATTGCTATTGCGACAACAAGGTGACAACCGCATTTTTGTCAAACGTCTCGCCCGCCCCGTTCTAACTCCGGCTGAACTAGATCCTTGGACTGGCTCAGTTCCTTTGCCAGATCAGTCGACGGCGTATATTGCCCAGGTCCGTATGGCACGAAGCCATGCCCATTGAATAGCGCGGATGCGAGCTCAATGGAATATCATGCATCCACGCGAAACTCGCCCATGATTGCAGTCGGTCGATAGCACTCTTACAACGGCGCCTGACAGGGTTCGTAATCCTGACATTGGAAACGCTGACTCAAAAACAAGCGGAACAAAGGCATGCACACCAAGGGCTCGATCAACGGAACTTGGTCGTTGCAAGCATTTACAACTCGCCCTGGGTGATGCCAGGCGTTCTGCATCGAAGAGAGACATGACACAGAATCGAATCTCAGTTATCGACGCAGCACAGGCCCTCGGGTTGTCAAAGCAAACTGTGTTCAAGATTCTGACTCGACTCGGAATGGAGACATTCAAGGAACGCAATTCGAATCACAAAGGACAGGCCATCGCCTACTTGGCGATGGACAGCTACGAACAACTCCAAACGTATTTGGAATCCCGCAAACCAATTCTGGCTGACGATGAGGACATTGACCTAGAATCGCTTGGAATCGAGTTCGGAGTCTTCTACGTTATTCAACTGGAGCCTGTGCATGACCCTGGAAGATTCAAGGTTGGGTTTGCCTCGATTATTGGAGAGCGACTTCGATCGCACCGTTGTGCGGCGCCCTTCGCCGAGCTACTCAAAACGTGGCCATGCAAACGATTGTGGGAACGGACCGCCATTGATTGTATAACTGTCGGTTGCGAACGCCTTTACACAGAGGTTTTTCGCGCCGACGATCTTTCACTTGTAGTTGCTAAATGCGACGAGTTCTTCAATATGATGCCGATGATTGTTGACAAGGGAGAGTCAATTGGCGATTCTGATGCAGAAAAACCATTGGACACGAAGCCCTCGATCGGCCGCTATGACTTGCGTTGAGTCACTTGCTCGGGCTCGGTCAATGGGGTCGTTATTTGACAGGAAATGCCGCAAGCGTTTGACAAAAGTGAATCATGATGAATCCGTACGAAACATCGCAGGCAGCGTCAACAGCGAAGCAAAAACACTTCGCGCTTTTCAGGCGACCGCAGAGTTCAAACGTATTTGCTTTCATCTTTGTGCTAGTTTTCATTGGTGGACTATTCATACCAACAGTAGAGTTCTTTCAGAACAATTATTCTTGGGGACATCTACCGTTGTGGTATGCTTACGTCGGACTACTCGCTCCCGAGTACTGGATTATCGCGATACCAATTGTTGCTGGCCATGTCGTAGGGACGACAGTTCTCGCTTCATTAGCGGAACGTTACCTTACACCACTAGTACGCGGTGAGCATCCGAACAAACCGTCCTAAGCGGTTAGCGTGCTCGTCACACAAGGGACTTAATAAGTGCCAAATAACAACCCGATGGACACGAAGCGGCGGATCGACCGTTTTGACTTTTAGCGACTTTACTTCCCGCCGCTCGGTCATCGGCGACGTTCGTGTTTCAGGCGGAACATGTACGCGTGAATTGGGTTAGAGGGATTCGATAGGTTTCGAACACATTCAATGGGAGTAAATGATGGCAAAAGAGATTTCAAGAAAACTGATGGTGATTTTGTCAATTGGCTTCTTGTCCTTCGGACTGATCGCAGGATGGTTTGGACGAAACGCGTGGACAAGCTTAGATGTCAAACCCGCTGCGAGCGGACGACCGTTTGATCGCGACGTACTTGCTGCCTTCGCCCACTTAAAAACACCTGCCAACGTTACTGTTGATGAGAATCTCGGTCTCGTCACCGTGAAGGGTTCGAAAGCCGACGTCCAGAAAACGAACATGATGTTAAATGCGATTCAGGAAACAGTGAACAAGTTCTCTGACGAAAAAACAAATTAACACGAACAATGGGATGGACGCGAAGGGCTCGATCAACCGGGTTCGACTTGCGTTGAGTTACCTGCTCGCCCTCGGTCATCCCGGTCGTTAGGTAGATTTCAGCCCGCTATGATGTTTTCTCCAAAAACCGGCCCCCAGCGTTGTGCTAGATACATCGCTTGGGTCCTTCTTGTGGCTCATACCTTTTGGGTAGCCCTGGTGGCTTGGACAATCTATTCAAAGCCAACGGGATGGGGCTGGTGGACCCTTGCTTTCGTATGGGATATACCGGCCTCCTACATTGTTTATGGTATAATTGAGAGTGAGGTTTGGTGTTTATGGGAGGCTCGAAGCGACGGGATATGGGTTGAATGGCTCAAGCTATTCCTCTTCGCCGTCGTAGGAAGCCTTTGGGTATTCCTACTTCCAACAGCTGTAGTTCGAATCCTCGAAGTGTCGTTTTCATGGAGTCGCAAATCGAAGGCTCCTGAATGCCCTACCTAACAAAACCATGCACCGAAGTGGCCTGTTGGCGGCGCTCGACTTTAGAGACTTTTTTGGCGGCCACTCGGTGATGGTTGCCGTTCCGCCTTAAGCATCGCAAAATGGCCCACTTACTTCGACTCTTCGTACTCGTTCTTCTCCCCACGCAGCTCTTTGCGCAAGATGACCATTTTGTTATTGAGCTCGACAAGGATGTTACGACGAAGCTTCCTGGCGAGACGAAAGTTTCCTTGTGGCAGCCATCCAACAAGATCGGTTGGCAAAAATTCAGCTTAAATGAATTCCCAATCAAAGTCCCGCGAAGTCAGCTGGCCGCCCATAGCTGGAACCTTACATTTGTTTCGAAAAAAGAAACACTTTTCGGAATCCATTTCGCCAAATCCTTCCTTCAAGATAACAAAACTTACAAAATTGCGTTCAAAGACCCCGTCGTAGTCATTCGATACTTGCCAATCGCGAAGGAGATTCGATGTACCTTTCAAATTGGAAACGGGACTGAATACACAGAATTGCCGCGTCTCGACCTTGAAACAAAGATGTTGCAAGCATCGTTGCCGCCTGTAATCGAAGTGACCGCGAACGGCTCCGGGGAGAAGCTGTACTATGGATCTATGGTAGATGGTTGTTTGGGGATCAAATGGAGTTGCTTTCTACGTGACCTTGATCAATCGCTAGTCAAAGACTCACGCGCGACGGTCACTTTTGATACCGGACGATTGTTTACCTATTCAGTCTCGAGCCAAGAGCTTGCGGTCGTAGCGAAATAGCAGAAGGCAAAACTATCATTGCATCGAAGTGGCGGATCGACTGTCGTTGCTTTTGACCCATTACTTGTTGCCACTCGATGCATGGTGGCGTTATCGGATTCAGAAACAAGAACGGACTTGCCAGAACCACTTATGTTCCGCTTTACCCTACGCGAGTGTCTTCTGTTGACCGCGTGCGCCGCACTTTGTGTAACGCTCGGAATCAGAGAGTTCCCTCGAGCGCCAGTCTATCTTCATGTATACGGTTCAAACGTCTCTGACGATTACTTTCGGAGCATTGCAGACTTACAACTGACAAACTATCTGGGCGAACGATGGGATTTGGCTACTAGTATCGATGTACAACCTGGATCGCCGTTCGGCGTCAGAGCTCCAAATAGGCGTCAACCCTTAATCGATATTCGCGGACTTGTCCTAGCGAACTGGAACAATTCATATCGCACCCGAATATCTTTTGAACTTGACGATTCGAATTTTACTTACATTCAAACGGACGAGATCGATGTACAATTGCACCAACTCGTGTATATCGACAAATCTGATTATTGCTATACTCTATCCAACCATTCTGATCCGGAAGTCGCTCTCGCGAAAGCGCTGAGACCCACAAGAATATGGTCGGAATAATCCGATAACAGAATGTTGGTCCGAAGTGGCCGGTCGACTGCAATTGCGCGGAGGAATTGATGACGGCTCGGTCAACGTCTCCGTTCCACTTGTCAGCGCGAAGGTCAGTGCTCGCACAGAAATCGGATTCACTTTCCCAACTTGTAACTTGGTCGATAGCGACGCTGTCAGACGATTGGCGACAGCGAATTACGTTAAGCGTCGAGTTGCGAGTCGTGGATTGCATTGTCATGCATCCACTCGAAACTGGCCCTTGATTGCAGGCGGTCGATCGGACTCCTACAATGGTGCCTAACAGGATTCGTGATCCTGACATTGGAAACGCTGACTCAAATCAAGCGGAACAATGGTGGTGCACCGAAGCAGCCCATCAACGTTTTTTTACTTGTGAATCCGTGTACTGGGCTGCATCGGTGACCACGGCCGTTGAACTGGCCTTCGGGGTTTAGTGCGATTTGTAGGTGGACTGGGAATGTCGAATCGACATAAGCTTCGAAAACAGAGAGCAAAACGACGGGCTCGTTTGAACGCCATTCTTGCTGCGAAGGATTCCATTCAGCC
>JANMHA010000056.1:0-46717 GCA_031374925.1 Pirellula sp. | reverse complement strand
CTAGCATCTGTGTTGCTAGCATCTGTGTTGCTAGCATCTGTGTTGCTAGCATCTGTGTTGCTAGCATCTGAGCCGACGCTAGCAGCGTCGGCCACGGAGTCGACTCTGCAAAATCTGTATTGGTGAAATTCAAGGATTGGTTTAGTATGTGCTCGCGCGAGCTTGGATTCTTGCGTTTTTATACAAGGCCTCTTTTTTCAAGGGGCACAAAAAAGGATTTTTTTGATGTTGGTTGCACAAAGCGCATTGAAACCGAATGGGGATGTTCCTTTCGCTAACGGTGCAAATGCTCGACCCAAACAACCGAGCGCGGCAATTCTGACTTGCATTGCGTTGGCACTCACCACGATCCTGCTGATGTTCGCTCTGCCTCGCATCGATTTCCACGCAGACGAAGCGATCTACCTGCGCGGTGTGCCGGTCAATTTGAGCAATGACAGCGGGCTCGTATTCAATTTCAGCTATTTGGCGACGTCTTTGGGCAATCCAACTCCAATATCAGCCCGTTGGACTTCGTTGCTATTTGGTGTCGTCTTGATCTTTTCGGTAACTCGAACGCTTCAAATACTATTGCCGGAGCGTGCAAGACTTCTGGCCCTTTTGGTGCCCATATCGATCGCTGTTTCCTACCAAGGCATCTTTGCAATCCTCAGGGTAAGGCCTGAGATCTCGTGGATTTCAGTGACCAGTGTTTGTTGTTGGTGTTTAGCGGAGTTGTATACCAAGGACCGAAGTTCCTTTCGAGGTTTACTTGTGCTCTCGTTGCTCGCCTTGCCAATGAACCACATGTTAAGTTGGTTTCCCTGTTTCTTTCTAGGGATCTACATTCTCTGCTTTGCTTCGCGTCGTTGGGGTTTTAAGATGACTTGCGTGGCTTTGGGTGCAATGGGCTGTGGAGTCGTTTTGAATAGCATCACACGCTCCTGGATCGTGCAAGGCGATTTGGCATGGTTTCCTTCACTGGGCTCGCCCGGCGGCGGGGCTCGGCCAAGTTTAAAGGAGTTCACTTGGAATGTCTTTTGGAATAGTCCCAATTTCCTAAACGACTCTGCTGTGATGGCGAACGTTTGGAGCCTGGTATCCCCCAAAAGTTATGCGCCCGCGATCTCCCATTGTTTCGTTGCGACGCTCCTGTGGGCCTGTGCATTGCCGTTACCGATAGTGATGAAGACCTGGGAATCTCGCTATGTTGCTTCGATACCGTTGCTCACGCTAGGGTTGTTTTATGGGTCGGGCTATTTCAATCCAACTTATACTCCATTGCTGGTCTTATATGGATTGCTGTTAGCAGCTTTTTTGGCTTGCAGCTTTCCACATGGATACCAAGGGCAGATCGGAAGAACCTACGCGATTGCTCTCTTGCTAACTAGCTTGGTCAATGGTTCCTCGTTTTTAACGACGCGTGTTTTCAATCACGGTTCGGCAACATTCTTTGAAGTCGAGTCCTTGGTTCGTGCAGAGGTCGCCAAAATGCCGGACAATAGCGTCATCGCTGTGCCGGAGCGGTTTGAATCGGTTGCACAAGGCGGACGCGTCAAAAAACACACCCTATTTAAGGATGTTCTTCCGGAACACCTCGATCTAGTCGTTTTGGACAATTACGACTTTGAAATGTATCGCTTCGTACCAGACTATGAGGCCAAGCGAACCGCCATCGAAGAGTTAGTGAAACGAATGCCAAATGCAATCCAGCTAGATCGAACGGTCTACAAAAGAGATACGTTGCGACAGGACGTGGTTCAGAACAAGTCGTTGGCAGCACTGCAAGGTTCTTGGTTCTTCAGGAACTCT
Organism: Pirellula sp.; assembly: GCA_031374925.1. Lineage (GTDB taxonomy): Bacteria > Planctomycetota > Planctomycetia > Pirellulales > Pirellulaceae > JBKCUI01. The sequence continues at coordinate 44,926 of JANMHA010000056.1, read as the reverse complement.
GTGAACTACAGGGTTTCGCTATTGCGATCAAGTGCTGACCCATTGTTGACCGCGAAACGAATTCAGGATGCCTCTAACGCTGATTCAGCCAAACGCTAGGGCCGACTATGTCAAGAGAACGTACCATCGAAAAAGTCACGGCAACGCTAACGTCTCAGTTGCTTCCGATGGATGGCTTAAGAGAAATCGCTGTCCGAAAACAGTATTTCAGGGTGGATTTGAATGAACTACTAGCGGAAAAGACGGAGGAACAATTTGTCATCGCATCCTACCAACGAATTCTAGGTAGGCGTCCAGAACAAGAAGGCATCAGCAACTGGCTCGGGCACCTTCAAAACGGATCGCTGACGCGTATCGAGATGGTGCGGCAACTCGTTGAGTCCGAAGAAGGCCAAGCTCGCAAAATCCTTGTACCGGGACTCGGCTCAAGCACACGATCGACAGGTTCCAAACACAAAGCGACGGATACCAAGAGCGAAAAATCTAGGTGGAAATTAGGTCGTAGGGACCAAAAAAGTGACTCGAGCGACAAAACAACCGCTCTAACGATGGATCTCGCGATCAAGAATGTGGAGGGCCAAATCCAGGAGTTGGCCCAGCAATGCCTACATGTGGTGGAACACATCGAACATCGTTTTAGTAAATTTCCTCCACTCCATCTGACCCCTCAATCGCGAGGCCAGACCGCTTTCGAACCAACGCAAGAAAAGGACCACGGCAAGGTCCGCTTGTTGCATGAAACCATGCTGGCTCGCACGAATCAAACCAGCAACTCGCAGATTCAATTAGCACTTCGCGAGCTCCAGCGGATGTTGATTGAAAACGAACCCACGGCGGGAACCAAAGGCTGGATTCTCGCAGGCGATGATGTGCTCGAACTCGTGGCCGCGTGCTTCACAATAAACATTCCAGTGATGAGCCTCCTCACTTCGACTCAGAGTATTGAATTTGCACGATTTTTGGGTGTTACGGCAGTGGAGCAGCCACTCGAATTTTGGCTGACATCATGCAGTAGTCATGTGGCACCCGTGGTTTGGGTGAGAGACCGATTGGGATTGCTGAGTGACAGTCAGTTACTGACTTGCTTAGCGGAGCTAGCAAGAGTTGTCACAGAAAATGGGTATTTGATTGTGGAAGAACCAATTCATGAGGCATCGTTTCCTTTTATGCGAATGCTGTCTGCCATGGAGGTGACCGGATTTCGAAGAGATGCCGGCGAGCATGCGCAGCGTCTGACTCGTTGTTATTCCCATTCCTCCTCAAGCACGTTCGTCTTTAGGAAAGATACAGAATGTAAGGGGTGTACGTAGATGCGAAAGATAGCCCTCATAACGCCGTGGCCTAACGAAAGAACGGGGATCGCAGATTACGCGTATGACCTGGCGATTGGACTGGCGAAAGAGCAAGTGAAGATGGACGTCTTCACAACCTCACCCGACCGCCCCAGCGTTCCCAAAAATGTGCAGGTGCACTCGCTCGACCAATTTCAATCCGGCTCGGATTTCGATAGCGTTGTGTATCAGATGGGGAACTGCAGCGATTTTCATGCTGAAATGCTTGCTGTGCTCTTTGAAAACCCAGGCATTGTTCACTTGCATGATTTGACCCTACACCATCTCATCGCATATTTCCTGTACCGAGGTACAACCAAAGAATACTATCGTGTGCTCCAGTATTGGTATGGGCCGGCAACGATGCAAAAGGTGAAGGCACACAACGAGCTTGCGCAAGCAGGCTTCTGGGATTCCGAGAAAGTGGCCTCCGTTCCGTTCTTTGATCCAGTACTGCAATTTGCCAAGGGCTGCATTGTCCACTCGGGTTACGCCCAGAACGCGATCGCGAATCGGTTTCCTGGGTTACAGTCCTGCGTCTTGCCCCAGGTTTACCGAGATATGCAACCGTCGCAAGGTCGTGCTCCGAATTCGTCCATTCAGGTCGGCATTTTTGGAATCGTACAACCCCACAAGCATGTGGATCTCGTGTTGGAATGCTTGGCTGATTGCCGAGCGCAGGAACTCGACTTGCATCTGCATATTGGAGGTGCCTTGGACCGCGGATGCGAACGGTTGCTGGATACGGTCGATTCATTGGGGCTCAATGGTTCGGTTACGTATCACGGACGGCTTTCCACCGACGGCTTTGTGGAGTTGATGCGAAGAGTGGACGTCTGCGTTTCATTGCGTTACCCAACCATGGGAGAAACAAGTGCGGTGGTTTCTCGTGCCATGCAACTCGGGATTCCAACGATTGTGAACGATGTCGGATGGTACGCAGAACTACCCGACTGTGTCAAAAAGCTGCCAACCGATAGAGGTGCCATGCGATCCGGACTAATCGACTGTTTTCATGGATGCGTGACCGATCCAGCTGAGTTTCAAGCTTGGCGTTCACAGTGTTTGCAGTTGGCGTCCAATTCGTTCTCGTTCGAAGTGGTCGTCCAACAATACCTTGAGGCGTTGTCGTCGCTTTCTGGGACGGGAGTATTTGGCACAGCATCCCTGCAGGTCCCACCCGCCAATCCAAACCATAAGATCCAAAGACTCGCAGCCTGACCGAGACCGCCAACTTAGCCTTGTCGATGGACAAATCCGCAAGAGGAACAGAGCGTAATGAATTCGCCCAACTTAACTAGGATTTTGATCGACTGTTCCTCAACTATTACCTGCGAATTCAACAGCGGAATTCAACGGGTCGTTCGTAGCATCTGCCAGCAAGCCATCGAACGAAACGGAGCGATATCCGTCACGCCCATTTGCGGGCGGGACGAACAATTCTATCCGGTTCAAAGCTTGTGGCCCAAAAAAAACAATGCTACCGATTGGGTTGCATGTGTTACCAGTAGCGGCGTGGCTCAATTGTATCGCAAAACAGCAAATTTCATTTTTAGACGCGTCCCAAACAAAACACTGACGAAGTTATTACTACCGGAACAAGGACATTCGGGCATCTTCAAGCTACCGAAAATCCTAATAACGAAGCTTCAAAAGAGATACAGGAAGTTTCAAACGAAGCAACAACTCGCATTCCAGCATATCGAAATCCATCGCGGCGACGTGATATTGATGGCGGATGCGAGTTGGCAGTTACCGAATTGGGATGCTATCGAATTGGCACGTGCGCGCGGTGCGATCGTTGGGAATCTAATTTATGATTTGATCCCCCTAACACATCCACAGTTTTTTCAGCCCGAATTGGTCGATCGCTTCACTCGATGGTTCCATCGGGCAGCGGCTACTGGTGATTTCTTTCTTTGCATTTCAGAATGCGTTGCAGAGCAAATGCAAAGTCAATTGCTCCGTTTCGGTCACACCTCAGCCAGTGCAAAACGAATCTGTGTTAGCTTTCCATTGGGTGCCGAGTTAACTCAGTGGACTCCCAAGGACGTATCTCCTGAAGTTGTGACCCTCTTCGGAACCGATCGCTCGGCCAATCCTCACCTTGTGGTCGGTACACTGGAGCCTCGCAAGAATCACCAATTCGTGTTGGATGCATTTGAAACAATGTGGCGAGCGGGCTCGAAAGAACGACTTTGCATCGCGGGTCGACTCGGTTGGAACTGCGAATCGCTTGTTCAACGAATAAGAAACCATCCGGAATTCAATCGCCTGCTTTTCATGAACAACCTTGCGTCAGATGCGGATATAGGGTTTGGCTATGAAAACGCGAAATCTGTAATCATGGCATCCCATACCGAGGGCTTTGGATTGCCAATCGTCGAAGCGCTCGCACTGGGACAAACGGTCCTTGCCAGCGATACGCCCATTCATCGTGAAGTTGGGCGCGATCAAATCCACTATTTCGCAATCGATTCGACTAGTGATTCTTTGATCGATGCGATCCAGAAGCTAGACAGCTCGGATTCGGTTCGTTTGAAGCAAACCCGACCTCATGAACCGGCTGCATGGTCAGCAAGTTTCGACGCGGTTGTAGCAAACATTCGCAATATCGTCGACCAAATCAACCGAGTTGAGCCCTTTCAAAGTGCAGCTTAGCGACTAAGCTATCGGCACCTGCTGATGTTCCATAATCGCGTCAAAAAGCCCCCGCGTACTTTCTTTCCAACTAAGCACAGATCTATTCCTCGAAATAGAGCCGGTTTTGGATTCCCTGTTGCCAAGGTAGCAGATGATGCGACTTGCCAATTCGCTTGGTTCATCCTTCCGGAAGTAAACGCAGTCACCTTGCCCAACTTCTCGGTGGATTGGAATATCGCTTACGAAGACAGTCTGGCCATGCCATAACGCTTCTGAGATGGGGAGTCCAAATCCCTCTGCATGCGATGGGCAAATCACGCCGGCGCAACGTTGGTAGCATACGGCGAGTTCCGTATCGTTCAAGTCGCAAAAATGGAACAGTCGCTTGTTGAACTGCGAACTAGTCTGAAGTCTATTCAGCAACTCGGCATGCAACCAACCTAGGCGGCCAACAAGGAACAACCTTGCGTTCGTCTCCTTCCACAGGCGATCAAATGCATCGAGCACGACTCTATGGTTCTTGCGTGGCTCAATGGTCGACGCCACAAGAAATGTAGGGAACGGCTCCTTCAACAATTGGACCAACGACTCTCGTACAGGTAGACTTGCAGAATCGATATCTGCACCGAGAGCAAAGCTTCGGATATCTGGAACTCCTCGAACTGAATGCATCTCTGACAGTTTGGCTTGAAGTTCCATTGCGACCGTATTTGAAATTGCAAGAATCAAGTCCGCTTTGTCTCCAACCTCTCTGAGATATCGCTCAAATCTGTCTTTCGACCCTTCCATAAAAAACTGGGGATGCGTGAGGCAAATCAAGTCGTAAACCACGAAGACGATCTTGGCTCCCTCCGCTTGGGCTCGGCTTACGCCTGGCCATATGCGTTTCACGACCCAATAACCGTCCGGCAACAAAAGCACGTCCTCAGGCTGAAAACGAATACGGCGGAGCGGACGGGTCAGCCATCGCACGCTGGTGACCAAGGAAAAAAATAGAACACTAGGTAAAAAGAAAATTCCTAGCTTGCCAGGCTTGGGTAACAGGAACCGCTGAACGCTGCCAAATGGATAGTTTGGAAACCACTTTTGGATGATGGATTTGTACCAAGCTGGCAACGAATTCGAAAAGTCTCTCCGAAATCGTCGGTAGTCCATCGCAGCCACACCCGTTTGCGAAGCGACTCGTTGAAAGCAGCCATCGCGAAAAACGACCGTACAAAATTGCGTTTGACTCGAATTGGCAATCTCGGGGAGATTCTCTGCTAGTTTTCGAACGACACGCTGGATACCCGTATTTAATCCTGAGTGCAGGGTGTGGGTCATATCGACCCAAAGTCTCCGCTGAATAGGAAGATTCAATTTCGTTCTACGGGCCATTCTCAATCCTTATGGCTTCGTCGCGACTTGCTGATTGTGGTCTCGTTTTCGAACGAAGGCCTGGATTAACTCGGCCCGGCAGATTGCCCAGCTGTCACTCCATTCGGTCGGGCGAGCCGGCCGTGTCTCCACGTTTTCGCCTGAACTGAGTCGCTGCTCTAAATCCGACACGGCCTGGCAGAGCCCATCGGGTTCACCCAATGGAAAGTAATGGCACTCAGTCTTGCCCACTTCTCGATGCACTGGTATATCGCTGGCAAGCACCGGACGACCGTGCCACAACGCTTCCACAATCGGAAGCCCAAATCCCTCGGATTTAGACGCAGTGACCAGCGCACGACAGTTACGATAACTGAAATTGACCTCGGCATCGGTGGCGGTATGACACACCAACAGGCGATGGCCCAATTCCGGATGATGTCTCAAACGATCTACGATCTTCTCGCATTGCCATCCAACGCGTCCGATCATGCAAAGTCGTAAACCAGAGGATTTCTTCCAAAGCTCTTCGAACGTATCCAACACGAATTCCTGGTTCTTCCTCGGTTCAAACGTACCAATGCAAACGTAGGGGGGAGCGGAACCATCGTTTCCAAAGAAGTCCGTGAACGCAGTGCGAACCGGCCCGGAGACATGGTTGATCTCCGCTCCCAGAGGAATGGCGTGAATCTCTCTGCAAACGAATGGACCGGGCCATTTGGAATCAATCAACTTGTTCAGCTGCTCTCGGATGGTCTCGGAGATCGTCAGAATTACATCGGAGCATCGTACAACAGTGTCCAAGTAGTGGTAGAAGTGACGATTTCGTTCTATATCGATCTCGCCAGTGCTACCGTCCTGCAACGGTATGAGGTCATAAACTAACGTGGCCACACACGCTCCCTCATGCTTTGCTAGGATAATTGCGGGCCAAACATCGGCAGTTGCCCAATAGGCGTCAGGAAGCCAAAGGATATCGGAATCGTCAATCTGAACCTGCGTGGACCGAGCCGCGGCTTGGCGAAAAGCGAAGGCACTTTTTCGTTTGTAGATCGATTTAAAAATACCGAGATGGCCAGGGCTTGGAAGCAACCATCTCTGAACTTGACGGGAACGAACAACCTTACAAAAAACAGTGGCGCATAGACTGTATCCGGGTGGCGCGATTCGCATGCAATCAGCCTGAATTTCTGAAACCTTTAAGAACTCTTTTTCCGCTTCCTTTCCGAGCTTGTAGATCTTTCCGTCGTGAATAAACACCGGCTCCACGTCAACTTGAGGAACTGCGACCGAATTCAATGACTCAATCGTTTGAAGTCCCAATGCCGCTTTTTGCAGACTCCGCACGACTCGTTCAATTCCCGACTTCTTGCCGGATGTTGCTGAGAAAGTTGAATCAAACAAAATTCGCATGGTTCACGAAGTCGATAGGGCAACGGGTGCCCCGGTGCAAAAATAATGCATCACGAGACTTCATGGTTGTTCCAAGGCCCCAGCTTCGGAACGCTCGACACGGGACGCGCTCGCCTTCCAGCGTACACCCACCCACTAGTTAGTTTGAACAAGGCAATTGCTCCTGAAAAGGCCAAAACCCACCGTTTTTAATATTGCTAGCAAACTTGCCCGGCAAGCACCCAGGTCGTCTAACTTCTGGAGCGGGACGACCTTCCGACATCTCGACCTCCGACCTCCAAGGGATTTGGTCTGATCTTGCATTAAACCGAAGAGAAGCGGTATTTAATCGATGGATTCAACGACCCACGTTCAATGATCCCGATACCGTTTTGATATTGAACGAGCATTTTCGGAAAGTGAAAATTTGATGGCAAGGAAAGCTCTCGTCACTGGCGTTACGGGTCAAGATGGGTACTACCTTTCCAAGCTTCTTTTGTCCAAAGGTTATACCGTATTTGGCCAGACTCGAAATTCAAATCGAGTACCCCAGGATTGCTTGGAGCTACCTATTTCCTTCCTTTCCTTCGATTTGAACTCTTCGGTCGAATGGCAAAAGGTGATTGAGGAATGTCAGATTGATGAAATTTACCATCTCGGCGGTGTTAGTTTTGTCCCAGCGAGTTGGACTGCACCCTGCGAAACCATTGCTGCAAACACGCTTGTCACCGTTCAACTCTTAGAGTCGCTTCGTGCAGTAGCGTATCCACCTCGACTCTTTTACGCGTGTTCCAGTGAAGTCTTTGGTCAGCCTACGCATTCCCCACAAAACGAGGAAACTCCATTTCGGCCTTTGAATCCCTATGGAGTCACCAAAGCGGCCTCACTGGGAATGATTGAAAGCTATCGGAAACGGTACGGCCTCTTTGCATGCAGCGGCATCCTTTTCAACCACGAATCCCCCAGGCGTGACCCGAGCTTTGTCACACGCAAGATCACCAAGGCGGCGGCGGCCATTCGACTAGGACTTCAAGACCGGTTGATTCTCGGGAATTTAAATGTGTCGCGGGATTGGGGATACGCGGAAGACTACGTCGCTTGTATGCATCGAATGTTGGAAGCCGACACTGCCGAAGACTTCGTGATTGGTACGGGCCGCCTTACCAGCTTGGAAAAGGTCGTGGACATAGCATTTCAGCTGGTCGATCTAGACTGGCGAGAATGGGTAACCATCGATCCGCAATTTGTTCGGGCAAACGAGGCAAGGTCACTTGTGGCCGACAGCGCCAAAGCAAGTAAACGATTAGGTTGGACTGCAACGACGCGATTTGAGGCCGTAATAGCAATGATGATCGAGCACGACCTAAAATTACTTCGCCCCACCCAATATCAGGCTGCATAGCGATATCAGGCTGCATTGCGATATCAGGCTGCATTGCGATCAAACACCTATCTGAAAACGACCCACGCTGAAAGTTGCCCATCTACCGTCCAAAGCTAAGCTTGACTCTAAAAATGGGATTTGCTATCCCTGTTGATACTCACGCCATTCCATAACCGCCTTTTATCCATTGTCGGTTATTAAATATTGGTGCATGGACCGCTCAGGATTGACCCAACTGATGAATCCACCAAATCGTCAAATGCATGCTAACCGAAATCAGCCGAGGCGGCTGTTCGTTGATGCATCGCATACGATCGCGTCTGGAAAAAATTCCGGAATTGAGCGAGTGGTAAGAAATATCCTCTCGGAGTGCGGACGCTGGTGCGAAGACGAGGGCTTGCCGAAACCGCAATTGGTTACCCATCGCACCAATCGGTTTGTGGGTGTCGATGATAAGTTAACCAATCGATTCTCTCATTTGGCTTCGATCGAATCGAATGTCCGCCACATCCTACCTCGCTGGTACACGCATGTCGCCAGTTGGATTTGCAGGCGAACAAGCTCAGAACGGATCCGAAGTTGGCTGATGCCACAAGCTGGTCACCTGGGTATATTCAAGCTCGCTCACTCAGCGTACTCCTATCTCATTCGCAAATCGCTAGCATTCCAAGGGAAAGCGATCGAGCCAAACGAAAACGACTTATTTGTATTGCCAGACGCTTACTGGACCAAGCGAGGTGTTTGGCAAGCGGCTGCGGCTGCTCGAAAAAATGGTGCCACCGTGGCTACTGTCATTTACGACCTTATCCCCTTGACTCACCCACAGTATGTTGGCGTTAAGAGGATGGAAGGATTTCGAAAGTACCTGCATCATGCAATTGAAAACTCCGATCTGCTCGTCACGATCTCGCAAACCGTAGAAACCGAAGTAAAAAACTACATACAGCAACATCGCTCCGAGTTGGACAGTGTACCTTCAGCCATCCGTCATTTGACTCTTGGCGCGGAATTAAAACTTGTGCAAGGCGATGTTCGACCTGATGTACGACAGTTGTTTCCCAACAGCGGTGCCGGGAGCCCCTATTTGATGGTCGCAACTTTCGATCCTCGAAAAAACCACCACTACCTTTTGGATGCCTTTGACCTGATTTGGAAAACTCGAAGCGATCTCCAACTCTGTCTTATTGGTCGAGTTGGATCGTTATGCGAAGATGTTGTGCAAAGGATCCGCAATCATCCAGCATACGGAAAGCAACTCTTCGCTTTTCATGACATCAAGGACTCGGACCTACAGCATTGCTACAAATCATGCCGAGGTGTTATTTTCCCCTCTATTGTGGAAGGGTTTGGGCTACCGATTGTCGAATCGTTATGGTTTGGCAAAAAAACGTTTGCCAGCGATACACCGATCCATCGCGAAGTTGGCAAATCTGACTGTGTCTATTTTGATTTGAACGACCCGTCTACCCTCGTCACGGAAATTGAAAAGTGGGAGTTGATCGCTGATCAATCTGCTAGCCAACTACCTATGCGTAAGCCGACCACTTGGGAAGAATGCAGTCGAAGCCTCATTTCGCATTGCGTCAACGCACAGCAGTCGATGAAGAACCGAGCTGCTTGAGGCGGCGTTCGTGTTCGACCTTGGGGGTAATTCCCAAGGCACGCTCCGTCGTGCCGTCCGCTCGTCCGCTCGTCAGCACTTACTGCGATTCTAGGTGGACGGCACATCGAATGTGCCTACTACTTTGACTTTTGTCGGCTGTGTCCCCAACTAAAGAGCTATCGAAGCCCGTGACCCACGGATCCGTTCTTTGGCTAGCGAAGCTAAAAATCTTTCTTTGGATCCAAAGAACTCTTAAACCGAACGGCGATGCGCATTACAATCTCTGTTTAGACTCGGTGACGGATCACCCCACATTCGCAAAGGTAAGGAAACCATTATGAGCACTCGCTCTGTATTCTTTAGCAGTCCATTTCGGATCTACATTGCGGTCCTTCTGTCCGCGACACTCACCAACGCGAGTTTCCCTCAGTCGATTGAGATTGACCCTAATACAGTTCAGCCAGCCTCCGATACGGACTCTGCCCCAACTGAGGAACTGGCCACGGATGATCGACATGGCCAATCCGACGCCGAACGCATGGGGGAGATCCAAGAGTCTTTGGAGCACGACCAAAAACAACTGTTCAATCTCGAACAAGAGATCGAAAATCCGAACAGCGAGTACGCAATCGCTGAAAAAGAATTCCGATCGCTGAAGGCGGAACTGGACCTCACCAACGAAAAGCTCGAATCAGCTCGCAAATCTACCGATGCAACCTTGACTCAACACTTGGAACAAGAGGCAGCATCGCTTCAGCGACAACGCAAGTTAGCTGAAGATCGATTCGATTTGGCCATCGAAGATCGTAAGACGTTGCGAGAGCAAAAGGTCACACTACGCCGTAAGATCGAAAACGACAAAGCAGCCCTCGCCGCGATCACAGGCGATGACGCGCAACTGCGTCCCGAAGAACATGGCATTTCGGTCGAACACGACGAAAATCGCGACACCAACGCCAAGAAGGATCGTCGAACTGAATCACGCTACCATGATGGGCGCGACGACGAGAAGCGTTCCAATAGCGGCGAGACGCAGGATCGTTCGGACCCCTCCGAACGATCCAAAGATTCGACGGATTCGGATGAGGACAACGTTGAACTAACGAAAGCCGTAGAGGAAGCGGAAGCCAAAGAAAAGGAAGCGGACGAAGCGCAAGAAGAGACACGATCGATCGCAGCCCGTCTGACCGATATTCAAAAACTAGTGGTTCAAGAGCAAAAGGAGCTTGATCTTGCTCGCAAGAAAGTTGACCTAGCGAGTGCAGCCCAGATGACCCTTTCTCAAGAACTGACTCGGCGTGGTTCGGAACAAGCGGATGCAACCGAGCTGGCCGAATTGCGAGCGTCGATCAGTAGCGCGAGCAATCGACTCATCCAGGCTCGTTCCGAGGTTGCCGAAATCAGCGAGCGTCTAAACGACCACCGGGCTGAACAAAGCAGTCTGCAATCGGAGCACATCGTCGCGTTGCATGAAGCCGAGAAAAAACGACAGGAAGCGAACGAGGCCGAAGATCGAATAGCGGCGATTCGCAACCCATTCACGTTGAGAAATATTCTGCAATGGCTGGTCGAACACGGGCCACGTATTCTTGCCATCATTGTCGGCATGTTCATTCTGAATTGGCTCGCCTCCTTCTTTGCATCGCGATCCGTTCGACTGGTGACGACGGGATCGGGCAGGGGTTCGAAAATGGAAAAAGAGAATCGGGCCAAGACCTTGGTCGGAGTTTTTCAGAATGCGTCGACTGTTGGCATCTTCATTACCGGTGCCATGATGGTCTTGGAAGAAGTGGGAGCCAACATCACCGTTTTGATGGGAGGAGTGGCGGTGATCGGTTTGGCGGTCGCGTTTGGCGCTCAAAACTTGATCAAGGACTATTTCTACGGTTTCGTTATGTTGCTTGAGAACCAGTACATGCTGAATGACTTTGTCCGTGTTGGCGGAGTCAGCGGTCAGGTGGAACGCATCACCCTGCGAATGACGGTTTTGCGGGATTCCAACGGAGTGGTGCATTTCATTCCAAACGGCACGATCAATAGTGTGAGCAACGAGACTCACGGTTGGTCCAGAGCGGTCTGCGAAATCGCGGTGGGCCATCATGAAAGTCTGGATCGAGTGAGCGACATACTGAACTCCATTTCACACGAATTACTAAACGATGCGGTCTTTAGCAAGCTTTTGCTAGAGCCACCGACCAGCCCAGCGATAGAAAGTCTTGGTGAGTCCGCAGTATACCTGAAAATGTCGGTAAAGACCCTTCCGAACAAGCATGGTGCTGTAAAGCAGGAATGGCTAAAGCGGATCAAAAACCGCTTTGGGGAACTAGGGGTCCAACACCCATTCCCACAACGGGCCGTGCATGTGCACGCGGAAAACAGGAAGCCTGAGCACAAAAACATCACTACGCATCAGCCCGGAATATTTAAACAAGCGAGCTAGGAATCGTTGAACTCCGCTCCCGCTTCGACCCGAGAAATCGTTGCAGAGACCTCGCGGCTCGAGGTAAAACAAAGCTTGGACCTAACCGAGCCATTTCGCAATATGTTCCAAAGTCGGATACAATGGTTCGCACCGGTTTAAGTCAAACAGGGAGTATGGGTCATGGCTGGTTATCTCTTAAGAATTCACTTTGCGATTTGCGCGTTGCTCATTTTAGCTTTAAGCTTGAGTGATCGCTCGGTTGCGCAATCGAATGCAAACCCTTTGATAGACTCCCCATCGCAACGGTGGCTACCTCCGCCGAGTTCTTACCCCAACCAACCGGATACCCAAGCAAAACTTTTGTCGAGCCTTCGCGATTTGGTCCTGAACAATAGTTCTTCCAAGGAAGCCAATCCTTCGCGACTTTCCGATTCCGATGTTCAGTCACTCAAGGAAGCCATGAAGCAGTATGCGGGCAACCTGCCTGACGGTTTGTCCGCAGATAGCCTTGATGCAATTCCTGCTGAACTGATTTCTAAGGCTCTTTCCAATCCTGAGCTAATGCGTCAAGCCAGGGAATTGTCGGAGCAGTTTATGAAAAAAGATCGTCCCAAATCGTCCGGTACCCCAAGCAAACCTGACGATTCAGCCTCCAATGGATTACCAACTGCCAACGCAGAAAAGCAACAACCCACATCCATACAGAATAAGAACGAAATAGAGAACAAGTTCAATTCCGGCGATGTTGCGTCACAATCGCCCAATCCAAACGAGGGACTTGATTCGAAAAGCAAAAAGAAAAATGATGATTTCGCCGACCTGATGGAAAAATTGAAGAAGACACAGCAGCAGTTTGAAAACGGCCAGAATCCTTCGAATGCAGTACCGCCACCGAGGGATCGATCCAATGAGAAACAAAAGCCTTCCGATTTGAACGCCGAAACGCCAAAATCGATTGCGCCCGCGGGAGCGAAACGACCTGGTACCGCACAACCTGGCTCTGCTGGTGCGAATCGATCGGAATCTGTGTCGCGGTCAGGAACGATGCCGTCCGCGGAAAATCGGTCAAACTCTAGTCAGCAGCAAGCAGAACGCAGTCGCCAATCGCCAAAGCTTGCCCAGGACGAGTTGGGTCCTTTCGACTCGAAACAGAACCAGCAATCGAATGAGAAGCAGCCTACAAAAGGCTCCACTACCAAAGACTCAGCAACCATTGGCGGCTCCCAGTCGACGAAGCGCTCTGGACAATCACCCCGAAACGATTCCACAGACTGGGATGAGAAAGGCAATCCATCGGCCGATCGATCCAATGACTCCAAATCAACTGCAGCCGTGGACATTCGAAAAGAGTTGGACCGCAGGGGCTTTGGCGCAACGCTTCAGAAAATCATCGAGGAAGCCCAACGTTCGAGTCAATCGTCACGTGTTGCCACGCAGCCTACCAATGGAATCGAGGTACCTTCGAAACCAACCAACATACCGAACGAAAACGTCACGAAACCTGCCGCACCTGATCGTGCTAAGAGATCGACAACACACCTCTCCAATCCAGCTAGCACAGCCGATTCCCCTCGAAAACCGGCAAAATCCGACTCGGCTCTGTCCAAGAGTTTTCAGGAAACTGGCAAGTACCTTAATAACCTGTGGACGCAAATCTCCAAAAGCAACCAGAACACAACAGCCACATCGCCTTCGCCGCGTTCAACACCCCAAGCGTCCACCACGAATGAGGCCTTCGTGATTCCCAATCCTTTCAATTCAAGAGTCTTGGAAGGGCTCTTCGTACTTGCCGTCGCTATTGCGATCGCCTTTTTTGCCTTCCGTTACCGTTTCCGCGCCGAACAGGTGCGCCGAGAATTACTGGAATCGCAATTGGCACCTAGAATCGACGAAATCACTACGCGAGATGATGTGGTTCGAGCTTTTCACGCTCTTGCGAAACAGCGATTTCAATCGGCTCAAGCTTGGTGGACATACAGCTATGTCACCGAACAATTCGACCATGCGTTGCCCGAACATGCGACTCCGATACGAACCCTTTCTAGTCTTTATGAACAAGCTAGGTATTTTCCAATGGAGCATCGACTAACAACGGATCAAATCGAAGACGCAAAATTCGCACTAAAACAATGCAAGGGCTGATCACCTTGGACGGCTATTGCATCCCTTCGAGACCATCGGCTCGCGTTGTCGGCTCACTTTTCGTCACTTTGTTTTTCTTTTGGCAATGCGATTTAGTTCTTTCGCAGCAAACGAATCCATCCAGCGAACTGAAATGGCACGTTGGCTGCGAACTCTTCCAAATGCTTTTGGAAGAACGCGGAATGGCGACGATCCAATCGTTGGAAGCGTCGCTCAATTCACCTGCGGATTCGGTGATCGTCTTGACCGGTGATTTGAAGCGATTGCGAAGTGACATTGTGACGATTCTCGCTCCGTTTGTGAAACGAGGTGGAAACTTACTAATTGCCACCGATCAGCCAAATCTCTTGCCGGGCATGGGCGAAATCAAGGCTGGACCAGTGGTCGCGACACGGGTCGAGGATAGGTACCTGAATTTCCAGGATTGCATTCGAATTCAGGATATCGACACATCGCATGAATCGATGATCGGGGTCCGTGAGATCTTGTCCAATCGCACGGCATGGCTTTTTCTGCCTATCCAATCCACTGGAGTCGATTCCTTTCGCTGGCAGGTGATCGCTTCGTTGCCTTCCGATTGCCTACCGACCGTCAGTAGCGAGCAACCCCTCATTGCGGTCGGTAAAGGTAGCTTGCAGGATGCGGGTGTAATGGTCCTCATCGCGGATACGAGTGTGCTCACCAACGGTATGATATGGCATGGCGACAACGTTACATTTGCCATTCGCCTATCTGAGTTACTAGGTCGCGGAAAGAAAACAGGCCTAAGCTTTGTCGCCGATGGACGGGTGTTATCTAGTTACAAAAGCAGGATGCAAACGCCGAAACCGATGGCCGGTTCAAACCCCACCATCGAACAGCCCCTTCCAAGAATTCAGGATTTACCAAATACCGATCTTGAAACCAAGTTGAGAATGGCCAACCATGTCTTAAAGAGTGTGGCTGATTCCAACATCTTGAACGAAGCCATGGCGAAACAACCGAGGCCGGTGAATACGAAACGCTATGTTTACGCTGTCATCGCATTGGTTGCGGCGGCCGGGGTTTTGTTGATTTTGGCATACTTGATTCGTCGTGCGCCTGCACTACTGAGACAACAGCCAACGATTCCACATCGTTCCGCGTTCGAAATGGATTCCTCTCTGAAACAGCGCCATTCGCAGTACGGACCAGCTGCGTTTATTTTAGCCAGAGAGTTCTGCAAAGAGTGTTCTGGGACCAGCGGCGAAAAGGGCTGGAGAAACAAAGCCACAGGTTTCCACCATTCTGGAGCGATTCCAAACGACAAGACTTTTCGCGAAAAACTCGAGTATGTACGCTCTTTTGAGATCTGCAACCTTGTACCGCGAGTCTCCGAAAAGGAATTTCTCAAGCTTGGCAAAACAATTCACGAGCTGCGGCAGGCTTTGCATTCCCCTAAAATCGATAGCGCATCGTAAAATACCCGTTTGACCCCGAACCGCAGGCGACGGTATTGTGGCACATCGCCATCGATGGCATATTTCCAAATACCCTCCCAGAACCAGAAAACTGATTCGTGCCCACAGCCAATTCCATTGCCGTACGAGTAAACGAGTTACGAAGTCGAACACAGGAGTTAATGCAGCAAATCGTTGTCGGTCTCGACGATGTAACCGACCAACTTCTGGTGGCGCTGTTTGCTGGCGGGCACGTGCTTCTTGAGGGGGTCCCAGGAACGGCTAAAACAACTCTCTGCCGAACATTCGCAACCATTCTTGGAATCCAATTCGAACGCATTCAATTCACGCCCGATCTGTTGCCATCGGACGTCACGGGCATCCAAGTGTTGGATCGCAATACGAGCAACTTCATTTTGCGAAAGGGACCGGTGTTCTGCCAGCTTTTGCTGGCTGATGAGTTGAATCGCGCACCGGCTAGAACTCAATCTTCCCTGCTGGAAGCAATGCAAGAACGACAAGTTACGATTGACGGCACAACCTTGCCGCTGCCAGAACCCTTCATGGTCCTCGCAACGCAGAATCCAATCGAGCAAGAGGGAGTTTATCGACTGCCTGAAGCTCAGTTGGATCGGTTTTTGTTCCGCATCAAAGTTGGCTACCCCGATCGCAATCATGAAGTTGCGATGTTGGATTTGCATAGTCGTCCGACTCCAAAGCTTACCGCAATTAGTTCTTCCCAAGAAATCATTAGCATTCAGAACCAACTCGATACAGTGTATTGTTCGGACGAGCTTAAAAGGTACATCATTGATTTAGCGCGTGAAAGCCGGCAGCACTCAGACCTCCTGCTCGGAGCAAGCCCACGTGCCGCGATCAACTTGATGAAAGCAGCCCGCGCCTACGCTTTGTTAAAAGGGCGCGAGTTTGTGACTCACGATGACGTGCAATCGATTTGTCGCCCCGTACTTGGGCATCGACTCATCATGCGTCCGGAAGCAGAGATGGACGGTCGGACTGTGGAGGGGGTTATCCAACAAGTCATCCAACGCGTCCCTGTTCTACCGGATAAAAAAGCATGACACGCCGAGCTCAGCTGTTTGCCGTCGCTGGGATGATTGGGCTGTGCCTCGGGTTGATTCGAGGTCAAACGACTCTCAGCTTGATCTCCCTCTCCTCCTTGTTGTGGATTCTATCGGAGTGGCTGCTCTTTTACTGGCATGTGCGATTTCAGCTTCCTTTGTTAATGCCTTTAAGGTTCGTGAATGGAGACGCAGCAACAAACCGGTCCCTTTGGGCTGAACGGACCGTGGAGGTTCGAGTCCAATTGACCAAAGAACTACGCTTGTTTGGTGTGACTCTCGATTTGCAAGACGTGGTTCCCGAGAACTTAGATCTGGTTCAACCGGAAAGGAATGAGTCATCGGCAGGAGCCTCACCCTCCCGGGTGTCCAAATCCCGACTGTTCCGCATTTTCCTAAACTTCATCAACGACCCCGATGATAGCTTTCCAAATCAAAAACGACTTGGGCTCGGCATTTCGCAATGCAACTTGCGCTACTCAGCCCGTGTGCGTGCTGCTGGCAACGTCGCATTTCCTGGTTTTCGTTTGACACTTCAGAGCACCCATCGTCTCTTTCGAATCGAGAAATTCATCCCGCATGAACAATCGTTTCGAGCACTTCCTTCGTTCGTTGATGCTGGGCAATATAGATCATTAACCAAAAAGTCCAACGTGATTCCGCGGCATGGTGTTCACCGACTGCTGCGTTCCGGAATGGGTTCCGAATTGCTTGAATTGAGGGAGTACACTCCAGGCGATCCTTTTAAGTCCATCGCTTGGAAAGTTTCTGCCAAGCGGGATCAATGGATGACACGACAGTATGAGTCGGAAGTGCCTGCACGGGTGCAGTTAATTATTGATGGCTCACACTCAACACGCGTTGGCGGCTTCGGATTTCGATTGTTGGATCAAATGACGTACGTGGCTGCCAGCATCGGAAGAATGGCCACGAACGCTGGGGACCCCGTTGGGGGCGTCTTGTTGGATGAACGTGGTACGCGACGACTACCTCCCATGTCGGGTGAAAAAGGCTTTCAAATCCTGTTGCGTGCCCTCAGTGATTTTTCGATCAACCCAAGTCCGCCTCCCAGCCCGTTGAACCAACGCATGCTCGACGCTGCATGGGGACTCATCAGCCAACGGTACCCTGAACTTCTGGACTTCAAGGTAAACAAGTACCCCTTCTTTCTTTTTCCAATTTTGCCAAACGGTCGCGCCCGTCTTGGGCAACGATATCTCATTGCTGGTGCTTTGGCGGAGATCGGCAGATTGTCCATTCGAGAGCATGTGGCGATGATTCATGACGATGTCAACCTAGCTCGTCGAATTCAAGAGTTGCTCAACCGTTCAGGAATACCTTGGATCGCGCCTGTCATCGCGTTGGCCGAAAGTCGCGATCGCGAACCCATTCGGCGAATGTCGCAATTGGCCGATTGCATCTTATCGGCCGTCGGCCATGCGCGAGACAATGAGGTGTTTGTGGTCATGTCCGATCTTCTGAATTGTATTGGCATTTTGGAATTCCTGTTGCCAGCGGTCAAATTGGCTATCGCGAAACATCATCGCGTATCGTTCGTTTGTCCGACTTCAACCTTTCGACGTCCCGCGAGGAGCGTGGCCGCCGATTCTTCCGGCAATTGGTCGACGGATGACCTGTTGTTCGTGGCAGAACAGGCGAGACTTCAAATTCAGGCCGAACAACTACAGCGCGAACTTCATCGTTTTGGAGCGTCCGTATCCCTTTCCGGCGAGAAGAACGCCATACATTTGATAATGGCGGAACTCGAAGCCGCAAAGACAGGACGAAGCAAGTTTCAAGGGGCCTCACGATGAGCAACGCTACCGATTTCGATCGTACTCCGATTGACTCGAACTTATCCAATACCAGTAACTGGCGGGGGAATGCCTTTTGGATCATCGGTGGGCTGTTGCAGCTGCTAGCGATTAGCCTTCTTTTGGAACTGCTGCTGGGCTTAACCGACGGCCTAGGGCTGATACTAAAGTTGTTCCTTCTCGCAATCATCATGACCAGCATTGTATTGCGTTTGGGCTCTCTGGCACTGGTTGCGATACAGGTCAGCCTTTTCTTTCAAGAGCCTGTGAGGCAACCCACAGAACATATCCCGTCGGGGGTTTTCTTTGTCCTGTCAAGCATGTTTGCGATCGTTGCAGCCATGAAGATTCCTCAGACGAACAGATTCGTTACAGACGTTTTCGTGACACTTTTCCGGATCGGAATCGACAAAGGTCGTTCGACTAATTTGTCACCACCAAGCGAATCGAAAGAACCTCGTCCATCAGCACGAATGGCCCCAGCGTTCTGGGTACTGCACGTGACTCTTGTCGTCCTTCTTGCCGTGTTTTTGCTAACGAAAGTGCCGGTCGGTCGCCAATTCGATAGCTGGCTCCAGTGGTCACTGCAGAATAGCCAAGCGGTCTGGCCAGGTGCGCTTTTGATGGTATTAATGATTGCATTACTGGTGGTAATTAGAGAAAACGCTTGGCGCCAGTTGGTGCCACCGCAAGCGAGATTGTATTTGCGTTCTATTCAGCTGATCGCAAACTACCGTGACTTATTTGGATTCGAACGGCATCGACTGAAGCGACTACGTAAAAAGCAATCCGCGATGTCGGCGAATAACGCGTTGAGCAAAAGCGATTCGAAAGGTTCAAAATGATATTTTTTTGGGTGCGAGAAATCGCGGGTTGGCTATTGATTCTCGTATCGCTCTACATGCTCCGGATAGGACTCGACTTTTTGAACAACATTGAGACGCCACAGATTTTTGAAGCAGGGGTGGTTATGCTTACGTCCCTTGGGGTGATGCGCTGCGGAGTTCTTTTGGTGCGAGTGTCAACCGCCGCGCGCCTCTGCCGGGACGAACCGTAGGTCCGTCGCTCCGCCGACGGACGGTCAGCGACAAAAAAATGCACTCGATGCCGCCAATGAATAAACGTACAAAGCAAAAATGCACTCCTTGGCTTTCGTACTCGTACTCAGCCGTCGGCGGTACTCGTACTCGACTCACTTCATCGAGTACGAGTACGGTGCGTCCCGAGCAACCATTCTTGCCGTTGGCCAGCTACAGATCCTCGAATGGCAGATCCTGAGCGGTCCGTTCGGCAAGGCCTTGTTTAAAATGCTTGCGGCATACGGTGACGTACCGCTCATTTCCCCCTATTTGAATTTGCTCGCCCTCTCGCACTGGTTTTCCGTTCGCGTCGATCCTCAACACCATCGTCGCCTTACGGCCACAATGGCAAATCGTTTTAATTTCATGGAGGGTATCAGCCCAGGCCATCAAATGGTGGCTACCTTCGAATAAATTGCCTTGGAAATCGGTTCTCAAACCATAGGTCAAAACGGGAATATCCAGCTCATCGCACACGTCGCTTAGTTGTCGCACTTGCAGCTTGGTCAGAAACTGAGCTTCATCGACTAGAACGCAATGAACGACCTGCTTTGCGTGCTCCTTTTGCACGCAACGGAATAGGTTATCCGATGGTGAAATCGCGATCGATTCCGATTGCAGTCCAATTCGAGAACTGACTTTGCCGACACCGAACCGATCGTCAATTTGTGGTGAGAACACCACCGTGTGCATGCCTCTTTCACGGTAATTGTAACTGGATTGGAGCAGTATCGTCGACTTGCCCGCATTCATTGTGGAATAGTAAAAGAAGAGTTTAGCCAACGATCAAGCTCCTGCGGCGATCTCGATGGGGGTTGGTTTGGCAATCGACACAAAGATGTCGTGCAACGACGGTTTTACCATCTCAAAATGCTCAACGTCGCCAGCCGACAAGAGCAACTCAAGTATCTCGCGGCGGTTAGCGTCCTTGGACAAAACCAGATCCTTGCACCGTCCGCGGTCGATCTGTTCGAGCACTCCCGGTAGGGTGACTGGGATAGGCTCTCTATTCGACAAACGAACGCGAAGCCGCGGTTCACCATATTGAAGGGCAATATGTTCCATCGAATCGTCGAGAACTTTTTTGCCATGAAAAATCATGCAGACCCTGTCGCACAACTGTTCGGCCATCCCCATATCGTGTGTACTAAAGATCACCGTAGTACCGGCTTCCCGCAGACGCAAGACAGCGTCGCGCAGTACTTCCATGTTGACCGGATCGAGGCCGGTAAACGGTTCGTCGAGAATCACCAATTGGGGGCTCGCAACTACCGCGCTAATGAACTGAATTTTCTGGGCCATCCCTTTGGACAGTTGATCGATCCGCTTTTTTTGCCAATCACCCGCACCCAGTTCCTTGAGCCAGCGATCGATGCTCGCGTCGGGTCGTCGCATCCCTTTGATTTTGGCAAAGTACCGCAAAACACGCTTGACCGTCATTCGTCGATATAGACCTCGCTCTTCCGGAAGGTAGCCAACGCGGTCGTCCGCGCAATCGCCATGGTCATTCCCCAACACCGTTACCGATCCTGTATCGGGCTTGTAAATGCGCAAAATCATTCGCATTGTGGTCGTTTTGCCGGAACCATTTGGGCCAATAAAACCGTAAATCGATCCGGTTGGAACCGACAAATCCATTGGATGAACCGCTTGATGGCTACCGAACTTTTTGGAAACTCCACGGAGTTCAACAGCCAGCGAATTCATTGAAAAAGGAGTTGGTTGGTAGGTAGTTGGCGGTAAAATCATTCAGTATGATAGATTTGACTCTGACCGAGTATAACAAGTTTTTCCGTATGCAGATTCGTCCCCTCTCAACCCTCGGCCTCTCCAAATGCCAACTATTTCTCAAGTCCATCATCATGATTCCAACGACGCACATGACGATCTCACCTATTCTCCGAAGCGACGTGCATTTTTGACAAAACTCGGAGGCGCTTTCGCCATCGCGGCACTGTGCCCAAGATCGTTGTTGGCGGTCGATCGGTTTGTACGACCGATTCCTGGCCAGCTTCGCTTGAGCTTGGCCGCGTATTCGTTGCGAGACCGGCTCACCAAAAAGTCAGATGCCATGGATTTGTTCCAATTCGTAGACTTCTGCCACGAACAAGGAATTCCAGGAGCCGAGCTGACGAGCTATTACTTTCCAAAAGACGTGACGAACGAATACCTCGTTGAGTTAAAGCAACATTGCCATCGCCGAGGCATTACGATTTCAGGCGGGGCCATCCGAAACGACTTCTGTCAAAGCGACGCGGCCAAGGTACAAGAGGATATAGAACAAGCGAAACGATGGATCGATCACTACGCCGTGCTCGGCGCACCCGTTATTCGAATCTTCGCCGGCACGCAACCCAAAGAGGACACTTGGGAAGCGACCGTCAAACGCTGCGTGGAAGCCTGCGAAACGCTGGCCAAGTATGCTTACCAAAAGGGAGTTTATCTGGGCCTGGAAAACCATGGCGGCGTAACGGCCAAAGCGGAGGGCATCTTGGAAATCGTCAACAAGATCCAAGCCAAGAGTTTCGGTATCAATTTCGACTCCGGGAACTTCAGATCGTCAGCCGATCCCTATGCCGAATTAGAAAGGATCGCTCCCTACGCAGTCAACGCGCAAATCAAGGTCGAAATCTTCCAAAACAATCAAAATCAAGAAACGGATCTGGCCCGCGTTCTCAACATCTTGCGCAAGGCTGGTTACAGCGGTTGGGTCGCATTGGAATACGAAGCCAAGGAAGACCCAATGATCGCGATCCCGAGATGGTTGCAAAGGCTAAAAGGCATCATTGGCTAGCGGTACTTTTGCATCGGTCTCACTTTGTGTGGCACGTCCCTGAGCTTACGTGTGGCGCGTCCCTGAGGTTACGAAGGGCGTGGTGAGTCGCTAGAAACATTTGCCTCAATTCCCACGCCCACGCTACCGCTTTGGGCGTGCCACACGCAATTTCTGGGCGTGCCACACGCAATTTCTGGGCGTGCCACAAGCGATTTCTGGGCGGTGCCACACGCTTGGTCGAGTTGAAAAGTGGGTGCTCATTGCAACCGCAAATCATCGGCCACCATCTGATCGTGTGGCCGAACACCACTCCCTTTTCGACCGGTCAGCTTGTCACCAAGCTCTGTTCGCCACTCTTCGGCAGCTGCCTGAAGTCGCGCAACCACTTCCGGATGATCCTCCGCGACGTTTTTGGTCTCACCCCGGTCGTTCTTCATATCGTAGAGCTCGACACTCACTTTTAGCGATTCGTACTTGGCCGGGATACCACCGGTTCCGCCAGGTTTCCCAGCAAGAGTTCGATACTGATGCGGCAAAATCAACTTCCATCGCGGATCGCGAACAGCTTGAAGTTCATCGTTTGCATAATAACAAGGCAACGTTGCATGAGGTGACTCGGCTCCAGCGGTTCCGAGCATCAGTGGCATAATATCATGACCATCGATCTTGTGCTTCGGCAGTTCCGCACCAATCATGGACGCAACGGTCGGCAAAATATCAACGGTGCAGGCCAGCTCATCGCATATTGTCCCGGCTGGTATCTTCGTAGGCCAGCGCATGAGAGTGGGTACGCGAATTCCACCTTCCCACGCGGTCCCTTTACCCTCGCGATGCGGAAAAGCTGAACCTGCATGGTCTCCGTAGGAAAGCCAAGGGCCATTATCTGTCGTGAAAATCACCAGCGTTTTTTCATCCACGCCAACTTCTTTCAACGTATCGAGTATTTGGCCTACCGACCAATCCACTTCCATCACAACATCGCCAAAGAGACCTGCTCCACTCTTGCCCTCGAACTTCGACGAGACATACAAAGGGACGTGCACCATCGAGTGCGGCAAGTAGACCAAGAAAGGTTCGTTGCGATGCTCTCGAATAAACGCTACAGCTCTCTCCGTATAATTCGTGGTCAATTGGGTTTGATCTTCACCGGTCACCTCGGCATCGATTATCTTGGTGTTCTCGATGAGAGGCAACGGAGGATATCCCGACTTCACTTCTTGACCGGCCGCTCGCTTGGCCAACTCCTCCGGATGATTCGGCCACATGTCGTTCGAGTATGGCAAGCCATAGTACGAATCGAAACCGTGATTGGTCGGAAGGAACTTGGGATGATGGCCGAGATGCCATTTCCCAATGCATGTCGTGGCATAATTCTTCTGCTTGCATATCTCAGCCAGCGTGACTTCATTGGCCGACAGGCCGATGTTGGCCCCTGGGCCAAGCGCACCTGAAAATCCGACCCGTTCGTGATAGCAACCGGTAATGAGTGCCGCCCGCGACGCCGAGCACACCGCTGAGGAGACATGGAAATCCGTAAACCGACGTCCTTCGCGCGCCACGCGATCCAAATTGGGGGTCGCGTATGCTTTGGCACCGAATGGCCCGATGTCAGCGTACCCCATGTCATCAATGAAGATGACGACAATGTTGGGCAGGTCGACAGCGATTGCAGATTGGCCATGGAGTAGGAGCCACAAAAGTAGCATGCAAACAGTTTTGAACGAATGGGGTTGCATGGATGTGCTCAAGTGTTTGATGAATCGATAGAATGGGGTCGAGACGCTGAGTTTCGTGATCATGATGCGAATCGTGAAGAGTCAAGTATACTATAGAGCCGGCCCTCGTTCCTAGGCGTCTGCCATGCGCACGGCCTCGGAGGCTTCGCTTGTGTTTCGCTACCGCTGGGTTCATCCCAGCGGGGCGATAATTGGTAGCTACTTCATAACCGATGCGTCAGCATGGGCACTCCGTCGGTTTTGCACCGACGGAAGCAGCGTTGGCGTGGCCGAACGCGGCTCCCGCCGAGAAAAAATTGCTTCGTCGTCACCAACCGAAAGCAGCATTGCTATGAACATCATGGACCGTAGGGGTTTTTTAGGTTGTGGATTGGGTGTTTTTTTTGCGAGGCCATTGAGTGCTATGTTGAACGACGACAAATTTGACGAGGCGTCGAACATCTTGACCACGGCAACCGCCAGTGGGCAAGTACGTGCCGCGGTCATTTATGCCCGCCTTGGAAAGTCCATATTCCATCGAGCATTTGGCGAGGCGACGTCCGTTGATACCTCTTTCCTCTTAGGCTCGATCTCGAAGCCAATCGCGGTTGCTGCTTTGATGACGTTGTTCGATCAAGGAAAATTTAAGTTGACGGACCCCTTAAAGAAGGTCATACCGGAATTCACAGGTGGTGCCAGGGATCGCGTTACGGTTCAGCATTTGCTAACCCACGTATCTGGGCTTCCCGATCAATTGCCGGAAAATGCAACCCTACGCAAAAGCCATGCACCCCTTTCCTCGTTCGTTAAGGGAGCCATTGGCGTCCCATTGCATTTTGAGCCAGGCACTCGCTACGAATACTCAAGCATGTCAATCTTGCTCGCGATGGAAATCGCTCAGCGGATTTCAGGAATTGAGTTCAAGGAGTTTGTGAACCAGGCCGTTCTGCAGCCACTGGGAATGAGGCACTCTGCATTTGGGATGGGGCGATTGAAGCCAGAGGAGACAATGCCGTGCCAAGTGGAATTCGGTGCGATCGAGGCAGGTGGTGGCTCGCCTGATTCCAAAGATTGGGATTGGAACAGTTCGTATTGGCGAAATCTAGGAGCACCTTGGGGTGGTGCCCAAGCCTCAGCATCCGACGTCGGACTTTTCCTGGACGAGTTCATGCACCCCACAGAAACGTTGTTTCGTCCGGAGGTTGCCAAGCTCATGATTCGCAATCACAACCCGGAGGGAATAGAATCGCGCGGACTAGGGTTGGACGTTGGTATGAGCACAAGTTGCCCGAGGTGTTCGGACAAGACGTTTGGACATACCGGTTCTACGGGTACGATCGCCTGGGCGGATCCGGAGCGAGATCGTGTTTGTGTGGTACTTACAACACTGCCGGCTGGTACACTGAAGAATCATCCGCGACAGCTCGCGTCGGATTGCATCTCAGGAATCGAAGTTCCAAATTGAAAGATGGAAGATGTCTTCAACGTTGAGACAACTGCTCTACAATGGACCCCCAAGCTTCAATTAAAATAAAACAGTGGCCCAATCCACTACCCCAACACTCCCACTCCAATCCTCCCACACTCCACCACTCCATGTCACGTCAAATGCATGTCCTCAGCGCTTGGTTTGCCATTTGCGTCAGCTTAAACGCGTTTGGGGATTCAAAACTCGAATACAACCGCGATATTCGCCCGATACTGAGCGAGAATTGTTTGCCGTGTCATGGCTTCGATGAGAAAGCTCGCCAAGCCGAGTTGCGATTGGATCTAATGGATTCTGCCTACGCGAATCGCAACGGTACGACAGCCATCGTTCCGGGCAGCCTTGAAAAAAGTGACGCTTGGACACGGATCATCAGCCAAGATCCTGAGCAAGTTATGCCGCCGTCCAAATCGCATTTCCGATTGAACGATGTTCAAAAAACGAAGTTACGGATATGGATTGAGCAAGGCGCCCCCTATGCCGGCCATTGGGCCTATATTGCTCCAAAAAAAGCACTCTTGCCCGCTGACTCCGCTGGCAATCCGATCGATGCGTTTGTCCAATCGCGGCAAGCCGACGAGGGCTTAAGTCTTTCCCGAGAAGCGGATCGATCGATGTTGATTCGACGTGTCACGTTGGATCTGACGGGATTGCCACCGACGGCCGAAGAAGTGGAAGCCTTCGTGAACGACAAGTCCAGCGACGCATACTCGCAAGCGGTCGATCGGTTGCTGCAAAGCTCGCACTTCGGTGAACGACTCGCGATCGACTGGCTCGATTCGGCACGCTATGCCGACACCAATGGTTTCTCGATCGATGGTGGTCGACACCTTTGGCTTTGGCGAGATTGGGTCATCCAGTCGTTCAATGACAATCTTCCTTATGATCGCTTTTTGGTCGATCAACTGGCGGGCGATCTGTTGCCGAATCGAACCGAATCTCAACTCATCGCCACAGGCTTTCAGCGGAACAACATGGTGACCCATGAGGGAGGAACAATCCCCGAAGAGAATCTGACCAATTACAACGCCGATCGGGTGAAGACGCTCGGCGAATCGATTCTGGGATTGACCCTAGGATGCGCGCAGTGCCACGATCACAAGTACGATCCGATCACACAACGTGAATACTATCAAATGTTCGCGTTCTACAACTCGCTGAGCGACAAAGGACTCGATGGCAACGCTGGTGTGAATCCTGGACCGAGCATTCAAGCTCGAACGGTTCTTCGAACCAACGAGGAAAGCACACTGAAGCAGCAAATTGCACAATTGCAATCAAGCCTTGCAGACGTCAACAATGAAATACTTGCCGCCTGGCAGGCCCGCGAGATAGCACAGCTCGCGCAGCGAGGAAAGAATTTTGAGGTCCATCCTATCAAGGCTGTAAAGGTTTCTACGCCGAACCGGGGAGCCGGTTTTGAAGTAGAAGGAGAAAGTCGCGTGCGTTTAAAAGAACCTGGCGGGATGGGGGCTTTCGACATTTCTACGGAGCTTCCGCAAATCGATCGACCGATAACGGGATTGCGAGTCATCATGCATCCAGTCGCTGAGCTACCTGGCGGCGGATGGGGAAAAGGCATCGCCGCGGGCGGGAAACCAAAGATCAAGAAAAAGCCGGCTTCACCCGAGCCAAGCGCGGATGCCACCCCCGAAAAATCCGCCAAGGGAACCTTCATGCTGACAGCACTTGCCGCCACGGCAGATAAGATCCCTGGCGATCAAGTCAATCTTTTCAAGATGATTCCTATCGCAAGAGTCACTGCCAACTCTTGGGAGCAAGGCCGAGAACCGGCTGGATGTTTAAACCCCCTAAACGATAGCGGTTGGTCACCCGATTTGAACAGCGATGGACCCGTGCATTTAACCGCAACTTTTACTGAGCCACTTACAGCCAGCAAAACGCCGTTTCTAACCATCCAATTGAACTTCGGTAATGGCAACAACCTTGTACCCGAATGGATTGAGTTGCAGGTGACGACTGGGACCGACGACGGAACGGATTTGCCCATCGAGATCGAACGTGCAATAGCCATTACGACGGCCAATCGTACGCCCGAACAAACGTTGCTGCTCTGGAAATACTGTGCCGATCATGCGGTAGAGCTTGAGGCGATGAGAACGGAACTTTCCAATTTGCAAGAGCGATTGGATGTGCTCACAAAGCCATTCACCACGATGGTCATGGACGTCGCCGCCAAGCCACGCGAGACCTTCATACTAAATCGGGGTGATTACTCGCAACCAACCGACAAGGTACAGCCAGGAACGCTTGCCGTGTTGCCAGCGTTTCCGGCCGACGCAACGCCCGATCGACTTGGGTTGGCTCGCTGGTTGACAGCCAAGGACCATCCGTTGACTAGTCGCGTAGCCGTGAATCGTTTTTGGAAAATGCTCTTCGGTTCTGGCTTAGTGAACTCGTTGGCCGATTTTGGTTCCCAAGGCGAATGGCCGAGCCATCCCGAGTTGCTCGATTGGCTAGCAGTCGATTTTGTCGAGAGCGGTTGGGACACTAAAGCTCTCATCAGGAAGATCGTACTATCGAAAACGTATCGGCAGACTTCCGCCACAACACCTGAGTTATTGGAGCGAGATCCGCAAAATCGGCTTTTAGCCCGCGGGCCTCGCTTTCGATTGCCCGCGGAGTTGATACGCGATTCAGCATTGAAGATAAGTGGCCTGCTAGTCCCGCGTGTTGGCGGCCCAAGCGTTAATCCTTATACGCCCGGCGATCTCTGGCGGGAAGTTAGCCACTATGGCAGTTCGCCTGCGACTGCACAAACCTTTGTTCAGGACCATGGCGAAAAGCTCTATCGGCGAAGCCTTTATACCTATTGGAAACGGACTGCGCCGCCGCCAAACATGATGGCCTTCGACGCCCCAAATCGCGAAGTCTGCACTGTGGCACGTGGCAATACAACGACACCTCTTCAGGCTTTGGTAACACTCAACGACACGCAGTTCGTCGAAGCATCGAGAGCCTTTGCGCAGCGTATCGCTTTGCGAAACAATGCGACGGACGAGGAGCGATTGCTCTGGGCTTTTTTGGAGGCGACATCGAGAAAGCCTAGCGATCAAGAGAGCCATGTTTTGCGAAAGGCGCTCGCTCGCGAACGATCACGATACGCTGCTCATTTTGATCTGGCCAAGGCGTATCTACGTGTAGGTGAAACGCCTATCCATCCCAAGTTGGATCCTGTTGAATTGGCAGCTTGGTCGCAGGTCGCTGCTATTCTGCTCAATTTGAGTGAAACCGTTACACGCAATTAATTCAAAAACTACGGCTATGAATCCTTTAGAACAATACCAGCAGCATTTATTGCGAAGAACCTTCCTGGGCGATGCGACACGAGGTTTGGGGAGCATTGCTCTCGCTTCGCTCTTGTTTCCGGAACTTTCCTGCGCGAATGAACCGACCCAGTCGGGTGGCGGCATTCCGGGCCTACCACATTTTGCACCGAAGGCCAAACGGGTCGTGTGCCTTTTCCAAAGTGGTGGCTTATCGCACGTCGATTTGTTCGATGACAAGCCGATGCTGCACGAACATGCAGGCAAAGAAATCCCACCGTCGATCAAGGGGACGCAACGTCTAACAGGCATGACTTCTGGTCAATCGGCATATCCAGTTGTTCCGCCGCTCAGACCTGGAAAGCGATGCGGACAAAATGGCACTTGGATTAGCGACTTGTTGCCCAACATTCAAGGAATTGCTGACGACATTTGTTTGATCAAAAGCCTTCATACCGAAGCCATCAATCATGATCCAGCGATCACCTTCATGAATACCGGCAACCAGCAACCTGGTTACGCGAGCATGGGAGCATGGGTGAGTTATGGGCTCGGCACTGAGAATCAGAACTTGCCGGCGTTCATCGCAATGGTTTCGCAAGGAACGGGTAAGAACCCTGGTCAACCGATCTTTTCTCGCCTTTGGGGAAGCGGCTTTTTGCCGTCTTCGCACCAAGGAGTGGGGCTACGTCCTGGTGCCAATCCGGTCCTTTATTTGAGCAATCCGCCGGGAGTTGAATCGAGCCAACGCCGCGAGATGTTGAATGATTTGTCGGAACTGAATTCGCTTCGCGCGGCCGAACTTGGCGATCCTGAGACATTGTCCCGGATCAATGCGTATGAGATGGCATATCGGATGCAAACTTCGGTACCCGATTTGACGGACATCAGCCAAGAATCGGTCGCAACTTTGGAAGCGTACGGCCCAGAAGTATTGAAGCCAGGTAGTTATGCAGCCAACTGCCTACTGGCGCGTCGACTGCTACAACGAGACGTTCGTTTTGTTCAGCTCTTTCATCGTGGCTGGGACCAGCACATCGCGCTTGGTAGGCAACTACCAAACCAATGCCGAGACATCGATCAACCCACGGCAGCGTTGATTAAGGACCTCAAACAAAGTGGGCTCTTGGACGATACGCTGGTTGTCTTTGCGACCGAGTTTGGCAGGACGGTGTTCAGTCAGGGTAAGATAGGAGACCCAGGAATGGGCCGTGATCACCATGGACGCAGCTTTACCGTTTGGCTCGCGGGCGGTGGCATACGTGGCGGAATGGAATACGGAGCGACCGACGATTTCTGCTACAACATCGTTGAGAAGCCGGTTCATCTCAGGGACTTGCACGCGACAATATTGCATTGCATGGGAATCGACCATAGTCGATTCACTTTCAAATTCCGGGGATTGAACACACGCTTGACAGGTGTCGAGGAAGCGCACGTAGTGAAGGAAATTCTGACTTAGCTGACGCTAGGTGGCGGACGCTGCTAGCGTCCGAGCATGATGCAGGATGCGTTCGTTGCAGGTATAATGGCTTCGTCCGTATGGAAAGAGCTGAATTGTTGAACGAGGACCAAGAATGGTAACTAGTAGTTGATATGATTTCGTTATCCGCCGGAGCATTGAGTGTTCGCTATTCCAAGGTGCGAGATCGTCTCTCGCACACCATTGGAATCGTGGTTGAAGATTCTTATATTCCGTGGTTAGAATCGATCGAGGGGTCGGAGGAGGAAGCCTGGCCCGTAAGCCCTCCTATGCAGCAAATGGTTGAAGAGTGCTTCACGCCTGGTGCCAGTCCTGTATTATTGGGTGTTGGATTGTCCGGGAACGGCCATTGGTCCACGGCTATAGAAACACAGAATACCGGCGAATTGAAGTTTGATATCGCATGCAAAAACTCGAAAAGTTCCACTTGGTTTGGTTCGCAGTACCTTCTCTTAATTCCCACCCAGCCATCGATTCGTCCAAATTCAATTGAAATTTTTGCCAAGCGCGTTCGAATGGAACTCAGCATGTCGATGGGGCGGCTAGATTATTCTGCTTCGGAGCGACGCATTCGCGTTTCACCGATTTCGGATCCCAGCTCGATTCAGACACATCGTTGGTGCTATGAAATCGGCCATATGGTTGTCGCGTAGTGTATAGTTATGGAAGGTTGCGATCTCTTCTCTTACCGTGTACCCGAAATGAATCCCGATATTGTTTCCGATCCCAATCGCAAGACGAATTCAGGTTCAGTTCTGGGGGGGCGATTACTTAAGTATCAAATCCTCATGGTTCGCGGGCTCCGTTCCAGGCTAACGAAACTTCTGTATTCGCGGACTGCAGATAGAGAAACACTGGCCGCTGAGCGGGACCGGTCACAGAGTCAGTTTGTCCGTTTCAAAAGCCAGTTGGAATCGCAACACGCCACACTTTGGCGAACAGCGCTGACCGAATGGGATTCGCTTCTTGAAAAGCAGTTTGCCGCTGCGGAACGCGAGACTCTTCTCACGATAAACCAGGAATGGCAAAAAACCAAGAATCTGAAAAACGAGTTTATTCAAAACAAACTCTCGCAGAAGAACAAGTACGATAGCGCTTCCGCTGAGCTTAAACAAAAAAGAGACGAGGCTAGCTTAGGTCGAAAGAACGCTCGCGATAGCATCAAAGCGAAGCTCGATAGAGAGCGTTCGACGATAGAACAACAGATGCACGAGTGTCGCGAATGGGTTGGGCTTCGTACGGGCAATGCCACTCTGCAAGGCATGACTTCCAGCGGCACAACGGAGAGCTCCCAAGAAATTCAAGCGATCGCCGAATTGAACCATGTTGCAAAGCGACTTGAAGAAATCAAGAAATCGCTCTTGGTGAATATCTCGAGAATGGAGAACCATCCCATCAGCAGGATGATTGGGTCCTCTTGGTTCTTAGGATTTGGATCGTTGCTCGGCGCAATCGCGGCGGTTGTCGCTTGGGTTCTCGGAGCAGTCCCCTTGATCATAGGCATTGTTGGAATCATTGGCGCGATACTTTTCACGGCTCTCATTCACTTTGCAACCGCCCCCATGGTGGCACGCACTATCCGCCGCATGATTCCTCACGTGGTAGATCAAGAGTGCTTGGCTTATTTAGTGATTGCTCAAGGCCGTCGGATCGCGGAATTCAATTGCCAGCAAGAAATCAATCGTCTTGAGAAGCAGTACTTGACAAGTCAACAACTCCTCGATGACGACCATCGCGAAAAACGCATCTCGCTTCTTGGTGAGTTCAACTCAAAGAAGAAGGCCTTGAAACAATCCAGTAGCGCAAAACGGAATGAGGTCGCTTCGTCCAGAAAGGAGAAGCACCATCGCATCAATACAGATCGCAAACCGAAACTGGAACTACTCGAAAAAAAACAATCCGAATACGAAAGTAATTCGGCGTTAGCACATTCCGAAGAGTTGGCCATGCTGGAGTCGAATTTTCACGGCTCTCAACAACGAACCGTGCGACGTTGGCTGGATGGTTGCAAACATTCAGCAAAGCGGATGCTGAAGGTTTACTCACAATCGATGCAAGATCTTCCGGATTGGGATTCTGAACTTTATTCGATCGGAGATTGGCCGCGACTGCCGCAAAGCTTGGCGTGGCGTATCGGAGACATAAAACCACTGGCCCAGTTCCAACAGGATGTACAGGGGCTAGCGTTATCGGAAGAAACACCGCAACAATCCTGGAGTGTCTTCTTTGATGTCGTTTCACAAGGCGCGTTAACTATAGAAACGAACGCGGAATGCAAAGAGACGGCCGAAAGCATTGTTCGCAACACGCTTTTGAGAGCTGTCACTTCCGTTCCTGCCGGCAATCTGAATATAACTATTATCGACCCAGAAGGATTGGGGAAACAGTTTTCATGGCTTATGGCGTTGGCGGACGTCGATCCGGCCATGGTGAATCATCGCGTTTGGACCCAATCGCTCCACATTGCAGAACAGCTCGCCAACACGGCGCGACACGTCGAGGATGTGATTCAACAAAGCTTACGCAACCGATACGCAAATGTGTTGGATTACAATCGCCACGCGGGTCCGATGTCGATCCCTTATCGCTTGATCGTTTGGTCGAATTTCCCATTCGGGCTGGATGACAGTTCATGGCAGTCTCTTTGTTCCATCATGTCCTCGGGAGGGAGGTGCGGTGTCGGAGTCATTTTGCAAGTTTCCGACACCTATGTTTGGCCGTCGTTCGCAGATCGATCCAAGCTCAACGAGTTTGGGTTACGATTAAAACTCACTCCAGAGCGCGCTCAAACCGCCGACGGAACGTCATTTAGCAGCGTGACCAAGGTTATCGTAGATCAACCAGAACTAGCTGCTTATCCCTTGACGCCCGAGCGTCCACCGGCAGAAGATCGACTGCAAATGATCATGGAAAATCATTTAAAGGCAGCTTCCGAAGTCGGCAAGCGAATCGTCCCCTACGAATCCATCGCTTTGCCAATTCAAGACCAGCAAACGGCTTCGAGTGCCGAGGGACTTGCAATACCGCTGGGGATTTCCGATGCTGGCCGTGTTCAATCAATGCGTCTGGGGGCTGGGACAGCGCAGCATGTTCTCATCGCCGGTAAAACAGGGTCGGGCAAGTCGTCGATGCTGCACACCATGATAACCAGCGCTGCTATGAAGTATTCGCCGGATCAATTGCGATTGGTGCTCCTCGACTTCAAGAAAGGTGTCGAGTTTCAAGTTTACGCAGAGGTGGCCCTTTCTCATGCGGACATCATCGGCATTGAAAGCAAACGTGAATTCGGTGTCAGTACGCTGGAGTACTTGGATCGAGTTTTGCACGCGCGCGGTGAAGCTTTTCGTCAGTGGGGTGTTCAGGATTTGCCCAGCCTATCCCGAAAATTTCCTCAACACGCAATGCCGCGAATCTTGGTGGTGATCGATGAATTTCAGGAGTTGTTTGTCGAGGATGATAAACTTTCGCAGCAGGCTTCCATGTTGATGGATCGAATCGTTCGGCAAGGTCGCTCCTTCGGAATGCACTTGGTCTTGGCATCTCAAACGCTCGGCGGTGCCTACTCGTTGCCACGCACGACGTTGTCGCAAATGGCGGTTCGAATTGCGTTGCAGTGCGATAGCTCCGATGCCATGCTCATCCTAAGCGAAGACAACACCGCCGCTGAACGGCTAAGGCATTCGGGACAGGCCATCTACAACGAAATGGGGGGCCGAATCGAAAGCAACCAATCATTTCAGGTTGCGTTTATCGAAAAAAATGATCAAGTCGCGAGGCTAGAACTCTTGAGCAAGGTGCCGGTACCGCATTCGCCGACAACCAACGCCCTTGGTCGACGCATTGTATTCGAGGGACACAAGCCTGCGGTTTGGGACGAGAAAAGCATTTCACTGGCCATCCATGAATTGCGTATGGATGAAGGTGCTGTGCCACTAATCTTGGGCGATAGTGTGTCGATTGATCCACCGGTTACCAAGACACTTACGCGGAGTGCAGGTCGCAACTTCATGGTGATTGGGCAGGACGAATCCAGCGCCGCCAGTTTGCTTGCGGGGTCGATAGCTGGCTTCTGCTATCGGCCATCAAGTGCGCCTTCGGATGGGAAGCCCTCGGTCGTGGTACTGGACGGGTCCCGAGCGGAAGATGAGTCGATGCGCGCGTTGATGCCCCAACTCGCCAAAAGCAAAGTGCCCGTGCGTGTGAGTGACGTTCGCGGGATTGACGCCACCATGGAGTTTCTCAAGCAAGAGCTGGAATTGCGCAGCGAGAATACCGATATGCCCCATCCAGCTATGCTGATTGCGGTCGTAAACTTGTCTAGGTTCCGTGAACTGAGGCGGAACGAGGAGTATGCGTTTGGGGACGACGCAGGTGGCGTTAGCAAACCTGACGCGGTGTTAGCCAGTCTGCTGCGCGATGGACCGGCACTCGGCATGCATGTGTGGCTCTGGGCAGATTCGGCAGGGACGATTGCGAGATGGGTATCAAGGCAATCTTTGCGCGATATCGAACTGCGTATCCTGATGCAAATGAGCGCGTCGGATTCGAACCAGCTGATTGACTCGAACGCCGCGAATCGACTGGATCGATACGTTGTCCTGATTCAAGACGACATCGAGGGCAAGCCGATCAAATTTCGGCCATTTGATTTAGAGAGTGTTATCTCAAAAATCACCACCTAGATCTGTATTCATTTGCTTTTTTATCCATTTCCCTTTTTTGGAATTTGATATGCAGTACCCACTCGATCTTAGATTCAAGCTCTTTTCCTTGTCTCAACAAATCACGGTTCGCGATGCTGGTGGCAACTCGATCCTCTTTGTGAAACAGAAAATGTTTCGTCTTAAGGAAAAGGTTGAAGTATTTTCGGACTCGAGTCTCAAGAACAAGTTATTTGAGATCAATGCCGATAGGATCATCGACTTTTCTGCCAACTATAGGTTTACGGCCGCTGACGGAAGCGATTGGGGGGCCGTCAGGCGACTTGGGATGCGGTCGCTTTGGTCTGCGCACTACGAAGTGATCGAAAACAACGCGGTCGACATGCATATTCGCGAGGAGAGCCCGTGGAAGAGAATCTTGGAGTCGCTGCTGGGAGAAATTCCGCTCGTAGGTTTCATCGCTCTCTACTTGATCAACCCAAGCTATTTGATCACGATGGCGGACGGAACAATCGCTATGCGAGTCGTAAAGAAACCATCCGTGTTGGAACGCTATTTCGTCATCGAAAAGAAAATGGAAGTCGACCAAGACGACGAGCTTCGCGCACTGCTTTCGCTGATCATGATGGTGCTGCTCGAAAAATCGCGAGGGTGAATTTTCATTCTTTGGCTGCTGCAAAGAAAGTAAAAACGCTGCCAGATTGTCGCCTTTCGCTCCACGAAAGTGCATTTGCTCCGCGCACTTTCGCGGAGCGAAAGGCGACAATTGCGTGTGGCAAATGGTACTAGCTATGTACAATTCGGACCAACTACCCGACTAAGTCCATTTGCGATGATTTCTTTAGCCCGTGCAATTAACTCTCTCGATTGATTGTCGCTCGGTGATTCGGCGATGAGCCTTACAATAGGCTCTGTATTGCTCCCGCGAAGTAGCAACCAGGAATCGGACCAGTCGAGGCGGATACCATCTTCGATACTGACCGAATCCGCTTGGAGTTCGTCCGAAAGCCTGGCGATGGACGCAGTAAGCTGTTCTTTCGATAGGGCCATTTTGTCCTTGATCATGGCCATTCGAGGCAATTCGCTAACTAGATTGCTCAAGGTTGAATCGGTAGCTGCCATTAGATCGAGCACTTGGGCCATACCGACGAAGCTATCTCGAATGAATCCCACCCGTGGATCGATCGGGCCGCCGCTTCCCTCGCCACCGTAGACGGCATTGTGCCTTTGCATTACGTCCACCACGTTGGCTTCGCCAACCTTGCTCTGCTCAAATCGAACTCCATGTTTCGCGGCGAGCCATTTGGTCATATTGCTCGACGCGCAATTCGTGACGAGCGGACCGAGTTCAGACATCAAAGCGCGTTTCATGCAAAGTACGGATGTGTACTCCTCGCCAATAAAGTGCCCTGTCTCATCGATGATCGCAAGCCGATCGGCATCAGGATCTTGGCAAAAACCGATTTGGAAGCCTTGTTGCGCCACCAACGGCGAGACCGTTGCTAGGTTCTCCGCCAATGGCTCAGGAGGATGTGAAAACTGTCCGTTTGGGGTTTCGCCAAGTATCAAGAATTCGCATCCGAGAGCTTCTAATAATCTACGGCCGAGAATAGAACCCGCTCCGTGATTGCTGTCCAGGAGGACTCGAAAACGACATCCCCGGATGGCTTGCACATCGACGGTTGCTAAAATCAACTGAAGATGAACTGCATGGGGATCCTCGATTATTTGCCGTGTCCCGAGGGAGTCGGCTGGTCGCCAGTCGCTCTTGGCTTGTCGATAGGCCTGAAGCACTCGCGTTCCAGGTTCGCTTGGCAGAATGCGTCCCTCGGGGCTGAAGAGTTTCATGCCGTTGTAAGGGGGCGGATTGTGGCTGGCGGAGATTTGAATTGCACCCGCCGATTTCGATTTTCGGACGAATGCCCCCACGGTGGGCGTGCTCGCCACCCCCAGATCCAAGCAATCCCGGCCGTGACCGACAATGGCGGCGGCAATGGCGTCGGCCAACATTGGTCCGCTAATTCGGCCGTCGCGGGCGATAGCGATCGCACCACTGGGTGCTTGAGAGCAGAAAGCGGCTGTAAAATTGCTGGCAACCAAAGGGGTTAGTTCGGCACCTACGATGCCTCGCAAACCGCTGATGCTGATGATGGGTTCAGGCATTGGAAAACAAAGAGTAGGCGGTAAAGCTGAAAAAAGCGAATATTCGGCGCAGGCAGATCGACTAGTATACTCAAAACCCAATCAATTGCTTGACACTACAATCTGCTCAACTTAACATCGGATTGCGGCAAGAATTGATGGAATTCTCCGTAAATCCAATTATGCTGTGGGAAGCCCCATTGCGTAGATGCAGTGCTAATATTGCCAAACCCTAGACCTTTGCGACCACTCTCACCCCAGGCAGACCCTCATGGAAATTTCCGGCATGCTGATCTGGGTATTGGTCCTTGTATCGCTGATTGTTTTCATCGTCCTACTGGTCAAGGCGTTTAAGTCTTGGGGCGTTGCCCATACGATTTTGCTGTCGATCCTCTTTATCGAATCGTGGACCTTCCTTTTCTTTGCTGGCGGGGTAGCACATTACCGAATTGCTTACACCAAGCAGCATGACAAACTCGCCTCGAAAGTGGAGGGATTGTTGAAGACGGTGGACATGGAAATGTACGGCGATCGACTGGATCCAAAATTGAATCTTGAGAAGTTTGTGCCACTGACGAACGAAATCAACCGATTGACCCTCGAACGCGGCCGAGTTTGGCGCGGTGCGGTCTTACAACGAGCGACGCCAGCAACTGGCAACACACCAGCAAACGCAGTTTTACAATTGCCCGCTCGAGTCAGCAATTTACCGGCAGCCGCTCCGGTTGGAGCCGCAGGTGGGGGAGCAGGAGACGCAGCACCAGCCGCGCCAGCTCCAGTGGATTCGGGGCTTCGCGTTGAAAGCGTTGTCTATTTGTTTAGCGAAAGAACGGATGTGGGTTCGGTTCCAGAATTTTACCTGGGCGAATTTGTGGTAACTGACGTCAAGGAACTTTTGCTGACGGTATCCCCAACAACTCCGCTTTCCAAGCAGCAGGAAACGATTCTGTCAGGAAGTCCAAGTTGGGCCATTTATGAGCTTATGCCGTTGGACTCGCATTCGCCATTCGCGGCTGCAGGATCGTCGCCCGAAGAAAGTGCTGTTTTCGGCCGGATGGACAAAGATGAAATCACTAAGGCATTTGAGAGTTCCTTTCGAAATACGCCTGGATTGTCGGACGCAAGCAAAGCGAAAATCCTGGAATCTTATATCAACGATGGGGGGAGTGCGTCTATTGAAACTTTGCCCGAGGCACTATGGTATCAGGTGAAATTTTTAAAGGACTATTCCGATGTCGTGGATGCCAAGGGTGGGCGCAGTCCGTTGGAGGGCGGTTACCACGATTCCGAAGGCAAAATGATCGATGAGCGGCTCAAAAGAGATACGCCAGCCGAGACCATTTTCAAAATTGGCGATACGAAGATTGGAGAAACTTACGTACTTGACGCACCAACCGCGAACAGGCTGAAATCCCAAGGTATTGTTGAGCTTGGTCAAACGGTGTTTGTTCGACCGTTGAACGATTATGCATTTGCGTTCCGCGAAACTCGACGAATGACTATTCGCGCCAAGCAGGACACAGCCCTCATCATGCGGGAAAACAAGGAGGCAGAGAACACAACGAAAGTGGAGCTTGACCAAGAACTGAAGCGTGAAGAAGAGAGTTCCAAGCTTAAGCTCGACAAAGCTCAATATGAAAAAGAAGCTGGGGTGATTGCAAGTGTCGCAATCGATCTGGAAACTCAAATCAACGACAAGAAAAAAGAGCTTAGCCAACTTTACGGTTCGATCGTTTCCCTTCACGAAAGGCTTGTAAAGTATCAACGAGAACTGGCCAGCATTGCAAACGCAGGCGTCTTGACTTCTCAGCCCTAGTTCATGGCCCGTGTGGCAGGGCGGTCCCCGCAGTGATCGCTATGCTTGTGGCACGCCCAGAGGCTGCGATTTTCTTATTGTCGCCTTTCGCTCCGCGAAAGTGCGCCACGTTAACGCACTTTTGCGGAGCAAAAGGCGACAATGTTGCGCACCTTGCGAATAATATCACACCCTCCCAGAGCCCTTGCGATTGGCGTGGGACGTGGGCCATCTTAAAGCGGAAATAAATTTCCGCACTCCAAATGATGTAAGATGGGTGAATTGCCGATAGGCCCCATCCATCCTTTGGAGCAAGTTATGTGCGGAACCAATAAAGTCCTTGGTACATGGGCGTTCTGGAAAGCCCTGTTCATCTCCCTGGTTTGTTCAACGGGGCTACTAGCCCAAGAACCTGTTTTCTCTGGACCACAAATCAAGGAACCGCTTGTCCCATTTCAAGTTCGGAGCCTAGCCGAGCCCGACGTAGGCAAACAAGTGGATTACGTGACCAACGCCAAAGGCAAGCCGCTGTTGCTCGTGTTTGTCCACGATGTCAACCGCCAATCGATTTCTATGGTACGCATCTTGACGGCTTATTCTGCAAAGCGGCTAGGGGATGGACTGCAGACCGGTGTCGTCATGTTGCACGAGGACGCAAATGAAGCCGAAAAGAACTTCCAACGTATGAAACATGCGTTGAATGCAGAAACACCTACCGGTGTATCGCTTGAGGGACGCGAAGGTCCAGGGAGTTATGGACTGAACCGATTGGTGACACTAACTATTCTCATCGGAAAGGATGATAAAGTCACGGCAAACTACGCTCTGGTACAGCCCAGTCTGCAGGTCGATCTTCCCAAGATTGTGAAGTCCATTACGGAAGTCATTGGCGGCACAGCGCCAACCATGGAAGAGTTGATTGGAAAGGAAAGCATGCGGGCCATGCAAGTTGACAAAAAAGGGGCTGCCGCGGTGCCTGATGTCAGCGGTTTGGTGCGACCGCTTATTCAAAAGAAAGCCACCGACGATGAGGTGACTCAAATTGCAGAAAAAATTGAGCAAGCGATGAAAGCCGACGAAGCTGTCCGTCGCGAGATCTATCGAATCGCAACGACCATCTCAGGTAGCGGCAAGTTGACCGACTATGGTACGGCCAAAGCGCAGGAGTATCTTACGAAGTGGGCAAAAGAGAATAAGGCCAGCAGCGACTCGACTACGAGTCCGGACAAGGATCCGAAGAAATGACGATCGCGGTTTGGCTAATGGTATCTGCTCTGCTCGTGTCTGAGCCCGAATCATCGAGTGCCCCATCTACGATGGTTGACTTTGATTCGCAGATAGTTCCATTGCTAACGCATGCAGGCTGCAACGCGGGTGCGTGCCACGGAGCGGCAGCCGGACGAGGTGGATTCCATCTTTCACTTTTCGGCAGCGATCCCAAGTCCGATTACGAATCCATTGTCCTATTTGCCGAAGGTCGACGCGTCAATATTGTCAACGTCGCCAAGAGCCTCGTTGTTGCTAAGCCGCTGGGCTTACTCGACCACGGAGGCGGCGAAGTACTTGAGGAAGGAACACCGAGCGTTCTGGTTTTGCGGCGTTGGCTCCAACAGGGGGCAAAGCGAGGGTCGCAACGGCAGCTCAAGGAATTGAGAGTTGAACCTTTTGAGTCCATTGCCACCACGCCAAACCAACCCAAACCACTTAGAGCGATGGCAACGTTTTCGGATGGAGAAGAAGCCGATGTCACCGAGTGGACTGTTTTTCGCTCGGACGATCCGGCGTCGGTAGAAATACTGCACGGGCCTACGCGAGCACTTTGTCTTCGACCCGGTAAACACCTGATTATGGCTCGTTTTTGGAATCGCGTTGTGCCGGTTGCGTTGTTGCTTCCGTACGATTCCAACCAAGAGAAGTCCCAGCGAGTGTCACCCTCGGCTAGCTTTGTCGATGTCGAGATCGATTCGCAACTTTCCAAATTGAACCTGACTGCTAACGACCTTGCCGACGATGGTACTTTCCTCCGCCGACTGCGAATTGATTTGACTGGCCGCTTGCCGTCGCCTGAAGAGCTGCAATTGTTCCTCGCAGAAACGAGCGCAGGCAAACGCGAGCAGAAGATCGACGCTTTGCTTGACAGCGCGGAGTTTTCCGCATTCTGGGCTTTAAGGCTAGCCCGATGGTTCAAGCTGCGGGGTTCGCCAGAAGAGCCGCGAGCAGCACGGGCCTACAGCGATTGGATAGTGCATTCGATGGAGAGTCGTCGACCTTACAACGAGATGGTGCGCGAGCTCTTGACCTCGTCGGGCGATAGCCATGTGATTGGAGCTGCGAACTTCACTCGTACGGCCAGCGATGCGCGTCAGCACGCGGAACTGGTGAGCAGCGTACTCATGGGAACTCGCATCCAGTGCGCCAATTGCCACAATCATCCTTTTGCAGCTTGGACCCAGGACGACTACCATGGGCTTGCTGCAATCTTTGCGAGATTCGATCGTACTCGGATGGTTTCTCTGAAGAAGCAAGGATCGGTCACGAATGTTAGAACCGGCGAATCGGCTGTACCTCGAATCCCTGGTGTCCGCAATTTGGAGGATACCGAATCGGCTTTGGATGGTTTTGCAAATTGGATGTTGGATAAGGACAATCCTTACTTTTCCAAAGCCATTGTGAATCGGCTTTGGGATGCGATGATGGGGCGTGGCATAGTCGCGGGGGTCGATGATTTTAGAGAGACGAATCCACCGTCCCATCCACAATTGCTCGATCGGCTTGCCACCGACTTCGTAGAACAGGGTTATGACTTGCGGCATACATTGCGGATCATTGCGAGCAGTAATGCTTATGCGCGCAGCCCGAATCGCCAACCCCAAAAAAATGAGCTAGAGCAATGGTATGGGGCATCCACTTCCAAGTCATTGTTGCCAGAAGTGCTCCTGGATGCGATCGATGACGTTCTGGACTCATCCGTTGCCAATCATGACCAAACTCGCCAACGTGCCATCACATGGCTCGATCCAACGCACGTGTCTCCCGACTTAGACGCGTTGGGACGTTGTTCGAGAAGCGAAGCTTGCCAATCCCAAGGTCAACAGCAGGGGCTTGCTGCGAAGTTGCACGCAATCAATGGAGAACTGCTCAATAGACGGATCGCTGACAAAGGAGGGCGACTGCAGAGTTGCCTTCGCGTCAGTATGAGTCCACGTCAGATCATCGAAGATTTTTACTTGAGAGCGATGGCCAAGCATCCGACGGAAGAGCAACAAAGCACTTGGCTTAGTGAATTGACTGCGTTGCCTAGAGAAGAGCAAGTACGTTGGTTGGAGGACTTTGTCTGGGCGCTCCTAAGTTCGCAAGAATTTACAACGAATCGATAACGAGAAGCATCATGAACTATTTACCAGGCTTGCCAAATCAAACTTTGCGGCGGGACTTTCTACGTATCGGTAGTTTAGTATCGATGGGTTTAGGTTCGCAGTTGTTTACAGCTAGGTCGTCCCTTGCGAAAACTTCGTCAACGCGTGGAAAGGCTCGATCTTGTATTCTGCTCTGGATGGATGGTGGACCTAGTCATCTGGAGACCTTTGATCCGAAACGCGATGTTCCGGAAGAAGTCCGTGGACCGTTCCAACCGATCGCCACCGTCGTACCTGGCATTGAGCTCTCCGAGCTTCTTCCATTGACTGCGCGAATCACAGACAAATTGGCGATTGTACGATCCATGACATCACCCCTTGGTGAGCACGGAATCGCCAACCAATACATGTTATCCGGTTATCAGCCTGGATCGCCAGTGGCGTATCCGAGTATCGGTTCGGTTGTGTCCCATCGCCGTCAGTCGACGTCGCCTCTACCGAGTTACATCACGGTTCCCGACGCCCGTTCTAGCATGGGACCGGGCTTTCTCGGGGCGAATTACGGGCCATTTTCTATTGCAGGCGATCCAGCCAAGTCCGACTTTCAAGTCAAAGATCTCGATTACTATCCTGGACTGGATGAGCACCGTTTGAACCGCCGTCGCCAATTTCTACAAAACATCGAGGCCACCGATCGGGCACTTTCGGCCGACAAGATCACGTTGGACCCAACGTTTGAGCAAGCCTTTCGCCTCATTTCAACACCCGAAGCGAAACGAGCATTCCATCTTGGCGAAGAGAGCGATGCGACGCGGGGACGCTATGGGCCGCGCACGTTTGGTCAGAGTTGTCTCCTAGCAAGGCGTTTGATTGAACGAGGCGTCGGTCTGGTGTCGGTGTTGCAAACCGGCTGGGATACGCATCAAAATCTCGTTCTTTCCTTGCGGGACGGGTTCAGCGGTGCCAAGGTCGGAGTCGGATTGGTGCCGACTTTTGATCAGGCCTTTTCGGCTTTGATCGACGACTTGCATCAGCGACGATTGCTGGACGAAACATTGGTAGTGGCGATGGGAGAATTTGGCCGAACACCCAAGCTCAACACGAGCGGTGGACGGGACCATTGGCCGCGTGTTTTCAGTGTTGTTTTGGCGGGCGGAGGCGTGCGAGGGGGCCAAGTCATCGGAGCCAGCGATCGGATTGGCGAGAGTCCCTCGGAACGTCCTATCACGCCCGCCGATCTTGCAAACACGATTTACAGTCTCTTGGGAATTGATCCAGACGGTGAACTGGAAACTCCGGATGGTCGCCCTATCCGCATCAATCAAGGCGGCCATTTTATTTCCGAGACGGTGTAGGATTGGGTAGCGTATGGCGATTCAAAGACTGAGCCAACGATTGGGCTGGCTATGGTTAATCCTGTTGTTTGCGGGTTCACTTGGAGACACGCCAGCCTGCATGGCGGAGCCACCCATAACCGCTTTGGCGTTCGCATTGGATTGCCAGCATGTGATCGCTGGTTCCCAGCGAGGGTTAACGATTCATGACTGGCCGAGACTGGGTCAGGTGCAAACGAAAGACTGCGGACTGGACAGTATTCATGACATATCTGTGTCGCCCAATGGAAAGCACTTGCTGGTAGCTGGTGGAAGCCCAGGTGAATTTGGTGTGGTACAGCTGCGCAGTTGGCCCGCATTGGAGCTCGAACGTTCGTGGCGTGAACATCAAGACATTGTTTACAAAGTTGCTTGGCGGGTCGACGGAAAAGAATGGGTTTCGACTAGCTGGGACGGTTATTGTCGCGTGTGCCTCCTCGATGCAGAAGCGTCGCATGTCAGGATGACCAGCCATTCAGGACCTGTGTTTGCAGCGACTTATTTGTCGGATGGGTCCATTGCCACGGGAGGTGGAGATCGGACTATCGTGGTTTGGAATTCTAGTTCTGGACAAACAACCAGGGTCTTGCGACAGCATACGGGATCGGTTCATGCATTAGCATTACAGCCCGCGAGCGAAGGAAGTTTGGATCGTCTGCTGGCATCGGCCAGCGAAGATCGTACGATACGTTTTTGGCAGCCCAATATTGGTCGTATGGTTCGGTTTCATCGTTTTTCGAGCATCCCTCGTTCGCTTGTGTGGACCCATGATGGACGTTGGTTGCTTGCGGGCTGCGATGACGGGACGATTGTACAACTCGATCCAATCTCGCTAACCAGTAGCGTTCTATCACAAAAAGAGGCAAGCGTGTTCAATATTCTCACCCAGCCAAAGCGGGAAGAGTTGTGTATAAGCTTTGGTCCTGTAGTGATGAAGCTAAACCTAGAGAAGTGATCGAGCGTGGAAGTTCTAACGCGCGAGCTAGCGCTCCGATGGTAGGCCACTTGTTGCCGATGGTGCGCCACCCGTTGGTTTTTTTGATTGAGCGAGGGCCTCGCTCGTCTACGATTGTCGCCTTTCGCTCCGCGAAAGTGCGTTGCCAAGGCGCCCTTTCGCGGGGCGAAAGGCGACAATAAAGGCACCAAACATTCAGAAGTCAAACAGAAGTCAATCAGAAGTCAATTT
>JANMHA010000471.1:0-12521 GCA_031374925.1 Pirellula sp. | reverse complement strand
GTGTTCAGTGTTCAGTGTTCAGTGTTCAGTGTTCAGTGTTCAGTGTTCAGTGTTCAGTGTTCAGTGTT
The DNA here is from genome assembly GCA_031374925.1 of Pirellula sp. Classification (GTDB taxonomy): domain Bacteria; phylum Planctomycetota; class Planctomycetia; order Pirellulales; family Pirellulaceae; genus JBKCUI01. The sequence continues at coordinate 12,453 of JANMHA010000471.1, read as the reverse complement.
CAGTGTTCGGCTTTAGGCTTAAGCCTAAAGCCTCACTAATGATCGTGAACAGTCTCCCGCACAATCTCTTCGGCTGTCGTGAATCCATCAAACACGAACTGTTTACCATAATCGCGAAGCGTGATCATGCCGTACGAAACCGCCTTGGCCCTCAACTCATCCGAGGTCGCGTTTTGCATGATCATGTCTCGCAAATCATCGTTCATCACCATTAGCTCGAACAACCCAATACGCCCCTTGTAGCCCGTGTTGTTGCAGTTGTCGCAGCCCTTGCCACGGTAGAATTTGTACTGACCGCGTGTCTCGTCAGTCACTCCAAGATCGACCAAAATCTCCATCGGTGGATCGGACTCCTCTCGGCACTTGGTGCAAATGCGTCGAACAAGCCGTTGCGCCAGAATCGCCTCCACCGTCGCCGTAATCAAGAACGTAGGGATTCCCATGTCCTTCATTCGAGTGATCGTGCTCGGCGCGTCGTTCGTGTGCAACGTGCTAAAGACCAAGTGGCCTGTCAGCGAGGCCTGAACCGCAATTTCTGCCGTCTCCAAATCTCGGATTTCGCCGACCAAAATGATGTCTGGATCCTGTCGCAAAATCGCTCGCAAACACGACGCAAAAGTAACGCCAATGTCATGGTCAATTTGAATCTGAACGATCCCGTCGATGTCATACTCCACAGGATCCTCCGTCGTGATCAGCTTTTCCGAAATCTCGTTCATCTCCGACAAGGCCGAATACAAGGTGGTTGTCTTGCCGGAACCTGTAGGGCCTGTCACCAGCACAATTCCGTTCGGTCGCTTCATGATCTGCCGGAAATTGGTCATTGTCACCTCGTCCATCCCCACCTTCGTGAGCGACAGCGACACCACCGATCGGTCCAGGATTCGCATAACCACGCTCTCGCCGAACATGGTCGGCAAAACGCTCACGCGCAAGTCCACTTGGTGCCCACCCACCATCAACTCGATTCGACCGTCTTGCGGCAAACGCCGCTCTGCAATATCCAAATTCGCCATAACCTTGATTCGCGTGGTGATCGCAAAGGCAAGGTGACGCGGGGGCGGAACCATTTCGTAAAGCACCCCTTCCGCCTTGATACGAATCCGAAACTCCTCTTCGAACGGCTCAAAGTGAATATCGCTCGCGTGATCCTTAATCGCCAACAACAACACCAAGTTGAGCAGCTTACGCACCGGAGCGCTATCGGCCAATGCTTCTGCCCCGTCTAGGCTGAACTTGTCCCCAGTCAGCATACTCGCTTGTTTGAAAAGCTCGGTATCTTCCGCTAACTCCTTGACAATCTTTTCAACGCTCAAACTGTCCGACGAATAGAACCGCTCAATCGTAGCCTTGATTTCACGTTCGGTCGCAACCACCATCTCGATGTCAAAACCGAGAAACGTCCTCAATTCGTCTTGAATGCTCAAGTTCTGCGGATCGCAAGTGGCAACCGTCAACCTGTGCCCGTCAAACTTCACGGGTATCACTCGATAGAGCTGAGCCATCGTCTCGGTCAACTTCTCCAAAAGCTCGGGCGAAATGGGCGCATCCCCAAGTGAAACCACCTTCATGTTCATCTGCTCACCAAGGGCTTGCGCCAACTGCTCGTCGGTGATCAACGTCATGTCCTCGGCCAGCTTACCCAACAACGCACCCGGCTGCTGTTGCTGCTCTTCCAACAACAACTGAAGTTGCTCATCGGTAATGAAACCCATGTCAACAAAAATCTGACCGATGCGTCGCGTACTCATTCAATGATCCCTTTAGTCAACTTGATTATCGTGGAGCAGTGTAGAACGGCACTCCTACGCTGTGAATTTATTATTGTCGCCTTTCGCTCCGCGAAAGTGCGCCTCGTTAACACGAAAGTGCGCCTCGTTAACACACTTTTGCGGAGCAAAAGGCGTCAAAGTTCTGCACCTTGCGAATAAATTTACAGCCTATCCGTGCCGTTTTTCTCGGCACGGAGTGCCGAGCTACTCTTTGTTGCAACCCCATATATCGCTTACGAACGTCCAAAACAGGCTGGCAGCCTGTTCCACCCGTTCCACCTCATCAATGCTCATCCCCTTCAGACTCTTCCTCATTGTCGATCACTCCGTGCCTTGCGTTCACAATCCGTTTTGCAAGCTCATCCGGGCGGTGAGCCTTGGACAGAATATCCTCTACAGTTACCTTTCCGTCCTTCCAATGATCGAAAAGTGCATCATCCATCAACTTCATTCCAAACTTCGAACCGGTCTGTATGGCAGAACCGATCCGGAATGTCTTGTTCTCACGAATCAAGTTGGCGATACCCGAGGTGACGATCAGAATTTCATATGCGGCTAATCGACCGCCACCAATTCGTGGAATCAACGTTTGAGCCACCACCCCCAGCAAGCTCGTCGAAAGCTGCGTCCGAATTTGGTCCTGCAAGTTGCCAGGAAATGCGTCAATCAATCGATTGACCGTGCCCATCGCGCTGTTGGTGTGCAACGTACCGAAAACAATATGCCCCGTTTCCGCCGCGGTGATCGCCGCAGAAATGGTGTCCAAGTCTCGCATCTCACCCACCAGAATGATGTCTGGGTCCTGCCGCAAGGCACGCCGAATCGCTTCGGAAAAACTCGGCACATCCACCCCAACCTCGCGCTGGTTGATCGTCGATTTCTTGTGATCATGATAGAACTCGATCGGATCCTCGATCGTAATAATGTGGTGATCATGACCTTCGTTGACGAAGTTAATCAGACTCGCCAGCGTCGTGCTCTTGCCAGATCCCGTCGGGCCAGTTACCAAAACCAGTCCGCGAGGCCGCAAACACAACTTGATTACCGATTCCGGCAACCCTAATTGCTCAGGCGTCAGCTTGTCCGTCGGAATTTGACGCAGAACCATCGAAATGAAACCGCGTTGCTTGAAAATCGAAACACGAAAACGTGCCATCGTTCCAAAGGCAAAACCAAAGTCGGAACTGCCTGACTCCTGCAATTCACGTTGGCATCGCTCAGGCGCAATACTCTTCATCAATTGAACGGTGTCGTCCGCTTCCAAAACCTTCGTCTCAAGTTTCCGCATGCGGCCGTGCAAACGAAATACCGGTGGCTGCCCAACAACAATATGAATGTCACTAGCACCCTGCTTAACGCATGCCTGAAGAAGTTTGTCGATTAAGACAGTTGCCATGGTTTAATTAATCAGATGAGATCAAAAGGAGGACATTCGAGATAAAAACATTTCCCGTGCCAAAAAGATTGTAGTCGGGCCGACTGTACGAAGAAATCTTTGTGTTGTTAATTCACGCGGATTGCTAAAAAACCACCGGCGACTGTCAACCCCGCCCATTGTCTACAAAGGCAAACCAGACGCCTTTATACGTCACTAGGTGTCGCCATGGAATTGCCACCATTTCGGCTGAGTGGTTCGTGGCGACAAAAGCCCGCTCAAGTCCAGAATCGGTCAAAACTTGTGGGAATAGAAGCAGTGACTAGCCTAAAACTTCTTTGACGACTTTCTCGATCGCAATGTACTCTTGCTCAGTCTTCTTGGCGGTTTTGTAAACTTCGTCCATCGTGGTAATGCCTGTGATGACTTTGCGCAGTCCGTCGCAGTAAAGTGTTGTCATACCAGCTCTTATAGCCTCTTCACGCAACACGGCGGACGACTGACCCGAGAACATCAACTCTCGCAAGCGACCATTTACCACCATCAATTCGTAAATCCCAATACGACCGCGATAAGCTTTCTTCTGGCAGTAAGGACATCCCTTGCCCTTGGAGAATTTCGCAAATGGCACCACCGACTTCGGCAGCCCAGCATCCTCTAAAACGGCATCGCTCAACGTGATCGGATGCTTGCAACGCGTGCAAATCTTTCGGACCAACCGCTGCGCCATAACGGCGATCACGCTGCTCGCCACCATATAGCCAGGCACTCCCATGTCCGTCATTCGAGTCACAGCACTGGGCGCATCGTTCGTGTGCAGTGTACTAAATACCAAGTGTCCAGTTAAGCTGGCCTGTATACCCATCTGTGCAGTTTCAGTATCCCGCATCTCACCGACCAGGATAATGTTGGGAGCTTGTCGTAACATGGCTCGAATAATCCGAGCGAAGTCGAGCCCAATATTGTGGCGAACCTCAACCTGGTTGATACCTGGCAAGTAGTATTCAACCGGGTCTTCGGCGGTGATGATTTTTCGGTCGGGTCGATTGAGCGCATTCAAAGCTGCGTACAAGGTCGTCGTCTTGCCAGATCCGGTCGGACCGGTCACCAAAAGAATTCCATTAGGCCTTTTGATAAGGTTCGTAAAGACCTTAAAGTCCCGCTCGCCCAAACCGAGCTGCTTGACCCCAACCTTGATGTTGTCTTTGTCCAGCAACCGCATGACAGTGGACTGACCATGATTGGTCGGGATAACGCTGACTCGAAGATCGAGTTCCTTTTCCCCAACCGTGATCGTGATTCGACCGTCCTGCGCACGCCGCCTTTCCGCAATATCCATCTTCGCTAAAATCTTGATACGCGAAAGAATAGCACCGAGTAGCCGGCGGGGGGGGCTGTCTCGTTCTACCAATGTGCCGTCAATTCGATACCGAATCCGGACTCGATCCTCGAATGGCTCAACATGGATATCCGAAGCCCGAAGCTGAACCGCTTCTTGAATCATGTACTGGACAAGCCGCACGACCGGAGCACTATTCTCGTCAGCTCCCTCCTCGGCCTGCGCTTTATCCTCTTCGGTTTCGGTAAAGTCGATCTGCGTGTCGGTGAATTCCTGCAACATCGAGTCAGCGGACTCGCCTTCCACCTGCCCATAATATTTATTAATAGCTTCCTGGATCTGCTCCTGGGGCGCCAAAGCTGTTTCCACTTTTCGATTCAGAATGAAACGCAGCTTCTCGATGGTTTCGATGTCGAACGGGTCGGAAACCAGAACTTTGATGGTTTCGTCCGCGTCAGAAACGGGAATGATTTTATTTTCACGGGCGACCGACTCTGGCACTAACTGGATGACGTGATCAGGGATTCTAATAGTCGACAAGTCGACGTACTCGAACTTGTAGAATTCCGCGATGGCCTGAGTCACTTCTTCGCCGGAGGCATAACCGAGTGTAATGAGGCAGTTGCCAACTGGCTTGTCCTCTTTCTTCGAGATGAGCTTGGCCTCGGAAAGCTGGTCGAGCGAAATGACTCCACGAGTGAGCATCAAGTCGGTAAATTCGCGCATTGGCTGGTCCATTGTTAGCCTCCAGCAAAAAGCAGAGTCAGAAGAGAGATGGTCGGAAATGGAGCGACTAACCCGATGCGGCCGGTCCGACCTACAAGTATATCGCATGGGCAGACTAGCCAACAAACATCTTTCTTCAACTTTCATCCCCTTTTCCAAACAAATTGCTTTGAAGTGCTGGGGTTCGTCCCAGCTTTGAGATTCGGCGAGGGGGTCTGTGCTTTCAAGGGGCGATATTGAGTCTCGGTTTTCGTGTCCGAATCAGCTCGCTTTCGTAAGCTTCGCGGACCAAGGTCTTGGCTGCTGGCGAGTCGGGAGCGAAGACATGCAGTTCAATAGTGATTTCATCTTTGCTGGCAGACTCCAGGTACTTTCCTAGTGACTTTCGGTCGGACTTATCCAGATGTTTGGTCAGCCGCACCCGCAAATTGTTCGACTGGCCGATGTACAAAAACCCAGTTTTGTCACGAAAGATGTAGATCCCTGTGTTCGTCGGCAGGCTCGCCAAATGGGTAGCAGCATGCTCAACCGTGAAGGTTTGGATTTCTCGTTTCCAATCGGTGACACGCATTAGCAGCTCAGGTTGCAATTGCCGCGACTTGCGCAGTTTCATGGCTGCTTTGCGGGACGCATATCGATCGGCATCTGGGACGATTTTTTCGACCGCGGCATCGAACTCCGCCAGCAGTTCAGGGCTGACAAGCCATTGATCGATGTTGGCTTGAAATCGATCCTGCATCCATCGCGAGGCGATTTCTGCTACCGAAAGCCAGTCATCGACATCGCTGTTGGCTCGCTGCGTAGCCTTGACATTCAGCCGTCCCGCTTTCCTGATTTGGATTAGCCGTTCGAACAAATCCTTTTCAAGAATAGCGTCGGATTGCAAATGGGATTGAGCCCGACAAGCGTCTACAAAAGCTTTACGGCGACCGTCATCCAGCAAAACTTCGTCGACACTCCAGCCATTGCACGACTCAAGGAAGGCCGACGCTATGTCCTCGTCAAACGCGCGAGCCTCGACTTTCTTTGGGATAGCATCTTGCGAGATTGCGAGAGAAGCCTGCACGAAAGTGACTAAAGCAGCGATAGCAACACATGAAAGCCGCATGTTTTTAATTCGACGATTTTGCAAATTTGTCCTGTCCAACACAACCCGTACCCTTCACCCCTCACCCTTCACTCCTCACTCCTCACTCCTCACCCTTCACTCCCAGAACCAACGACGCGAAGTGCTCAGCGGTTTGCCTTGCGAGTCGAATACATTGAGGTATTCCGACTCCATCAAACGCGTTGCCGATCAACCGAATGGAAGGTTCGTGGGCAAGCGATTGACGTATCGAAGTCACCAACTGGGGATGTCCAACCAGATACTGGGGCATGGCTTCGTTCCATCGAACAACCGTTTGCCATCTTGGGAGACTGCTCGCGCCTAGAAGCTCCTTGATTTCTTTTCTGGCGATACCAAGCAGTTCGTCGTCGCTTTTGTCCATGAGTTCTGGACGAATGGCCCCGCCCATAAAGACTCTTGCGAGTACAAGATCCTCTGGGCATCTTCCCTCGTATTTCTCACTTGCAAGGCTAATTGCCAAGCAGTCTCGATGTTCCATTTTGGGTACGACGACGCCGAAGCAAAACGCGTTGGGATGGATCTCGTGGCGCGGAATTGCAACTACAGCCACTGCGGAGGAAGCATAAGGAATGCGTTCAAGGCGTTCGGCAATTTTCGGATGAGTCGGTTTCAGCAACTCCGCGGACCGAAGGCTAGGCAGTGCTAAACAGATGGCATGGTATCCTGCGTGAGCGAGTCGCGCTTCGGTTCGTTCGGTAGATAGCTTTGTTCGAAGCGACCAAGTGTTTTCAGCCGTTTTGGATAGTTGGACAACACGTTGGCCGAGATGGATAGGGTTGCGAAGAGACTTTGCAATAAAGTTGAGCCACCAACCCATGCCTTGTTTAGGAGCAAGGAATTGGTCGTAACGAGCCCCTGATGCTTGACGAGCGGAGCGTTCGGATCGGCTTTGGCTTCTGCGTTTGGCGATGGCCGCGCGAATGAGACCGCCGAATTCACGTTCCATGGCCACAAATTGTGGCATGGCGGCTTGCATGCTGAGTGTTTCGGCCCGAGCGGTGAAGATTCCGCTGACGATTGGTTCGACAAGCCGATCGAAGCATTCTCGCCCGAGTCTTCGAATAGCAAACGCTTCAACGCTTTCATCTTGGTCGCTAATCCTTCGCTTGACAAAGTATTCGGAAAGCAATCGCATGCGTCCGGCGGGGGACAAAACGGGTGTGGAAAGGACCGAGGACAATCGAGTCGGTTGCATGAGGGAGAAGCCGTTTGGAATCGGCACGACTTTTCCACACCGGACCACTTGGGCGATCCGATGATCGGCTTTTGGGCCGATGAACTGGTCTCGGATTCCCATTTCCTCGACCATTCGCAGGGCGTCCGGTACAAGAGTTGCGAAGTTATCGGCGCCGAGTTCGATCAGGAATGGGTCGGAGAGGGACGTTTGAATGACACCGCCAACCTGGAGGGCCGATTCGAAAACGTCGACTTTGGCGGCTGGTAGCAGTTTCTCCAGATACCAAGCGGTTGCCAACCCGCTGATGCCAGCGCCGACGACAGCAATTTTTGGTTGTTGGGAGAGGAGCGGAACCAATGGAACCTGATCGTTGGGAGGCATCGAGAAAGATTGCGTACGATTGAGGCAAACGCGAAATGGAACAAATAATGCTATTTCGACTTGATGGATCGGTCGAGATTCTTACTACCGATTGTACTCGCTAAAGGACCTTGGGTAGCCGAATAGTAGAATGCGTCGAAGCAGGACGCAACTTGACACAATTTGAGGTCAAGGATAACCTCTATCGCCATCAGAACTTTCGGGGGATTAGCTCAGTTGGGAGAGCGCTTGCATGGCATGCAAGAGGTCATCGGTTCAAGTCCGTTATCCTCCATTTTAAGTCCTTAAACGACAAGGACTTACGGCGACAGTTCTGGGGCCTTTTCTTGGGGCCTTTTTCTGGGGCCTTTTTGGGGCCACAAAAAGAATTCAATCTGACAGGCTCCACGAGAATACTCCTCATCGAGCCTTTTTCGTTTAGGGCTGACCCGCCGCCTTCCCGGTTTTTCAAAGTTACGGCTGCGTTTCCTTGCAGCTACTAACGCCTCCCAGTTTCTATGGCCAATAGTTCGCCTTCAAGATGTAAGACCATCTATCCTAACTTGGCGATTGTTATTTTGGGGCAATGCCTCTGCTGGTGGTTTTACGAGGTCGTAACCTGTTCCGGCTGTGAGAGTGCTGAGCAAGTGAGTTCATGACCAACCAGCAACCTAAAACGTACCGGCTTCTGGAACTGTTTAAGCCTGTCGCTTTGGTGTACTTGATAGCGACAAGCGGGATCGTGGTCTGGTCTTCTCACAATTGTGAATGGTCAGGTTTCTTGGCGTATCTGCTCATCGGCTTTTTCGTCGGTAGCATCGCCGGTGGACTCGTCGGCGTACCTTTGATCTCGTCGTGGGCGGTAATGGGGGTTGCTGGTGGGCTGTTCGAGGGTGCATATTAGGGCTGGCAATACTACGGATGGACCGGCGCATTTCTTGGCATGATGATCGGAGTCGTCGGCGGTCTTATCGTCGCCATGCTGTTATCAATTGTGATGTCTTTCGTCCTGGTGATGTGCGGCATTGACCCGTTTGTGAATGCAGACGAAGAATCTTCCAATTCGTCCACTACCGTCGAGAATCAAAAATTCTCATCGTGATGTGGCATGAAAAGTGCTGAAGCTAAAGCATGAAAGAAGCCACCAAGCCACCAAGCCACGTATCAGGAGCCAGCGAATGCCAACGAACAGAATTCTAATTATCGTCACGAATGTGAGCGACTATGAAAAGGTCGGCTTCAGGACCGGCTTATGGCTTGGTGAAATGACACACTTTTGGGATGTTGCAGAGGAGGCGGGCTATCAGATGGACATCGCAAGTCCGTCTGGTGGATACGTTCCACTCGACCCTGAAAGTCTCGCTGCCAGCGTTCTTAAAGTTGGCGGGACCGACAATCGCTACGAGGATCGGACGTTCATGAACCGACTGCTCGACACGAAGAAGATCGAAGACACTGTTCCCTCAGAATATGATGCCATATACATGACAGGCGGGCATGGCGTCTGCTTCGACTTTCCAAAGAGTGAAGCATTGGCCGACATAACAGCCAAAATGTTTGAAGCGGGGAAGGTTGTTTCAGCGGTTTGCCACGGCCCCGCTGGGCTTCTTGAAGTGAAGCTGAGAAACGGCGATTACCTGATCGCTGGAAAGAACCTAACAGGTTTTTCCTGGAATGAAGAAGTGAAGGCCGGTCGAGATCAGGCGGTTCCTTACAACCTCGAAGAAGAATTGCAGAAGCGAGGAGCCACTTACGGCAAGGCGTGGATGGCGTTCGCATCGCATGTGGTGGAAGACGGCTTACTCATTACCGGCCAGAATCCTGCTAGTGCCGAAGGCGTCGGTGAGGCTGTCGTTAAGAAACTTCAGCAGGGAAAGTAAATCCGACTAATTTAGTGGTAGACGCAAGGAAATTGTGAACCGGGCTAGATTTCCAATCGGTTGACTTATCTGCCTTCGACCTGGAGAACATGCCCAACCTTTTCATTGAGCAAGGGCTTGCCATCAAGATCGTGGACGATTTGGCGTAAGCAATTGGGTGGATCGCAAGGTAAAATGTTTCGAGCCAAATTACCCATCACCTTGCCGTCGAATTGATTAACGAATGACTTGGGCTATACCAACTCCCGAAGAACAAGTTCTCTTTCTGCGCAACATGCAGAGGTTGCTATCCGAAGGTTTGTTCGTCGCCAGTTACAAGTTTGCTTTGGTTCATGCCCTAGCTGATCTTGCCGTGCTTAAAGGTGATGATTCGGGTAGTCCATTGGAACTATCCACAAAAGACATCGCTGCCAAGTTCGTCGAGTTGTACTGGCGTCAGTCCCGACCGTTTCCCGTTGGTGGCGAAAGTTCTGGTTTGATTCTCCAGCAGAACACTGGCAAGCAAGCCGCCATCATCGCAAAGATTGCTGCATCACAACAAGAGTTCGGTGGATCATTGTTTCGACTCAAGCAAGGATCACCAAGTCAGTGGCATGAACTGGTTGCTGAAGTTGATACCGTTGTCCGAACTATGCCACTTTGGAAACTCCAAACAGTTGGCAATGAGCCGTTGGAGTTTTTGTACGAGAACGTGGGTAAGGGAACGAAGATCACACTCAAACTTGGAGTCAGTTATTGCTTGCGAGCATTCTACGAACTCATTCGTGATTTAATCGAAGGTGCATGGGTTCGATTTGTTCAGAAGTTAAACGCCAACAAGCTCGGTAACATCACGGACCTTGGTTCCTTCTTGTTTGGCAATGAGAGAGCTTGCCTTGATGCCTATCGACCAATTTTGCTGGACGTGCAAAAAGGGACGTGTCTCTATTGCCAAAAGTCACTCACGCAACAATCACAAGTGGATCACTTCATTCCTTGGTCACGATTCCCTGCTGATCTAGTACACAACTTCGTATTGGCTCACGACAAGTGCAACAATGCGAAATCTGATTTCCTAGCTGCCGAACATCATCTTGAGGCATGGCTAGATCGAAACCGAGAACATAAGTCCGAGCTTCAAGAACGATTGGTTGCGACAGCATTGCCGTGTGATTTGGGCGCTTCCTTGCAAGTGGCTAAGTGGATGTATCAGCAAACGGAAAAATCAAATGGCCAAGTGTGGGTTATGGAGAAGGTACTGAAGCATCTTGATCCAACCTGGGGCAAGTGTTTTGCGGCGTGAATGCAACTTCAGTCAGTAGTCGAATTGCGACCGACCGAACGACGCCAAAGGTTCATTCTGGACTCGATACCCCAAAAACTCGTCCGGCACGGACGCCCAACGGAAGGCAATGCACGTCAAGCCATTCAAGAAGCCCAAACCGTTCGCCCCGACTATTCAGAAGGTCAGGGAAATCGTACCGAACAAGTTCGTCGCCAAACTCAAACCGGCGTAGGTAGCAATTCGGCCAGCAGTTTCTTGAGTGCAGTGAACGCAACGGGCTTTACCATGTGGCTGTTAAACCCGGCATTTCTAGATTTCTCCCTGTCTTCCTCTTGCCCCCATCCGGTCAGTGCAACGATCACGATTTCCTTGCCCCACGGCTGTTCTCGGATGCGGCGGCACGCTTCGTATCCGTTCAACTTTGGTAGGCCGATGTCTAGCAAAATTACATCGGGCTTGAACCTTGTTGCCGCTTCAACCGCTTCAAGGCCATCATAGGCGGTGAGCGTTTCATTGCCGGTGAGCTTCAACAGCATCGCAAGCGACGTGGCTGAATCCCAGTTGTCATCAACGACGAGGATACGGCGGGATGTTGCGTCTGGTGTTTCACTTTCGGTCGGCTCTGGCGGCAGAGGTATAGCTGTTTCGACGATGATCGGCAAACGCACCACGAACTCACTTCCCTGATCTTTACCGGCACTTTTGGCTTCCACCGTACCGCCGTGCATCTCCACCAAATTTTTTACCAGCGTCAGGCCGATGCCCAATCCGCTGACGGAACGCTCGAATGACGTATCAACCTGAATGAACATATCGAAGATACGTGGGAGGTCTTCGGCGTCGATGCCGATGCCGTTGTCCCGTACTCGGATAATGGCTTGTTCGCTTTCCGGCTCGACAACGAGCGAAATGCGACCGCCCTTGTCGGTGAATTTGCAGGCATTGTTCAAGAGATTGCCGACCACCTGAATCAGTCGAGTCGGATTGGCATTCAGATAAATCGGCTGTGTCGGCAAAGTCACGCTCAGTTCATGGTTCATATCTTTATACAAAGAGCGGACGGCTTCGACGGCTTGGTGTATGGAAGACGCCAATTCAATTCGCCGCCTCTGGAGTTCTATTTTGCCACGACTGATACGGCTCACGTCCAGCAAGTCATCCACCAATCGGACCATGTGGCTAACTTGACGTTCCATCATCACGGATGCCGCATCGACCGCCTTCTCATCCCGGCCTTTTAGTCGGATGATTTGCACGGCGTTGCGGATCGGAGCAAGTGGGTTGCGAAGCTCATGGGCCAACATCGCCAAGAACTCGTCCTTGTGGTGATTAGCTTTGGCCAGTGCGTCGGCCCGCTCTCGCTCAGCGGAAATGTCATATAAGGCGAGCAAGATCAACTCAGGGTTTTTGGCATCGGGAGGAAAGGGCCGA
>JANMHA010000439.1:0-45029 GCA_031374925.1 Pirellula sp. | reverse complement strand
AAACGACCCAGCTTGGAAAGAGATCGTTCAGAAAACAGTGATTGACGGCAAGAAGGCCGTGAATTCCTTCGAACGCATTTTTCTAACGGTTAACGACTACAGCCCAGCTTTGGACGTTAAGCCAGTTGGCAATCGAGTTTTTGAGTTGCGTACTTATGTCGCAACCAAAGGCAACCTCCCCGCCCTAAACGCCCGCTTCAAGAACCATACCCTTGGTCTTTTTAGCAAGCACGGAATGACCAACATTCTTTATTGCTCCGTGTTGGAGGGTGAGCCGCTGACCTGTGGCAAGCTACTGGAAGCGGTTTCCCCAATCGGCAAAGGAACGGCAGAGATCGACGCAAGTTTACCTGCTGCTGGCAATAGCCTTGTCTATTTCATTGCTCATCCATCGCCCGAAGCCGCAAAAGCGAATTTTGGAAAGTTTGCGGCCGACGAAGAGTGGACGAAGGTATACAAGGCTTCGGAAGCTGCGGCTGGTGGCTCGTTGACTGTCAAAAATGGAGTTAAGAGTTTGTTTCTCCAGCCAACTGCGTTCTCACCGCTAAAGTAGCACCATGTCAGGTTCGACAGAGAACACTCCAGACCAAGGCAGGCACGCCGTTGTCGCGGTCATCATTGAGCAGTCGCAGTTCCTGGTGATCCGACGCTCCGAATTCGTTCGGGCGCCAGGACTGCTTTGTTTCCCAGGTGGCGGGATCGAAGCAAACGAAGATTTCGAATCGGCAATACATAGAGAACTGGCGGAAGAGCTTGGGCTGCAAGTCGTTGTCTCGCAGCATATTTGGACTTCTGTAACGAGGTGGGGAACCCAACTGGAGTGGTTGATTTGTGAACGGCTTCCGGACTCGGTTCCTGTCCCTGCTCCCGAGGAAGTCGCAGAAGTGCATTGGTTAAAAGAAGCGGAAATTCGCAGTCGACGAGACTTGTTAGGAAGCATTCCTGACTTTTTTGCTGCAAAAGATGCTGGGGAATTTCAACTGCATTCATAAAAAAACCGCGAGCCATTTGAGGCTCGCGGTTTTCTTGTTTGAAATTAGATTGAAGCAGGTCGGCTTAGAAAGCTCCGCCACCACCAAATCCGCCACCACCACCGCCGCCTTGCGCACCACCACCTTGCGCACCACCACCGCCGCCGGTTGTCGTCCCGCCAGTAAACGTGTTGAACGTATCGACAGCGATAATATCGGTGAATGTGGGCTGCGGAGCAACAAAGACGTATCGGCGATCGCCAGAAATCACACTCGTGGCAGTCATAAACGTACCTTGTCTAATGAACGTGAGGACAGGTCGATACCCAACCACTCCTCGACCGATGAATGGGCCTCCATTTTGTCCAATGCCACCGCCGACACCGTTTCGACCACCGGCATAGGACGAGAGCAGTTGATTGTAGGGTGAGGTTGAACCTGAACCACTGTTTCGCTTTGGGTTGACCTGAGCTAAGACCGCACCTGCTTCTGCCATGCGTTTCTGAACTTTTGCCAACTGCGCGTCGACTATTGGTTCCTTACGATGGCCACTTTTGACTTCAGCAATCACGATTGCGTCTTGCTGAATCGGTATTAGTTGTTGAACCATCTTTTCATCGGGTGTTCCATAATCTGTGAGCAGATTCACGGTAACTTTTCCGCCAGAAACTTCACCCCAAACTTTACGAATCAAAATACGATACTGACCTGCATAACCGCTCGCGCAAACGTAGGTTTCGGAGAAACCGTCTTTGCTTGGTTTGTCTAGTGAGGAACCGTCTGTCAACAGCAATCCACCCCCGAGAGTTCGTGTGGTGTTCTTGTCACAAATTGTGCCGGTCGGCTCTTCCACAGCGATGTCGATGTCAGCGTCACCTGTCCAAACAACGCGAACCACGAGATCTCGCAATCGTGCCTGTTCCATTTCTTGCTTGAACGAATATGCCTTCATGCTTTCTTTGGTCTGGTTGAGGCGAATATAGGACGCCTTGGCTGCAAGCAATGCCTTTTCAATAAGTGGCAAATGGTCGTCCGTCCAAGCTTGGCCCAGGATACCTGTGCAAGCCCACTGAATGCCTTCTTGATCCTCAATATCCATGCTCAGCTCCAACGCGAGTTCGAGCGGTTCTTGCAGCATTGGGTTGGAACGATAGGCGTCGTGAAAAACACTGAGTGCTTCCTTTTTCAGTCCTTGTCCCTTGAGATACTTTGCGATTTTGATCGCAGCGTCAACATCGCCACCAAAATCGATACTTGAAAGTAGAACTCGTCGAATCTCCGTACCTGGATACTCGCAACCTTCCATCGCAGTACTTAGCGCCTGATACATCCATGGAGCTGGGAGCGTCTTTCGCATTGCATCGCCGATGGTGTCGATAATCTCCTGAAAGTGCTTTCGTACTTCTTTGTCCTGATTTGCAGCAGCAGCCCGCTTGGATTGCATCATCTTCTTGACAACCCAACTGGAAAGAGCTGCTTCCGCAATGGGGCGCTCGCTACTTTCGCTAGAAACCAATTGCTCAACCAACTCTGTTGGCGACTTGACCTCTGTTGGCGACTTGACGTCGGCAGATTTGGTGGGCGTCTGATCTTCCACACAGAACATGCCTCCTCCCATGCCACCCATACCGCCGCCCATACCTCCCATGCCGCCGCCCATGCCGCCGCCCATGCCGCCGCCCATGCCACCCATCATGCCGCCGCCCATGCCTCCCATGCCGCCGCCCATACCACCCATCATGCCGCCCATACCACTCATTTGAGTGATAGGAACAACAAGGTCGCCGACCGGATAAACACGAACAACGTTTGCCGAGGTCTTCTTGCTGGTGATCCGCATTACCTCGTCTTCGATCACATACGTCAGTTGCAACGGTTCCAAAATCAGTTTAAGCGCCGAGCGGAACGAGACAGGCGGAAGCTCCAGCGTAATGGGCTCGTCCGGCGTAACATTCTCGTCCTCAAGCGCCTTGTCATCGATCACAATGGGAATTCCATGCGTTTCCCTAAAGAACTTCACAACCCCAGACAAAGGCGTGCCGTTGAAATTCACCTCGCCCCGTTCATTAAGAGCGCGGTAGATCAATCGCTCTGAATCTTTTCCACCCGATAAATCGATAGAACCGTATCGCTCAAGACGACGAGCGCTCAACGCTTGCCAAACGTCCGCTGGCGGATACTTAATCGGTGGATCGTCGACAAAGGGAACCAGAGCCTGTTCGTTCAAGTAGAGAGAATCCACAAACGCACGACTTCTTTGGCGAACAGCATCCATAATTAGTTGATGGTTGGCTGCCATGTTGGATTCAATGTTGGTCACACGATCAATGATAGAATCGCGGTCGATTGCCGTAATCTGCGGAGCAATCTCATTGTTCGCTTGAGGGAACATTTGCTGTGCCATCAACGCGTTGTATCGCTCAACTAACTGCTGTACCGTTGCATTGCGACGGTCCGTTTCCGCAAGCAATCGCTTGGACGCGGCCTGACTCGATTGAACGGCTTCTGTTTTCGAAAGCTGTTCCTTCAAATTTACTTCTGCACGAGCTGCGGCCTGGATGGCTGAAGCAATTTGAGATTCAAGTCGAGTTCGATCCGCGGCACTTAGCTCAGACGACCGCCGAATTTGATCCTGCAATGACTTTAGCCCAACCTTCGTCGACGACGGGTCTTGACTCTTTCGTGCTTGACTCAATTCGCTCTTTACCTGAGCCTCCAACTGTTGAGCAATAACCCTTCGAAATCCTTCATCTTCAGCCAACAAGTCACTCGCGTTGGATAATTCGCTGAACGGGTCGCTGCTCTGTGGGAAGGGCGAAGAGGCTGGTGCGAAACCGGAATCAACTTGTCCGACATTGGACGATGGTTGAACCGACCTGCCAGGAGCCGCATCATCACCAAACGGGTTGTTAGTAGACGGTGCACTCTTTCCAATCGAGGGCGTTCCTTTGGTTTCCGGTGAATCCGCAAATGGATCCTCAGGTACTTGAGCCGAGATGAATTTCACAATTCGAGGAGAGGCACTTGGGCTCTTAACCGGCTTAGCAGGTTTTTGCAATTGCTCGGCTGCATCCAAAATGTTCTTCGCGGCCAAATTGTTTGGCGATCGTTTGATCGCTTCTCTCGCAATATTGATGGCAGCACTCGTGTCGCCCGAGTTTAGTGCAAATCTAGCATCTTTCACCAGTTGCTCCGAGGAGCTAGCTAGAACCAAACCTAGCTCATGCAACGCTTCCGAACCTGCCGTTGGCATCATCAAGCCCGCATTCGGAGTCGCTTTCGACACCACTTGGACTAAAAAGGCAAAGTCGGGGTTCGATGGTTCACTCTTTAACTCCCATCGCATCGAAGTGGATTTCCCGCCGATGGTGCCTTCTACTTGGAGAGATCCTTCAACGGCGTCCGCCTTGAGATTTCCGACAAGGATGGAGTCCCGGTCCAAACGAAGCGGTGGCAACAGCACTGGGAAATAATTGGCAACTCCACTCGGCCAATTCGATTTCGTAGGCCAGAAAACAGGTTCCAATGCCACTTTTGCCAAAGCGTCACCGATCTGCTGACACGTTGCGTCGGTGATTCCCTGGCGAACGAAAATCTTGCCACCGGTATGATTGGAAATCGTCGAAAGCAATTCGCAATCCGTCTTTGGACCGATTGCTAGTGAGCTGACACTGGTACGAGTCTCCCGCATTTCATTGATCAAAGACTCAAATTCCGCTGTGTTCAAGAGGTTGCAAAGGTGCATGCCATCGCCAATGTACACGATGCTGGAATCCGGCTTCTTGCCGAGTTCTTTGTTTGCTGCTCGCAATGCTGCCGCAAGATCTGTCGTGCCCAACGGAATCCGCATTTCGAGTTTCTTGAATCCGTCGGTCAAAGCTTGGCTGGTGGGTGAAGTTGCAGCGGACAAGACGATGGGTTCCACATCGCATGCGAGCAAGGTTACCATCGTTTTTGCTGGCAACGCTTCGATGATCGATTGTGCAATGTCAATGGAATCCCTACGAAAGTCGCCGTTCTGGGATGCCGACGTATCTACCACAACCGCCACATGGGGCGAATTCTTGGAAACAAACTCTTGCGTAGGCAACAAGCTCAAGGCAAAAAGGGTTTTTCCATCGTCCTGATAAGTGATCAAGCGATTGTCTTTGGCCTGCGTTGCGTAGGCAGATAAGCCTGTACCAAACACCAAACCCAACCCTAATACGGACGACAAGGATGCCGAGAAAAGCCGCTTTGGGATCTCTGAAAAACTAAGACTCGACATGGTGATTCGCTCCGATTTGGCTCGAATGGAGGTGTGGACGAAAGACATAAATCTACCGACTACGAAGTTGACAAAGGAAATAGTAGACAACGTTCAGGCTACGGTTCTCCTGAAGATATCACTAATCGTATTTCTGATCGAAGCCTTATGCCATCAAAAAACAGACCAATTAAACGATTATCGATCCTCAAGCCAACTTAATAGCCTGTCTACGCTACCTGCAACAGCAATTGTCGAACCATTCTTATTGATTTTGGCGGAATTTTTTGGTGGGTAACATTCCTTTGGGAAATTTAACCAAGCTCCATTCTACGATGACTTGCGCACCCCCACTTGAACGACTTTCCCAGCAAGATATTGCGGAATGCAACTCCAATTGGACCAAGTATGTGCAAAATTGAACACGGCAGGATTGCACTATGCCAAATTGTCCGACAAAACCAGCATTAACCGTCAAAACTAGAAAATCCCTCAAAATCCCCCAATCTGCTCAATCCTGCCCAATCGAAAACCCGATGACCCAGCTAGGGATTTCGTTGAGCTTCGATAATTGTAGGGTTTTCCATATGCTTCGAACAACCATTGTCAAAAATGAATTGGCTTGGGCATTGGTGTTGATCACCGCTCTTTTTGTGTCTCAACCATGCTCCGGACAAGAGGATTCTATTAAAGAATCGGCAGCAAAACCGCAAACCGGAGTTTTCGAAAGACTATTCGGAAACTCTTCCAGTCAAGCCAATCCGCCGCCGAAGCCGAAGCCCAAAGTACCCGCATCGACCGCGGCCGGAAAGCCGACTCGATCTGGTTTCCTCATTCCGCTCAAGTCTTTTTCCAAAGCCTTTCGAGGTACGAATGAATCGGACGATTCGGACGAGCGCGAGGAGTTGCCCTCGCCACGCTTTTCCCAGCCACGTGTCCAACGAGAACCGTTTAAAAACCTACCCCGAGTTCAAGAACGCCGAGATCGTGAAACGATCGATCTGCGAGTGGATCACATCGCAACCGAATTACCGCCGAATACTGGGAGAAATGAGCCCGCTTCGAAAACACCGGCCCCCATCATCAATTCCGGCAAATCAAACTACACCGCCCCCTCAACTCTGCAATCCAATTCCAAGTCCCAAAACTCACGGCCTGTCACGGCGGGGGTGGTAAAAAGCAACCCATCGGAAATAGTCATCGAGTCCAATTCTACTTCTCGAAGAACCGCGATGGAATTCGACCCGGTGGAATCGGCCATTTCCCCTCGGCCCAACAGCCAAATTCGGGAAAAGCAAATCGCCTCCACATTCGTCCAAGCGAACACAGCAGCTGAAAATCCGCAAAGCAAGAATCGGCCCGTCCCCAAAAACCTTGTGGACCTCGGACAGACCTCGGAGAAAACGTCTGCGAGTCTTGTAAAATCCACGAACCGAGAAACACCTTCCTTAGCCTCTTTGCCAA
The DNA here is from genome assembly GCA_031374925.1 of Pirellula sp. GTDB lineage: Bacteria > Planctomycetota > Planctomycetia > Pirellulales > Pirellulaceae > JBKCUI01. The sequence goes on along the minus strand of JANMHA010000439.1, from coordinate 38,348 downwards.
CACTGCCAATCGAAAATGAAAGCAAGACTCTTGTAAACGACGCTCCTCGCATTTCACGATCGGGAAGCGGAAATGCGGCTAAGCAAGAGTCGAAGGAAAAAATTCTTCAAGCGAACAATACTTCCAACACCTCATCGCCTATACCAACGGCATCGATGCATCATGAAATGACGGTTCCCGGTGTCAAAGTCACAGTCAATGGACCAAGTTCGATCTTGGTTGACGAAGAAGGCAATTACGAAGTCATTGCGAAAAACGAAGGAACTGAGCCACTCAGCGGATTGATCGTGCGCGTCGCTGTGCCGAAACAAGTCGCGGTGGGCAATGTCTCAGTCACGGATGGCGCTGCGCATCCAGACAGTGATGAAGATGGAAACACAGTCATCTGGGAGCTGGGGCAAATTCCAGCTGGAAGTTCCAAAACGGCAATGATCATGTTAAAAACCCAGAAGGCAGAGCATTTTGCATTAGGCATCGAGTGGACGACTCTTCCTCAAAATGCGGAGATGAAAATCGAGGTTCAGCAACCACAGCTGGCAATTGCTCTGGAGGGTCCGTCCGAAGTTACCTATGGAAAGCCGCAAATGTACCGTATTCGGGTGCGTAACTCCGGCAATGCCGACGTAAAGGCTATCTCGGTAGCGATGACTGCCGAACCGTACGGTAGTAACCAGTCTGATATCGGCGACATCCCAGCGGGTGGCGAAAGGATTGTCGAAGTTGAATTGACGTTCCAGCAATCAGGCTCGCTGCCAATTGTCGCGACCGCCACTAGCACGATTTCAAGAGTTCAAGCTCGAAGCGCAATCGATGTTCAAGTTCAACAATCGGAACTTGTCGCAACTTGGTTTGGCCCAGCGGAGTTTTATCAGGGAAGCGTCGTGGATTATGAGCTGGAATTGACAAACGTCGGGTCGATCGCTGCTCTTGAAACCCGATGTTCGATCAAGCTTCCGTCGGGAGCAGAGGTTGTTTCTTTGCCACCTGGCGCTACCCGCAGCGGAGACAACATCAAGTGGGAGATCAAAAAGCTCGATCCCCAAGAAAAACAAACGGTCCCACTTGAACTGACTTTTTCAAAGATCGGCGACAACCAGCTTGTCTTTAAGGGTGAATGCGGTTCTTCGGCCGAAACCAAAGCGGAATTCAAAACCAATATCGATGCGATCGCTGACTTGCATTTGACGGTGGTTGATCCGGCCGCTCCTGCCCCCGTAGGGCAACCAGTCGTCTACGAGATTGTTATTGCGAATCGCGGAAAAAAAATGGCCTCCGACGTGGAAGTCATCGCCCAATTCTCCGAAGGTATCGAGCCTGTTCGAGTTGAGGGGCACGCAGGTCGCATCGTTCCAGGGCAAGCAATATTCAATTCGATTCCAAGTATTGGTCCGAACGACAAACTCGTACTGCGAATTCATGCTGAGGCCTCCAAACCTGGCGTCCACCGCTTCCGCGTTGAGGTAAAGAGCAAGGGAAGCGATACCGATCTCTTGGAAGAAGAATCGACGCGATATCTAGCAACCAGCATCAAAGGTGAACGACGCTAGTGCATCCATCCAGGGTCAAGCGAGAATCGGTCAAGTCGCTGCTCGACTTACCCAATGTTGGCCCGGCTACCCAAGCCGATCTTCATCGGCTTGGTATTGGAAAACCAGAAGAATTGTCAGGACAAGATGCGTACGAAATGTACGACCGGCTTTGTGCTATCACCAAAAATAAGCACGATCCGTGTGTGATCGATGTTTTTCTATCCGTGGTCAGTTTTGCCAACGGCGGACTCGCCAAACCTTGGTGGGATTTTACAGAAGAACGAAAACGAACCCTTTCTCGCGGTACCAGTTCATAAACCGCTATCCCCGATGGACAACCGTAAGGTTGGGAACGACAATTAGGATCGGCAACTCCGAGGCGAACTGCACGTAGGTCCGCAACTCCGAGGCGAACTGCACGTAGGTCCGCATCTCCGAGACGGACATGCACGTAGGTCCGCATCTCCGAGACGGACATGCATGTGGGTCCGCATCTCCGAGGCGGACATGCATGCTACGCGGCGATTCCACATTCCTACACTTTCCGTTCCTCTCCCACCCTGGACCCATCGAAAATGCTACGAGCACTCAGTTCTACCATTTGTCTGCTTCTTCTTTTTTCAGGTACTATCGACGCTCAATCGCCGGCCCCAATTCGAGCTTTGATCATCGATGGTCAAAACAATCATGGTGCATGGCCCAAAACGACCATGATGATCAAACGGTATCTTGAGGATACGAAACGATACTCAGTCGATATTGCCCGAACCAAATTCACCTGGCAAGGAGACGATTTACTGAGCAAGTACCCACTTAACGACGGTGTGATTCGCGAATCCAAGAAGAGCGGAGTTGCCGACCCCGACTACAAGCCTGACTTTTCTAAGTACAACGTCGTCATCAACAATTTTGGCCACGGCGCCGCTCCATGGCCTGAGGAAACCAAAGTCGCCTTCGAAAAATTCGTCTCGAATGGTGGTGGACTGGTTATCCTTCACGCTGCGGACAACAGTTTTGGCGACTGGGAACAATACAACAAAATGATCGGGTTGGGCGGATGGGGAAATCGCAATGAAAAAAGTGGTCCGTATGTCTATTTGAATGCAGAAGAAAAAATGGTGGTAGACACTTCGCCAGGCAACGGTGGAAGTCACGGTTCGCAACACGAGTTTTCGCTAGTGGTTCGAGACACGGATCACCCGATTACCAAGGGGCTTCCCAAATCCTGGCTTCATTCCAAAGATGAACTTTACGATCGTCTGCGCGGCCCAGCGCAAAACATGAAAATCCTGGCCACGTCGTTTTCTTCAAAAACACAGGGTGGAACGGATCGACATGAACCGATGATCATGACTATTGATTATGGTAAGGGGCGAGTATTCCACACCCCTATGGGGCACGCCGATTACTCGATGGAATGCGTTGGGTTCATTACCGTCTTGTTGAGAGGCACGGACTGGGCTGCCACAGGGACGGTCGTGGACGCGACGGTTCCAAGTGACTTCCCTACCACAGCTAAGTCATCGCAACGAAAGTTTGATTGAGAGAGCATGGACCTCCAACCAACAGACTTGAAACTAACTGAGACTCGATCGGTGGAAATCACCTGGAGCGACGGCGCAAAGTTGATTTATTCATTCGGCGAGCTGCGAAATGCTTGTCCATGTGCGACCTGTAGGGAGAAAAAGCGAGCTGAGGCGACGAAACCAAAGGGACTTCTACAGGTGCTTTCTGCAGCGGAAACGGTCCCTTTGACTGTTACCCATATGCGACCTGTTGGGAATTATGCCTACAACATCAATTTTTCCGATGGGCACAGCTCAGGACTGTTTACAATGGATTTGCTGAGAGAAATCGGCAAACCTGTTCCGTCTTGAGTTTAAGGATCCTGATGCGGCCCGTTCTCAATTTTTCAGATCGTCGCGAAAAACCAATGGTAATCCAGGACTGCGACGATCTCCTTCTGGTTGGATGGCGAGAATGGATTGCTTTGCCGGAGTTCGGTGTGGACAGGCTCCATGCAAAATTCGATTCAGGCGCCACCATGTCTTCACTGCATGCAGAGCGAATCGAAGAATTCAAGCGTGGATCCTATACTTGGGTCAGGTTTTTCATCATGGGCGATCACGACCATGAAGAAACCCCTTATCATTGCAACGCAAGACTCATTGAGTATCGCAACATCCGCTCGTCGAACGGTCACATTGAATCGCGGCCCGTCATTGAGACTATCCTTTACATCGCAGGTTTTCAGTGGCCAATTGAAGTCACGTTGAGCAATCGCGAAACTCTCGAATGCAGAATGCTAATTGGACGATCGGCCCTCGCCGGTCGATGCTTGGTCGACTGCGGACGCTCGAATATTTTGTCGAAATAAATTTGGAGTGCTGGGATCCACCTATCGTACCCGTAGCGGATGCTGCTAGCATCCGAGCCGACGCTAGCCCAACTTCCCTAACAACTTGCCTCATAAGTGGAAAAAGACTGGGTATGCGTCATTTTTTCCTCACTACATTTCGAGTGTGCGAATTCGAGTTGGTAACTTAAGTCCGAGACGAGAAACAGCCGGCAGTTAGATATCGATCGACTAGCGGACTGCAAAGTTAAAGGGTCCAAGTCTGAAGGATAGTAAGGATGGCAACGATCGCGGCGAAGCAAAATGCGACTCGCAAGTAGTTGCGTCTGGCAACGGACCCACGAGCATTCCTAAACGCCACGAAAGCACAAATAGAGGCGACCGTCAACAAGATGACGCTTGATGTCTGCATGATCTAACTCTCAATATTTTTTTGACTGCTTGGATTCAAATAATGGAAAGGCCACCTTTCGGCTGCAATGACATCCTTAGTAACTTGCTAGGACACCTACAAAAAGGTGCGAGGCACGTGAGCGGCATCTTTCGCATTTCCTATGCAGTGACAAAGCAGGCGGCAGCGGAACGCTGGCCTCTTGCGAATTTCCGATTGTGCTGTGCAGCGGATTCTCTGAGGCTTTGGGGCGAGCCTGCGGCTCCGCCACGCCCGAAGTACTTTTTAAATCGCCAAACTAGGTCTACCCACATCCTGCCATCGATTCCGATACGCTTCAAGATCGGATCGAGTTCATTGGGTATTTCGGCTCGCTGAACAGTACCGCGTTGCCGCCCCGTCCAGTCGAGCAATGTCAAATAGTCTCGTAGGTCAAGAGACAAGAATCCTTTGTCGCTTGCGCGAACTCCCGTAGTGCTCGCTTGTGGTCCAGAGAGGGTTCGTTCGTTGATTGTTAACGGAGAGAGCCAAGCATCTCGCAGAATGGAAGGTCCTTTGCGTTTCTTTGCCGCCGCGTTCCTCGTTCTTAGTTGATCGGGTGTGGATGTAAGTAGTATGCGACCCGCCTCTGAAGTTTCGATGGCAACTAGCTCGGCGGCTGCCGAAGGGATGGTCGCACCTAGGAGCGACTGAATACGATCATAAGCGGAAGTGTGGACCGATTCTTCTGGCGACTGAGCCATCGCAGCTCGTATTGGATTCAAATCGACATACATACTGCAGGCCAGCAAACCGGGTTCGTCGGTGACGGCTTGTGCTTTGAAGCGACCTTCCCAAAAGTGGCCGGTCGCTTGGTCCTGTTTATTTGCAAGTCGAGCAATAGGTTCGCACAACGCTTTCATAAACCAAGATGGATCCGACAATCGCGTACGTATTGCTTGAATACGTTCGGCGTTATTGGCCAGTGTTTCGACATCGTTGGTTGTCGGATCGGCAAGTTGTTCGTCGATTCGGCGGCCTGGGAAGATGCGCAGCCATCGCAGAGCAACTTCGGAATCGGACCAGCCAGCGATCACGTCGGGGCGAGTTCGGATGACGAGATGCATGTGGTTAGAAAGAATCGCATAGGTCAAAACATCGACGCCGAAGACGGAGGCGAGTCGTTCCAGACGGCAGCGAATCCATTCACGACGATGTTCGAAATTCTTTCCAGTGACGACGTCGACACCGGCCAGGTACGCGCGACGAATACATCGCTGGACCAAATGGACGATGCATACAGATTTCGGATCAAATTGTTCGGCTCGTGGAATTCTAGGCATAGCAAATCTCCCTTGAAATACCAGGGTAGCAAACAGCCAGCTCCCCGTCAATAGGTGCCAGGCACCTAACGAAGTAACGCCAGGCACCTAACGAAGCGAAGGGCGAAGGGCCATCGTCTAAGTTGGACGACGCAGGTCGGGTCTAAACAGAACTTCTGGTAAGGGCGGCGAGGCAAAAAACGAGTGGAACACCCTTTTCGATGACAGGTGCGTTCAGAAATCGGCTGAGAACGCTCGGATTCCGCAAGAAAAACGAAGAATGTGATTGCGCCAAAACCGATGATTTTGGCCCAAACTAAACCGATGGTCACACACGAACATCTTTTGCGATTCCTTGGCACCGCATCGACCATTTTGGAGTGGTACAGCACATTGAATCGCCTAACCATCTCACAAAACTCCTGTCAACGGAATCAGTCCAACTCCATTAAACTGAATTCCGAAAGGCTAGCTTCTAAAAAAGCAGCTTTTATCGGCTTTGTCACCTATATATTTTCCTCGGAAGCATGTTGTTGGCAACCGACCCGATAAGGTCTAACTTGGTATTGGCTGATTGGATTTAGCGTGAGTCGGAATCACGTACGGGCCCTCAGGGATTATGGCGACCGCTTTGTCGCCTGATTGCGAAATACTAGTTGCGATCGCTTCTTCGATGGATTCAACCATCTGAACACCCGTAAGTTCACGATCTCTTCCCTTCAATCCCTCGCTGTAGAGAGAAACGTTGCCAACCGCCAAAGTCCGTAACAACATGTGTGTCTGCCAACCATCAACATCCGCCAACGGCATTCGTCGTATTCGATCCAAAAACCCTTGCCCGCCTAGCTTTAGCAATTGCAATTGCGACTCGCGATATTCATGTGAACCGAGTCCTTCCTCGCAAGCGCTCGCGATAATCATGCGACCGCCATTCGCTAGTATTTGAATCGGAGCTACCATCCCCTTCACCGTTTGGTAATACGTCTTATCCAATGGGTAGCCAGCGGCACTAGTAACTACCGTTTCAAACTGCCGCTCCAACGGCACTTCCGCATATCGCTTCACAAATGCGACACTCTCAAGATGACTTTTTTCGCAATCGCCGAAATTGACGAAACTCATTTGCCTCGCTTCGTCAATCACTGTGTTGATGGCATAAGCATTGCCAAGCAACTTAAGAATCTCAAGCTGCCCTCGGTGCAATGGATTGTTTATCAAATTGCCATTGCAGGCTAGTGGATCGGCCATGAATCGATGATTGTGGAATGTTCGAATGGTCTCTTCACCCGCCACTCCGGGCGCAATCACCTTTCGCCCACCTGAATAACCGGCCATAAAATGAGGCTCCACCAAGCCAATCGCTACACGAAGGTCCGCTTCGACGAGATGCCGATTCAAAATCACCGGGATTCCATCCGTTTCAGTATGCCCCAAATCGACCATCCATTGCCGGTCGCGAGCAAAGTGATTTTCGACTCGCACATTGTCGAATACCCAATCGTCTCCAACGACTTCTCGCATCTCGCGACCCAGGTTCGGTCGATGCAAGCCCGTTGCAATCAGGATGGTGATGCGATCTAGCGCAACTCCATGACCACGAAGTTGCTCTATAAGACCTCTGAGAATCGGACCGTTTGGAACAGGCCTCGTAATATCGCAAATCACAATGCATGCTCGTTGTACACCGACGGCTAGTTCTGAAATCGTCGGAGCCCCAACCGGTTTCATGAGCGCGTCGCGAATGGCGGCTTGAGCATCCTCCAAAACAGGCATATTAGGCTTGCGAATAATGGTTGGCACACAGCCTTTTGGCAATCGAATATGGAGTTCGCCCTTGCCGTACCGAATCGAAACTGAATCACCCATTTGCAATGCTCCCTGACGTCGCTATCCACTCTAGAGTTGAACGCCATCCCGAATGGGTTTGGCATAGGCCGTAACCAAATTATTAATGCCCTCAGAACTCGCTTCCGGAATATGATCCGGCAACCGAATCATCAATTCGACCATCAGATCACCAACGACGCCACCAGTGCCTTTCAATCCTTGCCCCTTAATACGGAGCTTTTTTCCACTATTGCTCATTGGCGGAATTGTTAGGGTGACAGTCCCTGCAGGGGTAGGTACATCGATGCGAGTTCCTTGAATTGCTTCCGGAATCGAAATGGGAAGCCGCAGCTCAAGGTTGTTGCCAGCGATTTTAAAGAACGGATGCTGCTCCAAGTTGACCTTAAGTATCAAGTCTCCCGGTTTTCCAACTTCACTGGGCTGGCCCTGCCCTCGCAATCGTATCTTCTTTCCTGGTTCTATACCTGCAGGAATCTTCACCGTGATCGCATCCCGTTTGCCATCGTGGTCTAACTGGATGCGGGTCTCCCCTCCATGAATAATCGTTCGCAGCGGAACGGAAATCTCCGCGGCAATGTCGGCTCCTCGGGGTTGTGGAGCGCGTCTTCCGCGACTCGGACCGCCGGCGCCGAACTGACTGAAAATGTCTCCAAGATCAACGCCGCCAGCCCCGCCTCGGCCAAAAATGTCTCCAAAGTCGAAACCAGCACCTCCTGCAGGACCACCGCGTGACTGGCCACCCGAAAATGGATTCTTGTCCCCGAATTTTTCGTAATCGGGTCCAAACTGGTCATACATTTTGCGTTTTTCAGGATCGTTCAAGCAGTCATACGCTTGCTGAACCTCTTGGAAACGCTTTTTGGCGCTCTTGTCGTCTGGATTGTGGTCCGGGTGGTATTTACGTGCAAGTTTTCTATATGCCTTAGAAATCTCTTCGGTCGAGGACGTCCTTTCGACGTTCAAAACCTTGTAATAATCGTTAGCCATTTTGGTTTCCATGCGTTGTACACTCTTGTTAGCCAAAGCCACTCTCGTACGGATGTCGTTAGCCGATAAGTCATTTTAGCTTCATTCCACAGGATTCCCCAGGGCAAACCAAACCGAGCTTAAGTATGCGAAATACCAAATATCTGCTGAAGGGAATCGTACTCGCCGCGTCAATCTGCATTAGACCATCGTTTGTCCCAGCCCATTGTTTCGGCCAAGGAAATGTAGAACTGCAGTTCTCCGACAAGGAAAACGAAGATCCCGTCTCTGCAAGAATCGTCTTTACAAATTCCTCAAAAAAGCTTATTCGCCCCAAAAACGTTCTCTTTGCAGGTGACCAATGGTTGGCGGAATCGAAATTGAAACTTCTACCTCCAAACGGTGAATACGAATTCCTCGTACAACGAGGTCCCGAATTCAAAGAAATCCATGGCGGTTTTACTATCGAACGGGGCGCCAAGGATTCCGTTCCGGTGGAAATCCCTCGATCCGTCGATATGCACTCGGAACATTGGTATAGCGGTGACCATTTTTCTCGCCTCCCGACGGCGGAACTAAATCGATGGCAATTGGCCGATGCTGTCGACTTTGTGGTTTCGACCGAACCCAACACGAACCCAAAACCAGGAACTCCAAAGCAAGCAAGAGTCCGTAATAAGCTAACCGAGCCAACAAAACAAGAAATGCCAAGTCACCCGACTTCAGACTCGGTTGGACTCAGACTGAATTCCTCGAGTCAATACCTGGAATGGGAACATGGTGCGGTACTTCTGCACGGCTCGACTTTGGATGCCGCGACTTCGGATACTTCCGAAGCGTTTCGCTCGCTCTATAACGCCAAAGGACAAGACAAAGTTGTGGCGGAACTCGTACGTCCCTGGTCTCGCGATGTACCACTCTTGTTGGCAAGCGAATCCATTCGATCTGTTCAGCTACTATCCTCCTATAATCGGGCCGGCGGAGATGATCGCCTAACCCTTTCTAACGAACAAAGCAAGGGAGTGCTGAGTAAAGTGAATTTGACGCGAGGAAAAGACAAGATTCCAAGCGAAGTCTTTGCCCCAATTGATACCGACGACCTTGTCCGATTCAAGGGCCCTCGCGGTGTCGGAAAGCTCAGCGAGGAAATATACTGGCAGATGCTCGAAGCAGGACTTCAAATCACTCCCGCAGCAGGCAGCGGTTTCAATGGAAACGATACAAATGTCGGCTACAATCGTGTTTATGTCTATTCCGAGACGCCGCCAGATCAAGTATCTTGGTGGCACTCAATCGCGCAGGGCCATACGTTCATAACGAATGGCCCGTTGCTTAGAGCCAACATCAACGGCTTGCCACCTGGCAGCATTCAAACCAGTTACCGGTCACAGAGCATCTCACTCGACATCTCCGTTTCGCTAACCGTTCGAGAGCCTGTTGATTATCTAGACGTAGTGTTCAACGGCGACACCATATACAGCGCCAAACTGGAAGATCATAACAAACGCGGGGAGTTTCCTCCCATCGAGATCGATAAATCAGGTTGGTTGGTCATTCGAATCGTTGTGGACCACAACAACGGCTATCGATTTGCTACTACCGCTCCGTTCTATTTCGTATTCGACGGGAAACCCCGCGTCTCACGCAAAGCCGTATCCTATTTCCAGCAATGGCAAAATTCAGCAACGGATTATTTAGCCAAATCGCCAAACCAACTGAAGCTTTACCAACCATGGATCGAACGTTCGACTCTATTTTGGGAGTCTCAGATGATGCAAACCAATGCAGATTAGTCGCGGTCTCTGCCTATCGATAATTCGCTTCGTCTAAGTCTTAAGGTTTCCCATGGGGTTCTTCGCAAAAATCCATTCTTCGATCGGCTCGTCATGAACAATCTGACGTTCGATGAACTCCGGAATTTTCTCCGCAGTCATTCCGCTATACCAGTTGCCTTCCGGGTACACCACCAAAATTGGACCGCCCGTACAGACTCGGAGGCAACCTGCTTTCGTTCGATAACAAGCGTTTGGGCCTGTCGAAAGCGAAAGGTCACGTTCCTTGAGCTGATCCTTGAGAGCTTTCCAAGCGAGATCGCCCTGTTCCTTCGAACAGCAAGATTCACCGGTGCACAAAAAGACATGACGAGAGTAGTGGCCAATCTTGAGTTGCGAGGCGGTCTCGCGAAGCTTATCTAAGTTCATTTTTTGCCCTTAACTAACTTGGTTCGTATGGAAAGTGGTGGCGACCCACTCAGCCCCCAGCGCTCCGTTCACTTTGCTTGGAAGCCTCAGTTGCCGAGTAAGATCTCGTTCATCACGAATAAATCACGGCATTCTGCAAAGCAGCCCATTCGATTCCAAGATTGTCGCAACGCTTAGAATTCGCTCAAACGGCATAGAAGCACGTTCGGCTATATCTAGTAAAGTGTTTTCGCCGTCGGACAAATTCAAAACCCAAAGCATAGCCATCGTCTCGCCGCTATTGTTTAGTTCTTTGTACAGTCCCCGATTACCGAGTTGCGGCTCGCATTTCGGGTTGGTGTTGACATAGATTCTATCACTTTCCAAAACGGCCACGATCTGGAGTAGTATTCGAAGTGATTCAGCGAGCGATTCGGGTTTAATAAAACAGGGATTGTCTTGCGAAGTATGGTATTGCGGGTATGTTCCATAATTCGTTCGCGAAAAACGCCCCACCGGAAGATTGAAGCCAGGCGAGCAAAATTGACGTTCATCGTAGCCATAAGGCGAGAAATCCTGGATTGCGTGCGGTATACCATTGCATTTTAGTACAAAAGCCACAACCCGATCTATATCTGCTTTGGCCTGCCGACTACGTTTATATGTGATCGCGCCGGCATCTCCGATTCCGCTCAATACTAGCCCATGCTTAATACGTTTCGTACCAGCTTCATTACGCGCTAACCATGTGACAGCGCCAATCGTTGCTGGAATGAACAAGAAACGATAACTGTATCTAAGATGTTTCCGAGCGGCCAACTCGGCTGCCAGAGCCGCCGCTACGACTACCCCAGATAAGTTATCGTTGGCCAAAGACGGGTGACAAACGTGTGCTGAGAACAAAACCTCTTCGCTCAATTCACCAGGCAGAATGAATTCGCCATAGGTTAGACTTCCAGGCGCCAAGGTGGATTCGATGCAAACCTCATAGTCTCCATCCGTCAACGCATTCAACGTGTTATGACTGACGCAAAACCCCCAGTCCTCATTGTAATAGGATGTTCGATAGGGAATGGCATCCGGTTGTTCTTGCAGGCTGTGTAGGTGGGTTCTGAGTTCACTCAATGGCATCGTTCTATGAATAGGAATGCTATAACTCACCACATGCAAGTTAGTCTGCTTGAAATCCACGACGCGCTGGCCAGCCGCATTCTGAATCCACGCGTCTTGGATGTTCCATTCGTTTGGAACGGTCCAATCGAATACTTGCGTGCCGCTAGGCACTTCGTGAATTTCGAGTGGTATCGTGGTATTCAATTCCGCAAGCGTTTTCCGGACGCCGTTGCCAGTAATGCTGCGACAAATCGGATACAATGAAACCAGTCTGGCGTGCATTGCGAGTCCGATAGCTTCTTGGGCGGTTGCACTCATGGTGTGAAATCCGGATACTCGCGATCGCGATCATGTAGAATGGGATTCGGTATCGGCCAAGAAATTCCAAATGCAGGATCGTTCCAACGAGCGCCGCGATCGTATTTCGGCTCATAAAACTCGCTCATGTGATAAAAGACTTCGGTTTGGTCCTCAAGCGTTTGAAGGCCATGGGCAAACATTCCTGGTATGTAAAGCGCTCGGTGGTTGTCCGCACTTAATTCGACCGCAATATGCTGCAGATAGGTACTAGAGGTTGGACGCAGGTCTACGATTACATCGATGATTGCCCCGCGTAACACCCGGACCAGCTTGGCTTCGGGTGACGATCTTGCGCGCCAATGCATCCCGCGCAACGTACCGATTCTCGCATTGTAAGCGATATTGCACTGGGCAGTCGTTTGCATCAACCCATGGAATTCAAACTCCCGTTGGCAATACGTGCGGCAGAAGAAACCTCGCGCATCCTTATTGGGCTCAATATCTATGATAAAGGCACCGGTCAAGGCCGTCTCGGTGAAGATCACGCAATCACCTTGACCTCGGGGATAGGCACCACGAACAATCCTCCCCAACCGCGGATGTGCGCCATCTGATCCATGATCTCGTCTTGGATGTTCCACGGTAAGATAAGCACATAATCGGGCTTCATCTGGTCTATCTTATCCGGCGCGAAGACGGGAATTCTCGAGCCGGGTAGGTACCGGCCCTGTTTATAGGGGTTTCGATCGACCACAAAATCGATGAAATCCGTTCTTATACCGCAATAATTGAGAAGCGTATTTCCCTTTCCAGGTGCTCCATAGCCAGCCACGGTTTTGCCCGCACGAGCAACTTCAATTAGAAAAGCCAGTAGCTTGCGTTTTGTCTCGCGCACTTTCTCGCCAAAGCCGGCGTACGTCTCGATGCGGTCCAAGCCGCGAACGCGTTCCAACTCAAGCAAGGTGTTGACAGATGGAGTCACTCCTCGCGGATCGTTGTTGTGACATAACAGCATGCGAATCGAACCTCCGTGAGTTTTGAGCTCTTCGACATCAAACAGCCGCAAGCCAAAGACCTCGAAAATCCGAGTGTCGGCCAGGAGTGTGTGGTAGCAATAGTGCTCATGGTAAATCGTATCGAACTGATTGTGCTCCATCAAACGCATGAAGTGCGGGATCTCGATCGAGACCGTGCCGCCCGGTTTCAACAGTAGCTTTATTCCAGACACGAAATCATTAATATCAGGCACGTGCCCAAACACGTTATTTGCCACGATCAAATCAGCCCTGCGTCCCTCGGCAACAAGCGTGCGGGCTGTCACAACGCCAAAAAAAGCAACCACAGTGGAGATGCCTCTGTCCATCGCTACCCGGGCGATATTGGCAGCGGGTTCGACGCCACAAGAAGGAATGCCTTTCTCGACAAAATTTTTGAGCAGATAGCCGTCATTGCTTGCCAGTTCAACGACTTGGCTGTCTTGTCCAAGTCCCAGTCTCGCCGTGATCTTTTCAACAAAGCTGCGTGAATGTTCCAACCAACTATCTGAGAACGATGAAAAGTAGGCGTATTCGGTGTAAATCAATTCGTGCGCAACATCCGTCTCAAGCTGTACGAGCAGACAGTTCGCACAAACCATAGCGTGCAATGGATAAAACAGCTCCGGCTCGTTGAAACGCTCGGCGGAAACATAGCCTTCACAAGGTGGCTGCACGCCCAGATCAACCACGCTATGTACAAGGGGTGCACCGCAGTGGCGACATGTAGTTCGCTTTCCCTGGGATAAATTCGAGGCGATAGACTTAGTCATAGTCATGTGTGGCCAATTAGACGCTGTCGCTGCGGAAATTGTACCTGCGATAAACCGCCTGCGACGGCTTTCCAATCAAGTAATTTTCCACTCCATTCTCAAGGGCCTTGCGATAAACGTTCATTGCATCATCCATCGCATCCAAAGTCCGATCGATGTCTTCGTCCGTGTGGGAAAAACTAACCACCAGCGATGTCATCAGAATTCCCCGTTTTATCGTTTCTTGTAGAAAGAGGGATCGCATTGCCTGAGACGGTTTTCCGTATTGGTCCAAAGTGCTTACCACGAGACAACATGGCTTGCCGTGTATTTGAATGTGATTGCTTAGGCCGTGACTTGCAATTAGTTGTTGCCCCTCGGTTAACAACCGCTGCCCCCGTTGATAGATGGTTTCAATAACTGGTTCGCGCTGGTAGATGCCGATCGTCGCGATAGCAGCTGCGAGTCCATGAGTCTCCCCACCATGTGTGGTGGAAAGAAGAAAGACCCTTTCCGAGTCGTGTCTCAAGCCGCCAAGTTCCATGAACTTACGTTTTCCGGTAAGTGCAGACACCGAAAAACCATTCCCAAGTGCCTTGCCCCAACACGACAGATCAGGATCGACACCATAATAGGCCTGACCACCGCCGTTATGCCATCGAAAGCCAGTGATCATTTCGTCCATGATAAACAAAGCGCCATTTTGATGGCAGAGGTCCCTCACAGCATTTAGAAACCCTTTGTCAGGATCTGCATATTTTGCGGGCTCCATAATTAGGCCTGCGATACGACCAGGGTGTTTGAGAAACAACTGTTTTACGCTCTCTAGGTCATTAAAACCAAAGGACAGAGTCATTGCCTTTACGCATTTTGGGATACCTGCGTCCAATGGCGTCGTTCCAATAAACCAGTCGTTGGTTGCAAAGAATGGTTGGTCATGACAGCATACGATCAGATTGCGTCCGGTATACGCCCTGGCCAATTTCAAGGCCGCTGTGGTTGCATCCGAACCATCCTTACAAAACTTCACCATGTCGGCGCTAGGGACCATGCTCAACAACGCATCCGCGGCATCGAGTTCGATGGTTGCAGGACGAGTGAAGTTTGCCCCCTTTTCTAATTGCCGCTGAACCGCATCGTTCACTTCCGGAAAGGCATGCCCCAACGAAACGCTTCGATTGCCCTGACCATACTCGATAAATTCATTTCCGTCGACGTCCCAAACATGACTACCTTTCCCGCGTACAACAAAACCTGGGGATAGCTGCGGATACTGATCGTCACCTTTCGCATAGGTATGACAACCGCCAGGGATCAAATCCTGGGCTCTTTTTCTTAATTCGTTGGAACGTTGAAAAATCATGCAAATCGCTTTATGCCGGGAGGGTGAACGGTCGAGAATGCTGCGATGACGAGAATTGATTAGGGTCCATTCGATCCATCCTGTCTTTTGCTTTTCCTATGTTAATTGGCTTTTTCGAAATGCTCCGAGGCTGTGAATATATTATTGTCGCCTTTCGCTCCGCGAAAGTGCGCCTTGTTAACACACTTTTGCGGAGCAAAAGTCGACAAAGTTCTGCACGTTGCGAATAAATTCACAGCCTATCCGCAAAGTCGACGGGAATGGAACAAGCTCTCCGGCGATATTGACGCTCAGCCCTACAATCGTAATCATCCATAAAATGGCTCTTTTGACAGTTCAAAGTGGATAATCCCAGATCAAATACCAACGCCTGAAATCCGTTAGTAGTCCAAGTGATTAAATTGGAAGTTTACCTTGCCCATAGTCTATTGTTACCTGCATCCACGAAACTGCGAAGAGAAACGGCTGCCTTGACCAAAATCAAACAAAACGAAGGGTAAGGGATGTTTCCACGCGTTCCAGGAGACTCTGCATTTCACACGAAACATCGCCACCGTGTCGTTTGAATATCTTCCAGATTTAGACTCCGATGCCAAGAGCACACCCAACTTCAGCCATGGGCCATGGAACGGACGGTGGTTCAAGATTTTCATGTCCCTAGCCGACCAAGCCGCAATCAGTGGCGTACGGTTCGCAACGTCGGTCATGATTGCTCGATGTGCGGGCAACGAAGTGCTAGGTATCTATTCCATATCGTTTGGATTTCTCCTCATAGCCATCTGCATGCAGGATACGCTAATAAGTGCGCCCTTCACACTCTTCCATTCGCGAGAAGAAGGTGACAATCGCCGATCCTACCACGGTAGCATTCTCATTCAAGTGGTAACGTTGGGTATTGCGTCCGCTTTGTCTTTCGCACTGGCCTGGGTACTTGGGGGTTGGCTTGGGAATTCACCGAGGCTCAATGAGGCGCTCGGCGTGTTAGCCCTTGCAACCCCTTTCATCTTGTTGCGCGAGTTTGCCCGACGGGTTGAATTGGCCCGACTCCGGATCACAACGGCGTTTTACATTGACGCATCCTCTGGCCTCCTTCAATTGTTGTTCCTCGGCCTTTTGATCCGATTCGATTTTCTCCACATTGTCGGAGTCTACATGGCAACAGGTGCCAGTTGCGCAATTCCAGCATTCGTTTGGCTGTTCATCGCCTATACCGGAAATAGGTACCAACGGAGCAGTATCTCGGCTGAGTTGACGCGCCACTGGAGTGTGGGTCGGTGGCCGTTCATCGCGCAAGTCGTCGGAATTCTGCATTTTCAAGGGGTGATTTGGATTGTTGGGTGGAAGCTCGACACTGCCACAGCTGGCTTGTTCGCGGCCTGCAACTATGTGGTCTTTTTTATCAATCCTCTGGCCTTGGGCGTTTGCAATTCGTTGAGTCCTTTGGCCGTATTAACCTATCGCGAGTCCGGCGTTTCTCGGGTGCGTACTCTGATCGCGTCTGCAATGGTGGGTATGGGAACCATCGTCGCTGTTCTTTCTTTTCTTATTTATTGGTATGCGGATACTGTTTTAACAACCATTTACAAGGATCCCGCCTATCAAGGGCATGCTCTTCTCATGTTGCTTCTGGGAGTCAACATGACTCTCGGAGTCGTTCATATGATGAATGACCAAGGCGTCTGGGCCATCGAACATCCGAGATGGCTTTTGCGTTCAACGCTGTTTACAGTAGCTGTCACCCTGGTTCTCGCATTTCCGTTCATAAAGGAGTGGGGCTTGAACGGCGCGGCATGGAGCATGATCCTAGGTCGATTTGTAGGTCTAGCCTATCAGTCATCCAAGTTTTTTTTGTTCAGGATCCCCCAACCGCATCCGACACGAATCACCAAAATTTCCGTTGTCACCCCTACCTTGAATGCCGCTCGCTACTTTTCCACCTGCTTAGAATCGGTACAGCGACAAAGTAGCCCCACCGTGGCGGTTGAACATTTGATCCTGGATGGTGGTAGTACAGACGGCACTCTCAGTCTCACTGCTGGCTACCCGATTACGCTCGTCCCTCGACCGACAGACATGAATCTTGTGGATGCCATATGTCTTGGATTCGAAAAGGCGGAAGGTGACCTTGTGGTGTTCCTCGGTTCGGACGATGTCTTCTTGCCTGGAGCACTTGAATTTGTGGCGGAAACTTTTCAGCGAGAACGGCGGGACGTGCTATTCTGTCGAACGTGTTGGGTCGACGCCCAACTTCGCTCGCTAGGGGAACTCGCTCCAGCTCCGAGTTGGCTGACAGCTAGCGCGCACGCCTGCTTAGGTTGGTGCTACATGTCGGCGAGTTCCACATTTATGACTCCCAAACTCTATCGTGAGCAAGGAGGATTCGACCGGAGCTTTTTGAAGTCATCGGACTACGAGTTCTTTACTAGGGTTCTCTGGTTAAAGATTCCAGTCAGCCGAGTTCAAAAAACGATAAGCATGTATCGACGTCATGAAGATAACGAGTCCTGTCGTCAAGATGAAGATTACTGGCGAGATTATCACATGGTGCGACAAAAATTCGCTCCAAAGATAGATTTCGTTCAAGGATTCTTGGGCCTGGCGTTGAAAACTTGGATCTATGCAAGAAATCCATTCTGGGCCTACCATCAATTTAAACGCAAATTGCGTTCAGGCCATCTCCGCGGATAGGACAACCCAACGTCACGTCAAATCCGATTCAATCATTCTATTTTGTTGCTTTCCGCTTGAAAATGAGTTGCTGTTTTTTTCACTCGAGACGAGCATGATTATACTGCAAACGTTGCGGATGGCTCCTTGGAGAAAGACTCATGAAAGTAGTGCTCTTTTGCGGTGGATTCGGAATGCGTTTGCGGGAGTTCTCCGATGCCATTCCCAAACCTCTGGTGAATGTCGGTAATCGGCCAATCCTATGGCATATCATGAAGTACTATGCTCATTATGGGCATTCTGATTTCATTCTCTGCTTGGGATGGAAAGCGGAAGCCATCAAAGAGTACTTTTTGAATTACAACGAATGCTTGTCCAATGACTTTGTCATGGATGGTCCTAGCAGTTCTGTAAAACTTTTGGCAAGCGATATCAACAATTGGAACATCACTTTCGTAGACACAGGACTGATGTCCAATGTCGGCCAGCGACTTAAGGCGGTCGAACATCATTTGAAAGGAGAACCGACCTTTCTCGCCAACTATACCGATGGTCTCAGCAATGTTCATCTTCCGGATATCATCCATTGCCACAGGAAGAACAAAGCTGTTGCGACATTCATGACCGTTCGGCCTACCCAAACCTTTCATTGTGTGAATGCAAATCCAGATGGTTCGGTGCATGGCATTACCGCGGTCGGCGAAGCGGAATTGAGTGTGAACGCAGGATTTTTTGTATTCGAGCAATCGATCTTCCAAGAAATCCACCCTGGCGAAGAACTCATTCCCATGCCGTTCAATCGATTGATTGCTAAGAAGAAACTGTTTTCTATGCATTACGATGGCTTTTTCGGTTGCATGGACACATTCAAAGAAAAACAAATGTTTGACGATTCGCATGCGCGTGGTGAAACGCCTTGGGAGGTTTGGCGAAAGCCGGTACCCGATGCAATAACCTATGACCAACCTCCCATGTTGCCTCGACTTACACCTGAAAAACCCAAGGCATAATTGGTCCTACACCAAGATTGCGGAGTACGCCGTTTTGTATTTCAACCTGTCATCTGCTCGATCGGTGCTTTGCATTGGCGCACATCCAGACGATATCGAAATCGGCTGCGGTGGATCCATCCTAACTCTGCTTGCCAGCAAGCCGAATCTTCGCCTGGATTGGGTGGTCATGGGCTGCAGTCCGCAAAGAAAGGCCGAAGCGATGGACGCCTTTCATGCATGGTGCAAAGGGCATGACAACTGCTTCGCTCATATTTTCGATTTTGCAGATACCATTTTCCCTTCGCAAATTGTCGAAATCAAACGCGTCATGCGCTCCTTGGCGGAAACGGTTCAGCCTGACCTCATCTTCACGCATCGCCGAGAGGACCTACACCAAGATCATAGGACACTATCCGAGGTGACGTGGAATACGTTTCGCCAGCATTTGATTTTCGAGTACGAGATTCCAAAGTACGAGGGGGACTTAGGCAATCCCAATGTTTATGTTCCGTTGACGACCGATCTTGCACAGCAAAAGATGGACCTGTTGATGCGGCACTTTCCATCACAACAAGAGAAGCCTTGGTTCGAGCGCGAGACGTTCGAGGCAATCATGAGGATACGAGGCATCGAATCGAAGTCTGCCAGCGGATTGGCGGAAGCCTTCCACGGTCGTAAGATATGGCTTACCACTTAACATGTTCCGAAAACAAGTGGCAAAGGCTTCCTAGCTTTGCGCCAAGGGTTCGTAACATCCGCCTAGAGTTTGGTCGCATGTCGCTTGGCTTTCCAATTCTCGATTCGTTTGGTTCGAACCTCCTCCGAGTTTGCCGGAAGCAGGACCGATTCTTCTCGAAATCCCCACAGGAAAAGTGGCTGGAATTGGGGAAACACAGACGAATAGTCCTCTGCAGCTAAGTGCATGGAAACGAGCAACGCGATATCGCGAAACTCCGCGGTGTACACTGCTTGAGGAATGAGGGGGTTTCCGAAAGCCTGATCTTGAACTTGGACACAGATGGTCTTGTCGTCCAACCACTTTTCAATCTGAGGCAAATCTGCGGCACTTCCGAAACGATATATCGCTTGCATAGATCGAACGAATGCAATCGTTTCGGTCTTGATTTCTGGTGAATCGAGTATGCGAAGAGCAATGTCCTTAGCTTGTGGATAGTCTTTTTCTGCAAAGAGCATCAAACATTGCGGTAGCTTTTCCTCGACTCTTCTGGACCACCCCATCATAAGACGTTCAAGTGATTTCTTGGATTGGGGATCGGACATCTGCTGGCTGAAAGGAGCGGTTGAAAAGGTGCGGACGCTCAACCTCTCTAAGCTTCGATCGGTCAGGTCATCCGCTATATTCAGGCAATAAAGCATGGCCAGCGCGTCAGGAACCTCATAGCCAGTTAAGTTCATGAGTTTTTCATTGATCGTGGCCGCGATGTCTCTCGCCTTGTTTAAGGCGTCTTGTTTTGAATTCAGTTCAACGAATACAAGTTCAGGATAGGTCTCGAGAAGTTTAAGGAAGAGCGTTTTTGCGTTTCGGTTGGTTCCACCGACACGCGAGAAACTCGTCCATCCCTCAAATCCCAATGTTTGAGTTTGGTCGGGAGATCGCAAAAACGTTCGGATCTGGTTTAGGATCCGATCGTTCTTGATTTTGGCTATGATGCCGCTCAATCGGATTCGGGCTTCGAGATCGTCGTCGGTAAGTTTCTTTAGTGCCAGCTCGAGCTGCGGCAATAGCTTCTCGTCGGATTGCGCGAGCCGTTCCATTGCCGACTCTCTCGTTGCAAACTCGGAGCTCCCCAAGCGTGAAACCAAAATGGCGATCTGCTCTTCTTGGATTCTTCTTTCATCCGTTTGACCGACGCAATTCGCTTGGAATGAAATCGATGCAACGACGCAAAGGCAGATCGCGAAACCTTGGTCACAAGGGAACAATCGATTCTTAATGAAAAAGCTGGCCATAAAATCGTACTTTGCCACTCGAACTCCATGGATACCGCCAAATAATTGGCAGGAAAAGTTTCGTTAGGCTCGGCAGGAGCCACGCCCTCCAATTTCCGCCCCACGCATCCCCAATTGACAGACCACGCGAAGCATTTTACCAAGTTGTCCGAGATGGCGGTCGATACTCCAAGAAAAACTCCTTGATGAAGCCTTCGACACCAGCTAGACTTTAGAAAGTTCAGGGATTTGCGGCCGCTTGCAGCCTAACTGCTAAATAGCCACTGATGTTCCAGAGCTTCCTCGAAGCCGAGCTCAGCCTTTGCTACCTAACTCAAGGATGCTTTCTAACTTCAGCGACCACTACTTGCCTCACTTATTGAGGCGGGTAGTCTGCTCCAAGTCGCAAATCTGAAGTTTTCGATCGTTCAACCTTTAGATTTTATTAGCACATGGAAAACACAACCATTGTGGATAAGCACCCAAATGCTCCGCCAAGCAGCATGGAAACTCCGCCCGATCTCTCAAGCCAACGCGCTGGATTGAGCACAACCAGCGTTCACGCCGGAGAGGCTAGACGCAAGCCGAGCGATGCAATCACGGATTCCATCTGTTGTAGCAGCACTTTTACCTTTGAGTCGACGCAGAGCATTATCGACTATATCGAGCAAAAGCAGGATCGCGAGGAGTACGGTCGATACGGCAACCCTAACGAAAAAGTAGTCGAGCGAAAGCTAGCCGCCTTGGACTCGGCGGAGGAAGCGATCATTTACTCTAGCGGTATGGCTGCCATCGTAGGACTTTTGTTGGCCAAATTGAGCGCAGGAGACGAAATCGTAATCTTCGACCAATGCTATCATCGCAGTCGCGAGTTCTGTTCGAAGCACTTATCTCGGTTCGGTATCGTGACGCATCAAGTCGTGACGGGCGATTTCCAAGCCATGGACAATGCAATCAACAGCCGTACAAAATTGCTTATCAGCGAGTCTCCGACAAACCCACATCTCAGCGTGATTGATCTGGAACAATTTGTCGCGTTGGGAAAGTCACGGGAAGTAGAAACACTGATCGATGCCACTCTTGCTACCCCCTACAACATACGTCCTATCGAATATGGCGTTGATTACGTTTGGCACTCTGCAACCAAATACATGGGAGGCCATAACGATTTGTTGGCTGGCGTCATTTGCGGATCAAGGGAAAAGCTAGCCGAAGTGCGCAGGTTGCGAGGTATTTTGGGTGGAATCAATTCACCCCACAACATGTACTTGCTAGAACGAGGGCTTAAGACGTTTGCCTTACGCATGGCGAGGCATAACGAAAACGGACAACGAATAGCGGAGTTTTTGGAAAGGCACCCGCGAATCGAAAAAGTCTACTATCCAGGCTTGAGATCTCATCCGAGCCACGAAATTGCCAAGCGAACCATGAAGGGTTTTGGCGGCCTTATCACCTTTTTGGTTCGCGATGCCGATTGGAAACAAACCGCCGCTATTATTGACGCTTGCTCAATTCCGAAAATTGCACCCAGCCTAGGGGGAGTCGAATCGTTGATCGAACAGCCCTTCGTGATGAGTTACTTTGACTACTCGCCAGAGGACCGAAAACGCTTTGGTATCGCGGACAACATGATCCGCATGGCGTGTGGAATCGAAGATACAGAAGACTTGATCGCAGATCTGAAGCAGGCGCTCGACTCATGAAGTTTCGAACGCGCGCCATTCACGTGGGCAATGAACCCGATCCAGCAACGGGAGCCGTCGTAACCCCTATCCACCTAGCGACCACGTTCATTCAGCCTGGCGCCGGTGTTTGGGGGCAATTTGACTACGCACGCAGCGGCTCTCCGACTCGATCGGCCTTGGAACGTACGGTTGCGGATTTGGAGGGTGCGTCGGGGGCTCTGGCCTTCTCATCAGGTATGGCCGCCACCCACTGTGCAACCATGCTCCACAAAAGTGGAGACCACATCGTTGCTGGGTGTGATATCTATGGCGGTACGTTTCGGCTTCTACACAAGATTTGCAACCGAAGTGGAATTGAGGTTACGCTTGCACCTGCCGATGATGCAAGAGAGATTCAAGCGGCAATGAAACCCAATACGAAGATGGTTTGGATCGAGAGCATCGGGAATCCACTGATGACGGTCCCTGATATTCCTGCAATCGCAGACATTGCGCATCGAGGTGGTGCGTTGCTAGGCGTCGATAGTACTTTTGCCCCCCCCTCGATTTTGCGTCCGCTCGAGTTGGGTGCCGACATTGTAATGCACTCGGCAACGAAGTACTTGGGTGGACACAGCGATTGTTTGGCGGGCATATTAGCTGCGAGGGAATTGGCACTGCATAAGGAACTGTACTTCGTCCAAAATGCTACCGGCGGCGTTCTTGGCGCACTCGAATCCTTTCTATTGCAACGAGGTATCAAAACCCTTGAATTGCGGATGCGGGAGCAATGCAAATCCGCCCTCAAGATCGCTCAGTGGCTGGAACGTCACCCTCAAGTGAATCGGGTACTTTACCCTGGATTAACCAGCCACACCCATCACGAGCGAGCCAAAAAGGTCATGGGAGATCAGTTCGGGGCCATGATCTCGTTTGAAATACGTGGCGATCTCGCAAGAACAAAGGTTGTTTGTCAGTCGACCAAGCTATTTGGCTTAGCTGTCAGTCTCGGCGCAGTGGAATCGCTCATCGCACAACCTGCGTCCATGTCGCATGCGAGCTACGACGCGACCGCCAAGGCCAAGTATGGAATCACCGATTCTTTGATTCGAATCTCTGTTGGTCTGGAAGACTCGGAAGATTTGATTGCGGACTTGGATCAAGCCATCGATTCGGCTAGACTCACGTAAGCACGCGAAAACAATAAACAGGGTCTGACCCCAACGAACCTTTACAGGGTCTGACCCCAACGAACCTTTAGCTGTGAGGCATTTCCGTCCGATCGGAGCTTGCCTCCGTCGGACGCCGTTTTGGCGTTCTAAAAGTGCGGCTCAGACCTTAAAGTACCGCACTTCGCTTCCGCCTCGACCGCATAAGTCGGTCGAAACGGAAGCGAAGTGCGGCGGTTACCGGGCGGTTACCGGGCCGTTACGCAGTACGCCAAAACAAGGTTGAGGGGAGGCAAGCTCCCGCTCAACCTAAGCGAATTGTTAGTGAAAATGCTTCACAGCGTTGCTCCCTCGGAGGGTCGGCCGCGGGCCGGGGAGGGTGAACTGATTTGTGCAAATGCCGATGGCACGTGTGGCACGCCCAAAGCGAAGCGTGGGCGTGAGAATTGTGGCAAATGGTACTGGCGACTCCCACGCCCTTCGTATACTCAGGGACGTGCCACACGATGGTGGGCACCTTGCGAATAAGTTCACCGCCTAGGACTGAACCACACTCATTAGGGAAATA
This sequence comes from Pirellula sp., assembly GCA_031374925.1. GTDB lineage: Bacteria > Planctomycetota > Planctomycetia > Pirellulales > Pirellulaceae > JBKCUI01. The sequence continues at coordinate 14,205 of JANMHA010000439.1, read as the reverse complement.
AAACACCGAGAAGTTCCGAAAATAACCGCGACCATTGTAACAGGCGACCATGAGAACCCTACAATCCAGAATGGGAGCGACTGATTTTGTTTCGAGTGCCAATATGTGTTCGTTTTTTTGCTTCGCGAGGTCAAGCACAATGAAGTTGATCGAACGCATGGAGGCTTGGGCAGGCGAATGCCGCGTCAATGTGATTCGCATGTTGGCAATATTAGCCCTGTACGGTCAGCACTTGGCGAATTTCTACTGGTTTCAGGGCGGCGATATTGACGACGCATTTCATGTTCGGGTCACAATGCTAGTGCTTTCTTGGTCCGTCGTCGTGGCCGCCGTGTACTTTGTTTTGCGACGCGGTTGGGCGCACCCGTCGTTGAGGTTTCTGACCACTGTGTGGGATGCGGTAATCGTTAGCGGGTTGGTGATGCTGTCCGGTCAACCGCGAGGCGTGTTCGTAATGTTGTACTTGCTGATCATCGCCTCGGCGGTGCTGCGTATGTCACTGCCTTTGGTGTACGTGGCGACAGCGTCTGCGGCGATGGGATATCTGGCCACTCTGGCTCATTACGCCTGGGTTACTATCGGATCAGAAAGGTACTATGTCGAGGCCGCCACTCGGATTCCCCGGTACGAACAGTTAATGGTATTGCTAGTGATCTTGTTTGCAGGAGTGTTGGCTGGGCAAGCGGTCAGGCAAACCCAACGCGTAGCGCTGAGTTGCATCGCAAAGGAGAACGATTCGTGAGCGTCGAACCAAATTGCCCCAATTGCGGTGGTAAACTTCAAGCATCGTGGAAGGTGTGCCCCTTTTGCGGAAACGCGATCGCCAACGATGAACCGGTGAATGCTGTCTCGCCACCGATTCTTGGTTTAGATAATCCTTTTGCGAATTCAGAAAAATTAAAACCGGAATCCAATACATGGTATGCCGAAACGCAACGTGAAGGACGCACCGATTTGGCCCGCGCCGGCATAGGTTTGATTGTCTTGGGGGTGCTCGGTTTTGTAGGTGGAGTCACGGTCATTTTCAGCGGCAGTTTGCATAAAATGGGAACGCTGCAAGTCGTTACCAACTGCATCCTGTTCGGCGGCGGTTTATTGATTGCAATGGTGGTAGGTGGCACGACCTTGATCGCCGCCGGCAGCAACAAAACGAATTCTGTGCAAAACCTTGCGACCGGTATCATGGGGGGAATGCTGGCCAGTTTCATGGTCGCGGGTCTTGTGGTGCTGACGATCTTAGCCGCGTTTATCTATGCGATCGAGGACTGTCTCAATGGCTGCAAGTAAAACGCTGAGAGTTGGGCTTTAATCTTCATGACATTAGAACGCATTTATTACATAGCGTTCATGTTGTTGGCGCTGGTGTTGTTTCTGCTAATTCGACGTTGGCAACCTAAATCGGCCAGCGATGGCGGTTGTCTGAATGGCAACCAACGCGTAGCGTTGAGCTTGGCGGCGTTCATCGGCGGGGCGCTATCCGCCAAGATACCGTTTCTGCTCAGCGGTTCATTCAGTTGGCTGTTAGGCACAGTTTGGCTGGCCGATGGCAAGACGATCACCACCGGGTTAGCAGGCGCTTACGTGATGGTGGAAGTCACCAAGTTGGCGTTGGGTGTGCAAGTGAAAACGGGAGACGGTTATGCATTGCCGTTGGCCGCCGCGTTGGCGTTGGGGCGTTGGGGCTGTTTCTTTAACGGCTGTTGTTATGGTGTGCCCACCAAGTTGGCTTGGGGCGTGGATTTTATCGGAGATGGTCTTCGCCATCCGACGCAGATTTACGAGAGTCTTTTTCATGCAGCGATGGCCATTTCGCTGTGGTACATGGCCGACCGCGACCTGCTGCGTTTCCAGCGGCTGAAGTTTTACTTGATCGCGTATTGCAGTTATCGGTTCGCGACCGAGTTCATACGTCCCGAGCCGATTTTTGCGGCGGGCTTAACGTTTTATCAATGGTTCACGCTGTTCTTTGCAATTGGATTGACATTGCAATGGAATTGGGATCGATGTTGGATTCCCAGCGACGAAGGAGAAATGAAACTATGAAGAAAGCGAAAGGGAGCTGGCCTCATTTCATCAAAAGAGACCTGGCCGGCCTGCCCCTTTTTTACGCACGTCGTGGTATGCTAATGCTACGACCCGCCGCCGTTGTTTTGTTCGTACAAACATGTTTTGTCCTCTGCTCCCGGGAACCAATCCGAAGTGATGTAAGCCGACGCTCGGCTGTTCGACTTATCACAACCGCAGCCGTTCGCATAAAGGCTTAGACTTTCACTAAAATAGGGGTGTTGGAGGTCTTAATTCGCCGTTGTGGGTTGCGGCCTGATGGCCTGTAGATTATTTTAATCTGTCCTTGCCAACTGTGGACAAGAGGGTTCGACCCCTCTTTCACTGAACCGGGGTCAATCAATTGCAGCATCAAGTAAGACGAATGGCGTGCAGTGTCGCGGTCTTGTTGGTAGCAACTGGATGTTGGGTGACTCGTTGCTACTCGTTTTACCGGTACGACACAGACTCAGCAAACATTTCAGCCAGTCCAGCGATCTACGGTAACCTAATTGTCGAGCCGACCGAAATAGTTCTGCATGGCACCAATCGCCAACAACAACTTATGGTTACTCTGGTTTCGGACGATGCTGAGTCTCTGGACGTAACACGTCAATGTGAAATATCGGTTGCGGATCGAAGCTTAGCGCGTGTATCGGGATCGACATTGCTTGCCGTTTCGAATGGCTCGACTCATGCCGTCGTTTCGATTGGAGGGTTGGAGGTGAACGTTCCTTTACGCGTAGAACAATGCGAGCTCTATCCACCGATTCACTTCGCCAGCGATATCGTCCCTGTATTGTCAAAACTGGGTTGTAACGGTGGCGGATGTCATGGCCGCGTCCAGGGCCAAAACGGTTTCAAGCTTTCGGTTTTCGGATATGACCCGCAGTCCGACTACAATGCAATTGTCAAGGAAAGCCGAGGACGACGGATACAACTAAGCAGTCCGAAGAACAGTTTGCTGGTACAGAAGGCAACAGCCAGTGTTGCACACGGAGGAGGGAGACGGCTCAAGGAGGATTCTGCGGAATTCGAGCTGTTGCGCCGATGGATAGAGCAAGGGCTTCCATTAGGGAGCGATGATGCTCCTCGATTAGTGGGTCTCAACGTTAGTCCAGCAGAGCGAATTCTAAAGGCGGGCGGCGAGCAACAAATTTTAGCAACTGCAGTTTTTTCTGATGGTACACAGCGCGACGTTACTCATGCTTCAAACTACGCGAGCAATGCGATGTCGGTTGCTGAAGTCGCCTCGAACGGCCAAGTTCGCTGTGGTGAACTTTCTGGGGATGCGGCCATCACGATCAACTATATGGGGCAAGTCGCAGTGGTTCAGATTCATCGACCACGCGTCCCATTTGGACTGGAGCAGGCAAATCCATCGTTGCCCATAAACAACCGGGTTGACGAACTGGTTGGAGCGAAGCTCGCAAAGATGGGACTGTCTCCATCGGAACTTGCCTCGGACGAAATGTTTTTGCGGCGTTTGTACTTGGATGTGATTGGAACCCTTCCCACATCCGCCGAAGTTCGTGAGTTCTTGGCCGATGCGGATTCAAACAAGCGCGCTCAGTGGATAGGCCGTGTACTCGATCGTCCCGAATACGCCGACTATTGGGCACTTAAGTGGGCCGACATTCTTTTGGTGGACAAAGAAAAATTAGGAGACCGCGGCGCTTTCGAGTTTCATCGCTGGTTGCGAGAGCAATTCGAGTGCAATCGTCCTTATGATAAATGGGTTCGCGAAATCCTGACCGCAACTGGCAATTCTGGAAGAAATGGGCCGGTGAACCTCTACCGAGCCGCAGATAATCCAGAGGCCCTGGCACGGACGATCAGCCAAGCGTTTTTAGGCGTACGCATCGAGTGCGCTCAATGCCATCATCATCCCTTTGATCGATGGTCGCAAGCAGATTTTTATGGTCTTGCAGGTTTTTTTCAAGGGTTGGAACGTAAGCCACTTGCACTCGATCGAACGCTGCTTGTTCATTCGGGCTATCAACCGATGGTGATCCCAATTTCAAATACACCAGTAGTGACGAGGCCTTTGGGCCTTGAAACCGCGCCTGACTTAACGAAAACAGATCCGCGTGTCATCCTAGCGGACTGGCTTACCTCAAAGAACAACCAATGGTTTGCTCGTTCGTTTGCAAACCGTCTTTGGAAACAATTGTTGGGCCGAGGTTTGGTCGAACCGGAAGATGATATGCGATTGACAAATCCATCCACGAATGAGCCGCTGTTGGCCTTTTTGGCCCAACAGGCAATTGACGCGGAATTTGATCAAAAAGCTGTGATTCGATTGATCCTCAACTCAAGAGTTTATCAAACCTCAAGCGTGCCCAACGACCACAACCAAGACGACGACCAGAACTTTTCGCATTACTATGTGAAGCGACTGCCGGCCGAAGTCTTGCTCGACGCGATCTCCAGCGCCACGGGAGTAGCGGAAGCATTTCCAGGCCAACCGCGCGGTACGCGATCGCTTCAACTCTGGGACAATCGACTTCCGTCTTATTTTCTTGAAATCTTCGGACGACCGCCTAGGAACTCACCGTGCGAATGTGGACGAACGAGTGAGCCGACTATGGCCCAAGCGTTGCACCTAATCAATGCTCCGGAGGTGGAATCCAAAATTGGCGACAACGGTGGAAGGATAGCGAAATGGTTGACATCTTGTCCCAACGATTTGTCACAACGTTTGAAACCAGAGACCGAGATGAAATTGGTGGACGAAATCTGCTTGGTCACAATCGGGCGATTACCAGGACCAAAGGAGCAGAATGTGGCACAAGAGTTGTTCGCGAAATCGAATCCTAGGCAAGCAGCCGAGGATTTTATGTGGGCGATGTTGAACTCATACGATTTTTTGTTCATTCAGTAATTTGTTGGTATTTCATGACGAAACTAGCTGTAAAATTCTTGATGGCTTTGAATAAGACATTTTCAGGAACGATATGATGTTGCCAAGTTTTTGCGACGGGATAGATCGACGAGGATTCCTACGCGTCGGTTCGCTGGGCGGATTGAGCATGGCCCAATTAATGCGACTGCAACATCTCCAAGCAGGCGAGGGAAGCGGATCTGCCTCATCCAAGAAGAAGGATGTGAACTGCATCTTTATTTTCATCATCGGTGGCATGGCCCACCAGGACCTATGGGACCCAAAGCCCGATGCGCCCTCTGAAATGCGTGGTGAGTTCTCCGCCATCAAAACGGTCGTGCCTGGAATTCAATTGACGAGCCTTCTGCCTAACGTTGCCCAAGTTACAGACAAGTTAGCAATCCTTCGCAGCATGACGCATAGCGACCCCGATCATACCGCAGGTTATCACGTGATGATGACTGGAGTGCACCCTGGCACCGGGCCAGCATTCAATCGCACCACAACCAACAACAACGTGCATCCATCGCTCGGTTCAACGGTTGCCAAACTCGGCCGCAACCCTAGCTCATTGCCCCCGTACATTTCGATTCCTAACTTTTTGAATAGCGGTGGCCCTTCGTTCCTGGGAGCAAGCTGCGCTCCATTTGTTATCGAGGCCGACCCTGCCTCTCCAGAATTCGCGGTACGCGATATAGTCTTGCCCGAAGGTGTTACTTTAGATCGAAGTATACGTCGACAAAGCGCTCTTCGGTCAGTCAACGCCTTTGAGCGCAAAGTCGAAGCGATTAGCAAACAGGTACAGTCGTTAGATACGTTTTACGAAAAAGCATACAACCTGATGACATCGCAGGCTGCAAAGGAGGCATTCGATATCGGCCGAGAGAATGCTGCCACTCGGGAAGAGTACGGCATGACAAGTCTCGGGCAATGCTGTCTCATGGCCCGTCGACTTGTTGAGTCCGGTTGCCGATTCGTATCCATTGAGAACGGACATTGGGACACACATCGAAAGAACGCCATGAGTCTTCGCGATCTTCTGGTCCCACCTCTCGATCAAGGCCTGTCCGCGCTGCTTCGCGACCTTGATCGACGCGGCATGCTGGAGAGTACGCTCGTTGTGGTTACGACTGAGTTTGGACGAACACCTCGCATCAATACCATGGCTGGACGCGACCATTGGCCGGCAGCGTTTTCGATCGTAATGGCGGGTGGCGGTCTAAAAAGTGGGCTAACCATCGGTGCCACGGACAAACATGCAGCTTCGGTAATCGATCGCCCAATCACGCCTGCCGACATGGCAGCGACCATCCTTTCAGTCTTGGGGATCGATCCCCAAACAATAGTTCATACTCCTGTCGGTCGACCGATTCAGGTCGGCGGCGGCGGTCGGCCAATCTCAGAATTGATGTGAAGTCGTGGGAATGAGCCCATTGCGACATCGATCAAGGTTAAATCGGGGAAGTAGCGTGTTTCAATTAAGCTTTCAATCATTGGTCCCCTTCGTAGCCACAATGGCCTTTTTTGCGATGGGGCCACGCATTGCATTCTCACAACAAGTTCCCACCGATCCTAGCAGTTCTCACATTTTTCCCGCTGGCGGCCAACGAGGTACAAAAGTTGCGGTCCGTGTGGGGGGAGAATGCTTGCCCCCAATGACACGATTTCGCGTATTTGGAATGGGGTTGCATGCGGAGGAATCGCTTGGACCTAAGGCGGTTTCGCGGGGCGAATCGTCACCCAGGCGGAAGCCCGGTGAGTTTGCAATCTCCTTTCCAAAGGAATGGCAACATAGCATCGACATCGCTTCGGATGCTCCCTTGGGCATGAGCTTGTGGCGGTTGTCATGTGCCAGGGGTGGCACCGGGGGGCGACCGTTCATAGTCGGAGATCTACCTGAGTTTATTGAAACCGAATCGAATTCGACATTGGAGCACGCTGAACGTGTCACTCTGCCCGTTACCATCAACGGCCAGATCGAAGGCGAACGCGATCTCGACTATTTCCAATTTCACGCGAATGAAGGGGAGGTGATCACTGCTGAAGTGAATTCGCGCCGGCTTGGCTCGCCGCTCGAGCCAGTCGCGGAGATATACGATAGTGAAGGCGCTCACATCTCGGTACAGAGGGTTTACGTTGGGAGCGACCCAGTGCTTGCATTTCGCGTGCCACATACGGGTGTCTATCGATTGATGCTGGCGCATCTTGGGTTCCATGGCGGTCCGCAATTTGTTTATCGCGCGACGGTTTCAACGAAACCGTTCGTTTCCTTTGTTTTCCCGGCTGGTAGTCAGGCGGGTAGAATGCGATCGTTTGAGGGCTATGCGATGACAGGTATCGGCAATATCCAGCCAATCCCGTTCCAATTGGAAATTCCCTTTGGAACGACTGGCGAACAGTGGTTGCAAAACGGTTTGCCAAATTTCAATCCAATAGCCATCGAAGCGAGCGACTTGGCTGACTTCGTCGAACAGGAGAAAAACGATACCATCGCTACGGCTCAGTTACTCCCTGGCTCTTGCGCTATTCATGGTAGGTTCATGGACGCCAACGATGAAGATTGGTATCGATTTACGGCAGCCAAAGATTCATTGTGGGCGATTGAGTGCAATCGGTTTCCAAGAGGGTCCGATTGCTTACCGGTGGTTACGTTAACGAATAGCGATGGTGCGCCGCTATCGACGGCGAGTATGGCGAATGACTCTCGCGAGCCCTGTCGAATACAATGGCGTTCTCCGGCGGACGGTTCGTATTGCTTACGAGTTAGGGACGTCCAACAAGGCATCCGCGGAGGTCCATATTTTATTTATCGATTGTCGCTCAAACCCGCGTCGCCCGGTTTTGAACTTCGCCTCGCGGCAGACTTTGCGAATGTTGTACAGGGTGCCAAAGGTGAGATCGAGTTGAGAGCCAGGCGAGCTGGAGAGTTCTCGGGCGCGATCGAATTGCAAGTCGAAGGCCTACCTGATGGAATTCGCTTCGAGCCGAAACAGATTGCTGCGGGTCAAGACATAATCAAACTAGCCTTCGTTGCAGAGGAACAAGCTAGACCGTGCGATGCAACTTTGAAGATACGCGGAATGGCTGTCCATGGCCAGATGGAATTGTCTTCCGCCGCAATGGCACCGCATCAAGGCCATGACAGCGACAGTGTTTCGCTTGGACCGCTCCTGGTCGAGCATCTTCAACTTACCGTACGCGACAAGCCAATGCTCCGTCTGTACTGCAATGAAGCCTATCAATATGCCTACCGTGGCACTGTATATCCATATGCGATGGAAGTGGAAAGGCTAAACGGGTTCGCGGGCCCAATACAAATAGAGGTTGCAGATCGTCAGATCAAGGACTTGGACGGTATTGTAGTGCACGAAACCACGGTTGCGCCTGGCCAGACACAGTTTAGACTACCTATCTATTTGCCTGAATCGATGCACATCAATGTGCAAGCCCATTCGAATGTGTATGCTCAGGCGTATGTGGTCTACGAGGATCCCTGGGGACAAAAACAATCGCAGTTGTTCGTCTCTGAAATGCGGTGCATGATTCGTCCGTTACCAGCGATCGCCAAACTTTCGGCTGTCAACGCTGAGATCCGCGGCAAGCAGGGGGACTCTGTTGAGTGCAAGCTGCGACTGGATCGTACCTCTTTGTTCACAGGAGCCATGAAGGTCGAGCTTGTGGAGCCGACGATGGAAATGGGATGCGTGGCGAAAGCAATTACGATTGCCGCGGACCAGTCGACAGCATCCATTTGGGTCGATTTGCCAAGCAGTCCTAAACTACAGGCAGGAACCAAGCTAAAGTTTCAAGCCGTTGGAGAATTACCGGGGTATTTCAGCGTTGTGAGTGAAGCGACCTTTCAACTCAACAGCACAGCCTCAGAATGACAGCGCCGCGCTTCGGAGTTAGCTGCCGCAGACGACTGTCTCCTAATTGTTGGCTGTCGGTCGACCCACAAGGCTTGCAAGGGCATCCTCGATCAGCACTTCTTGTTGCTTTCGCTTTAGGAAGAAGCTAACGTGTGTGAAACCGCACGCAAGCAACAATTGCAGAGCGTTATCGTAACCATCAGCGACGCGGTCTGGTTCATGGGCATCGGCCCCCAGAGTGACTGGAATGTTTCGCTGGCACATTTCCCTCAACATTTCTGGAAATGGGTTCATCTCAGAAATGGTTTTATTCACGCCGGACGTGTTCAATTCCATGGCGACACCGGAGGCAGCAATGCGATCGAGGGCGTGACGGATGTCATCCATAATCGCGTCTGGGTACCAGACTTTCGAAGTTACATTCTTGATCAAGTCAGGATGCGCTAACGAATCAAACAGACCCGTTTCAGCGGACTGGGCCAACAACCTAAAATACGTCCGCTGGACTTCGACTTCGTCGGACTGCCAATACTTCGCGCGAAATTCTGAAATCTGTGGATGGACTGAGCCTAGGACGAAATGAAAGTCTGCGGACGCCAGCTGTTTTTCAAGATAAGCTTCGCAGTCTTCAAAGTAGTCCGCTTCGAGCCCGAGACGAACATCGACCCTTCCCAGCCACTCTTCGCGTGTCTTGGCAACCAGGGCAACATACTCATCGAATTGGTCTTCCCGCATTCGCACGCGATGCGAAAAACCATGAGGCATCGGATTGTGGCAGGTTACAATCAATCCCCGAAGTCCACGGGCTAAAGCAACTGCCGCATATTCAGTTGGATCTCCCTCCGCGTGATTGCAAAGCGGTGTATGAGAATGGGATTCGAAAAGAATGCGCTGCGGCACTAGGTTAGCTCTCCACGGGTATAATACTCTCGACTTCTTGGAAACTACAATAACCCTAATGCGCAACCACCTTTTCGGCGACCCCTGATACGTATCTTGGGCTGACGTTTTCCACCTGAAGCATCGACCAGTTCACTTTGCGTCGTCGGCGCGGTACCCTAGAAATAGATTTGTAGGTCGCTTACGGCCCGGAATCTAGCCAACGAACAATTCGCGTTCGAAATTCAACAGGTTTCAATACAACTACACGGAGGGATTTTGTTATGGGTGCAATCGCAGAGGCGTTAGTGGCATATGCGACGGTTCGGCCATGAGCCTCGTGCCGGTGACTTGGAACGTCGAGACACGGGAGAACATCAAGTGGTCGGTCCCGTTGGGAGCGGAGACTTACAGTTCGCCGGTTGTCGCGAGCGGAAAAGTTTTCATCGGGACGAACAACGAACATAGTTATGTCAAGGAGCATTCGGCAACGGAAGACGTCAGTTGCCTGCTGGCGTTCGAAGAGCTGTCGGGAAAATTCTTGTGGCATGCGTCGAATTTGAAGTTGCCGTCGGGACAAGCGGAAGACTGGCCGAACCTCGGCATTTGCTCGACGCCGTACTGCGAAGGCGATCGAGTTTGGTACGTCACGAATCGGGCGGAGGTGATGTGTCTCGACGCCGAAGGATTTCACGATGGAGAGAACGACGGGCCGGTTAAGAACGAGCTGCTCAGCGGCCAAGATCACGCCGACATCGTGTGGCGATTCGACATGCTGGCCAAGCTGGGAGTGAAGCCGCGTCACGCCACAAATTGCTCCGTGACGTGTCTTGGCGACCGGCTGTTTGTAGTGGTGAGCCATGGTGCCGAGGGGACGAAGGCGGAAGGCGCGCGGCCGGAAGTTCCCAGTTTCCTGTGTCTCGACAAGCGAACGGGGCAATTGTTGTGGGTCGATGCTTCGGCCACGCCAGGCGTGCTGCAGTGTCACTGGTCCAGCCCCTGCGTGTTCGAGGCGGGTGGACAGTGGCAAGTCGTCATGGGCGGCGGAGACGGCTGGGTTTAAAGCTTCGATCCTGTCGGCGACGGGCAGGGTCGAGCGAAATTGATGTGGAAATTCGACACGAACCCAAAAGAGTCGCTCTATCTGGTTGGAAGCAGAGGGACTCGCAATTACCGCGTGGCCACGCCGATTTTCTACGACGGCTACATTTACATTGGCAACGGTCAAAGCCCCGAGCATGGCGAAGGGATTGGCCACCTTTACTGCATCGACCCGACGAAACGCGGCGACGTCAGTCCCGCATTGGCGGTGGATGCGCAAGGACAACCGCTCGCGCCACGTACCATCCGAGCCGTCGACGTGAAGCAAGGAGAAAAGGCGATTCCGAATCCAAACTCCGCGGTGGTGTGGCACTACTCGGCGGCACCGCCTGACGGGAAGGGGCAGCCGAAATTCGAGTCGACGTTTCATCGCTCCGTCGGTAGCGTCGCCATTGCCAACGACCTGCTGTTCGTCGCGGACTTCTCCGGTGTGCTGCATTGCCTCGACGCAAAAAAGTCGGTCAACGGTCAGCCAGTGGTACATTGGACCCACGACTTACTCGCCGCCTGCTGGAGCACTCCGCTCATCGCGGACGGCAAGGTGTTCATCGGCGACGAGGATGGTGATGTCGCGATTTTCAAATTGTCCTCGCAAAAAACAATGCTGGCCGAGCACAACCTCGGCAAGCCGATCTATTCGACGCCGGCTTTCGCGAACAACACACTTTTCCTGGCGACTCGAAACCGGCTGCTGGCCATCGCGGATCCCACAGTAATCGCTGCCGCCAAGTCTGCGTCGCCGGTCGGCCTCGACTTTCTGAAGCCATATCCGAAGCTGCATGGCTTGTCGCTCGACATGACCGAGCCGAAGTTCTTGGAGATCGTCAAGCAGCAGGAACTGAAGACTCGCAAGACCGTCGAGGGCGAGAAGGTCACGCATCAAATCGCGCTCGGCGACGATCACACGCTGATCGTGATGTTCGACAAGGACGCGAAGTGCAGTGGCCTTCAACGAGTGCTCGGTGATGACACGCCGCCGATTGACCCGATGAAGGAATTGGCGTCGTTTCAGGGAACGTGGTGTTGGGACTTTTCTCAGCCCTGGACCTGGCCCCAACCGATCGGAGTGGGGACCGACAGCGACGGCCGCAAGAGTGAAAAGCGGTGTGTGATTGACGGGAATCGAATCACTTGGGTCGGCCCAGATGGCGAGCGGATCTATGTGACCTTCACGATTGATCCGTTCAATCCACTGCCTGAGCAGCCCTGACCACCTCGATATTGGCTACAAGGCGAAAACGCCACGAGTGCGACAGGAGGTTAATTCCGGCGAGGTCATCGAGCCGCCTCTTGGCGGGGACGGCTGCGGGCACACCGATCGACCAGACTGCGGTGTTTGCGTGGAGGCCCTACGGTTTCTACGTCACGAATGCTGGGCCGAGTCTCGTTGGCCTGCTCATGACCCTTTGCATGTACGGCCTTCCGGGCGTCCGGCGTCTCGGTGTCCAACTCACCCCTTGGTCGGCCAGACGGGCGTGGCCGGTTCTGGCCGTCTGCCTCTTTCTCCCGCTCCTCGGTGTCGTCCTTCCGTTGATGATCCAGGGGACTTCGCCAGACTCGTGGTCACTGTCGACTTACCTGTTCGGCGCAATCATTAGCGGTGGCTTGATCGGATCGGGGCTGTGCGAGGAACTTGGCTGGCGAGGGTTTGCCTTGCCTCACCTTCAACAACGGTATTCGGCTCTCGTGAGTAGTCTCATCATCGGGGTGGCGTGGGCGCTCTGGCATTGGCCCAACTATTTCATTACCTCCATTCACACTCATCCGTTCTCGGCATTCGCGGCAGCGATTCCCATGGGAATCGCTGCCGCCATCCTGTATACATGGGCTTACAATTCGACCGGGGGAAGTCTCTTCGCCGTCGTTGTACTGCACGGAGCGACCGTTTCCACACCGAGCTTTTCCGACTCCGCTGGCACTGCCGTGGTGTTGATTGCGTCATTCCTGTACCCGATCATTGCGATCGGACTCGTGTGGCGATACGGAGCCGCGAACTTGTCCTGGCGCGAAAAGGTCGTAGCAGATCCGCCGAACAACGCGGGCAACCCGAGCAGCGGATCGGGCGGGTTCTGAAATCAAAGTCACTTGGCCGCCGCAGGGTTACCTTGGTCGTTCGGCCACAAACTCCTTGTACGGGCAAACATGGTGAAGCGGCATATTCTCTCGGTTGTTGTTCTTATGGCGCTGTCGTCGGTCGGTAGCGCCCAGGACGCGAAGCTTACCGTCGATCAAGCCAAGAAACTGCTCCCTCAAGCTGCTGGTATCAGCAACGCCGATTTCGAGGCACTGGCGAAGGATCCGCGGCCGGCGACCAACGCCGGGTGGAACTGCTGCGACTGTGTGTTCGGACGTTGCAGTGCGGGCAGAAGTCGAGAGTCTGCTCAAGGCCCACGAATTGTCTCGAAGCGGCGGTGTCAAGGTCATGAACTTCTTCCTTGGAGACTCACGAGCGGAGAGTAGCTCTTTCATTTACACGCTTTCGGGAAACCAATTCCGGATCGTTTCAGGAATGCTCGCCAATCGCCCAAGCCTGCCCGAAGTTGAGCTCAGGGTCTACAACCGAATGATCGCGTCAGACGCAAAGTGAATCACAAGCGAACCAGCGGATAGCTCCGCTGTTGGAAGCGCGGACGTGCCCGTTCCGCCCGGCAATTTCGCGAAATTGCAAAATCCGGTGTAAGAATTCGGGGAATCGTGGATGATTCTTTATAGGAGAAGAACATGAACGAGTTTCCTGACACCAGCCACAGCCTCATTTTCAGGGTCAAAAACCCTTCGGATGGAGCGGCGTGGACTGAGTTTCTGGGAATTTACCAGCCCGTCGTGTTTCGGATGGCCCGGCTGCGAGGATTGCAGGACGCCGACGCGCAAGACGTGATGCAGCAGGTGTTTCTGTCGATTTCCAGGTCGATCGAGGGCTGGATTCCGGGAGACTTGCAGCCGCCGTTTCGGGCCTGGTTGACGACGATTGCTCGCAATTCGATCACGAAATCATTGACTCGGCGACCTCGCGACGAGGCCACCGGTTCGACCTCGATGGTGGACCTGCTGGATGCTCAGCCCGATCCGCAGGCAACCACCGCCGAGATTTTGGCGGAGGCCCGGAAGGAACTGATCCGCTGGGCCACCGAGCAGATTCGCTCCGAGTTCAGCGAAACGACCTGGAACGCATTTTGGCGGACGGCGATTGAAGGCGTGCCGATCGCCGAAGTGGCTAAATCCACGGGGCGCTCCGCCGGGGCAGTGTATATCGCGCGGTATCGAGTCATCGCCAGGTTGAAGGAAAAAGTTTTGGAAGTCTCGCAGCTCTGGGACTTGCAGGAGAATGAATCATGACCATGCAGAATCCACAAACGTGCTTGTCGGCCGAACTGCTGCGGCAGTTGTCTCATGACGAGCTGTCTCCCGCAGAACTGAAGGACGTGGAAG
>JANMHA010000425.1:0-1524 GCA_031374925.1 Pirellula sp. | reverse complement strand
CCGCAAAATGAATCACCGCATCAAACTTAGGAACTCCTTCCCCAGAATCCAACTCGTCGAACCAAGTGATGCCCGACATTGCTGAGAAAACTTGACCGGCGTCGGTCAAATCGGCCGTCATATCATAGGCAAGCGGAATATAGGATGGAGTCAGATCCAAATTAAGTACTCGGTGCCCCTGCTCGACTAAGTGAGCAACAACATGGCGTCCGGCTTTGCCAGAACCGCCGGTGAAAAGTATTCGCATTCTGTATCTTCTTTGGGGAATATTGTGCGTTCGAAGCACCCGTTCGCAACGGCACGGACGTCGGGCTCGAGATTGTTAGCCCTAAGCATCGCAGATCACGTTTAATGCTCCAAGTGCACAAGATTTGCGAAACTTGCCATGAACGTGGTCGTGGATAGGGCCAAAATCCTATCAATCCATTGTTGAGTCTAGCAAGCCACTAACATTCCATCTTCAACGCCAAGTTCAACAATTTGAGCGTTCGCTTGCGGTTGGTTCAACTCACCCCGGAGAATCTTGACATTTGATGGTGCAACGATGCCGAGCGAAATGCGGTTGCCTTGGATCTTCACGACTTCGACAGTGATGTTGCCATCGATAACCAGCTTACCACCAACTTTGCGACTTAGAACTAGCATTTTGATTCTTCCTTGAGTTCGATTGCTGCGGCGATCTTGGCGTCGTTGGTCTGCCGCGTCCCAACACTATTCATTATCAGCAGTGCCGTGACAACTTAGGTCAATACGGAAGTGAATTCGAAATTAATTGACGATTAAGGTTTCCAATAGCCGCAAGTCGGAAGCCGTTTTGCTAATGAAAGCAACGAGTTTGCGTTGTCAAAAATGTATTGGTGAAGTTAGTTCCAGTCGACAGACGGTGCAGTGACGGCGGCTTCAACGGCAACCTCAGCGTCCAGCAATGGCGTCATCGCATATGCGCATTGAAACGCTGCCACCAAGATCTCCGGGGCTAGCTGAACAAAAATCTCCGCAAAACAATTCGGCTCCATTCGTTTCGGCAGCGATGATGACGAGCCAGACAGCGAAGGCACGGATCAGGAACATTGGAATTCTCACTTCATCAGTACCAGCAGCATCACTACTGGCGTCCTTGCCTTGATAGAGTGCTTCAATTCTGCTGGCATGTGGACCCAAGTTCCAGCTTGTGCCTCTTGAACATCATCGCCCAGGCCGACGCTCGCCTCGCCCTTCACGAAGAACAGCATGGCCGGTTTCGCCGCCGTGTGTTCTGAGAGTTCCTGACACTGGCCGAAGCCGAAGACCACGGCCTTGATCTGGTCGTCCTGGTAGATCGTCTTGCTCAATATGCCGTCCGCAGGCGGTTCGGCTTCCTTGGCGAGTTCGAGGATGTGCGTGTCAGCCTTGCTAGCGGGGTCTTTCTTCAGCTCTGCCATACCGTCGCCGGATTGGCTCCTTCAAAGTCATCTGAAAACAGAAATTCCTTTTTTTCTGCAATCGAACTATCCGGGATGGTGCCTAACTCCGAGGCGATATTTC
>JANMHA010000379.1:0-42915 GCA_031374925.1 Pirellula sp. | reverse complement strand
ATTGCGACTGAGCCGTATCCGACTAGAGTCTCATTCAAGAACATTGAATACTCTCGTGTCCAGCCCGAACGACCGTGAATCGAATCATGAATGATCTGACAGTTCATTTCATGGCGATAGCAATCGCGAAAACGCTCAATTTGTTCCAGTTCGCACTCACGGACGGAAATGGTCAAGATTTTCTACTCGGCGTTTTAAAGTGAAGGACACAATTTGCCATCAATTATATTGTATAGAGTGAGCCCCCGGTCAACGGCTTTTCGTGCTCTTCTTCATCGCGAGTGCGTAAAGAATATTTCCGTACAAAACACCCCATCTCGGGTCTTCCTTGAACCAAATCACGTCGACATCATGCGTCTTAACCCATGCCGATTCCACCGTTTTGTACTCCAGTGATAGTGCTTTTTTCCGGTATGCAAGTAACCGCGAGATACTCAATTGCTGCAATTCGTCGAACGTCTTGATTCGCAAATTTTTCAGTGGCGGTTTGGCAAAGCGATCGCATCGAGACGACTCTGCCGCCATCCTGTGTTGAATGCGATCCCTTGCGATTCTAGCGTCATCGGCTTTCGAATCGATGTACGCGATGTACCACTCGACGAAGTGAGATACGCATTCGAGTTGTTTGAGGCTCAGCGTCGTATAGAACTCATGGATGCGATTACGGCAGAAATCCGACTGTCCTCCCATGATAGAAATCAGACCACAAGGGAGCACGTCGGCAGTCCTGCTATCCAGAATCGATACGGTCATCCAGCCTGGAACGAAGCAATTAAACGCTTCCTGTGTCATTAAAGACGTAGCAGCACATTGCCTTCTATACTCACTTGCCGAGACCTGATTCCATCGCTTCCCAGAAAAGAATTCCTCGATTTCCGAGCATTCATCACAGTTATGGCTGCAATTAGTGATGAGCGTATCGACAATCAATGGAAGGGAAGGAAAGCAATCGGCAATTTGTTGTGCAAGACTTGCAATGTCCAATTCCATGGATGTATTCCATTTGTGAATATTGGCAGTACGGACTCATGGCACCGTGCCACGCTAAGCCTTTAGCCCGCAGGCTCGTTCGGCACGCAAGAGTACATTGCTGGCTCGTTCCCGAGCCTTGATTGCTCCTTTGCAAAGAATCTCTTTGACCAAGGCCGGATTGCTTTCCAATTCAGCGCGTCGCTTACGTGCGGGTTGCAAATACGTATCCGATACGTCCGCTAATCGCTTCTTGATGTCGCCATAACCAAAGCCACCACGCAAATAGATCGCGCGGAGTTCTTCTATCTGCTCTTGGGTCGCGAATAGGCGATAGAGTTGGAAGAGATGATCAACTTCAGGATCCTTTGCGTCCTCCATGGGACGCGAATCGGTACTAATCCGCATGATCTTCTTGCGAAGTTCCTTCGGGTCCTCAAACAGACCAAGCGTATTGTTGTAGCTCTTGCTCATTTTTTCGCCATCGGTACCAGGCACCTTGCCCGCGCCTGGCACAATTTTAGCTTCCGGCATCGTAAATACCTCGCCGTAATGCGCGTTAAAACTACGAGCCAAGTCGCGGCAAACTTCGATATGCTGGACTTGGTCTGAACCGACCGGAACCCAATTGGAATCATACGCCAAGATGTCGGCGGACATCAAAACCGGATAGGTAAATAGGCCGGCGTCGGCTGTGAGCCCTTTGGCTGCTTTGTCTTTAAACGCGGTGCAGCGTTCGAGCAGTCCCAACGGCGCGCCTGTCATCAACAACCAGCACAATTGCGAGACTTCAGGAACATCCGATTGCGCAAACAGAGTGGCGCGATCCGGATCCAAGCCGAGGGCCAGCAAGTCCAAGGCTGCATCCTTGACGAACCCTCGCAAAATCTCAGGCTCGCGAATGGTCGTGAGGGCATGCAGGTCGGCGATGAAGTAGTAGCCGTCATGGGCGTCTTGGAAGTCGATGTATTGCTTTATTGCACCGAAATAATTACCCCAGTGGAAACGACCAGTGGGCTGGATCCCGCTCAAAACTCGCATTTTTCAATTCAATCAAGTGAGTGTTTGCAATATCCGGTGATATTACGTTTTCAAGGTTCCAACAATTTCCCGAACGGAAGTCGCCCCAATCGAAGCCAATGCATGAGGTAACTCGCGAATAAGCTTGAGGCTCACCAAGGGATCATAATAGTTTGCCGTGCCGATTTGAATCGCCGACGCTCCAGCAACAAGGAACTCCATCATGTCATCGATGTTCGCGATTCCGCCGACGCCGATCACCGGGACGCCAACTTGGGAGGCAACTTGGTAAACGCATCGCAGCGCGATCGGTTTGATCGCGGGGCCGCTTAACCCGCCAACTACGTTGGCTAGCATCGGCTTGCGTTTGCGCCAATCGACGGCCATACCAAGCACCGTATTGATGCAGGTGACGGCGTCCGTGCCCGCATCCTTGGCGGCTCGGGCGATATCGACGATGCGTGTTACGTTGGGCGTAAGCTTGGTCACAATCGCGCAGTCGAGGACTTTGCGAACTTTGCTTACCACTTCGAAACAGAGTTTGGCATCGGTACCGAAATCTACTCCCCCGGAAACATTAGGGCAGGAAACATTTAGTTCCACCGCTTCTAGTCCTTTAGCTTCTTTGAGACGCTCTGCCAATAGCACAAAATCGTCCAGCGATTTGCCGGCGATGCTGACGATGATGGTCGCCCCAGTAGCCTTGAGATAAGGCCAATGATTGGCGAGAAAGTAATCGATGCCATCGTTGTCCAGGCCTATTGCATTGAGGAGACCCGAACTTGTCTCCACGGTCCGCCAGGGAGCATTGCCGGGCCGCGGATTTTGCGTGATCGTTTTTGGAAGGACGCCACCTAACTCAGGTAGCGGTATGACCCCCGCCATTTCCTTTGCGTAACCAAAAGTCCCCGATGCGACAAGGACCGGATTTTTTAAGGAAAGACGACCAAGCTGGACGCGCAGGTCCAGCTCAGGTGTTGCTTTGGATTGCGGACACGATGCTTCGATCATCCAGGATGAGAGCCCTTGCCCAATCGTTTGGCGATGGCCTCGGTCGGCAATGCAATCACCGTGGCGTTCGCCATGGTGTCGGTTGAAAGGATATCCAAGGAGTCGTCTCCCCCTTCGGCAGCTTCGTACTGGACCAGATAGGCCCCAACTTGGAGATAGTTTTCATGGAATATCGGTGGCCAGAAATCTTCGGCTCGGTGAGCGAGTGTTCGAGCCAAAAGACGCGTAGCGCGACCCGAGAATCCACTGAGTACCATTTCTAAGCGGCCGAGCGATTCGCGGAAAATATAGAACACCAAGGCAGCGTCGCGACCCGGCGTAGCTCCACCAGCGAATGCCCAGCTTCCGTCAGCCGTTTCATAGTAGAGACCGGCCTCCGCCGCCTTTTCGGATTTGCTAAGTTGCATGCCGGCGGAACAAGCCGGCGGATGTGGATCGCGATCGCGATAGCGTAAGAAGAATGGGCAAGCGCGCTCCGACGCAGTTGCCACATTGTCCTGTGTCACAAAAGCATCACATCCGAACGCGTTGGCCAAAACAAGCTCAACGGTCGGGTTGCTTTTGACCGACCCAAGGCAGACCATCGCCTTGTCGCCACCCATTTCCGAAAAATCATCGTAAACGTTTTGAGCGCGCAAGTGCACCTGCTCGACATTCATCGTGCCGGGGCTCCAAACCAGAGTTTGCCGTAAGTGCTCAATGTGCGGCATCTCCTTGCCACCACCCTTCTTGGCGGAAATCGCTTTGGCCGTTCCGCCCAATGTGGACACGCCATTGAGGACTTCGCCAGCTAAAACGCTATCCGATGCGACAATCCAGGCGGTGTCTGCGGATTCATCATCCGGCGGACGTCGCACACCAACACAAATCTCCAACCGGGAACGTCGCGCAAGCATCTCCCAGAAATTTTCCGGCGTAATCGCGAACAGCGCGCCCGGAAGTTCCTCCGCTCGAGCATAGCCGTGCTCGATCAAGTAATCGCACAGTCGAGACAGCGCCTCGATCGGAATGTACTTTGCCTCGTTCTTAAGAAGGGCTGCAACCTGGTGACGATCCAAGCCTGTGTACTCAACGATGGCTTTGATGGTGCCGGGACGCTTTCGCCGGTCTGGCGTGTGCCCTAATAACTCTGCAAGTCGAAACGCGTAACGCATCTTGTTCTTTGCTTCACTTCCTAGCGGCGTTCTACGGTAAAAGGGAAGTACGAATTACTTCCGGAAACAGCATTTGCCACGATAATAGTAACGTGTCGGTCACCTGAGGTATGCAATTCTACGACTGTCGAAGAAAATTCTACCCTTCAAGGGGCTTTAAAATACCAAAAAACCTCAACTGCCGATGAATCTCGAGTAAATTTTTCTCGCTTCGTCCGGATTTTCTGTCCCTTGAACGATGGCTCTACCGTCTGCAAAGACGGTTACTACATATGGTGGGTGGATGAATCTAACCAAAAAAGGGGTTTCGGTGACTTGGCCTTCCGACATAAGCCTCTGAGAGAGTACTTGCAGGTCAATGCGATCTCGACCTGAGGACTGGATTTGAACCGCCCCTCGCCCACACAAAACGCGAGCACGAGTCCCAATGTCACCTTCAAGAAAATCGAAATGACGTTGAATGCAAGTTCTGCAACCTTCCGAATTGCGTGGCACGCGAATTTTCCGAACGTCGCCAGCCCACAGATCGAACACACGCAGAAATCCGTCCCCTGCAATTTCCTTTTTCAAAAGGATCTTCAGGGTCTCCATGGCTTGCCAGGACGCGATCACCCCGACGGCCGGCCCTAGGACACCGGCTGAATCGCATGTTTGCATTTGTTCTATTGGTGGTGGTTCGGGTAACAAGCACCGAAAGCAAGCTGTTTTTCCGGGCACAAAAGACATCGACTGACCAGAGGCGCCTACGATCCCAGCATGTACCCACGGAAGACCACAACGTATCGACAGGTCGTTAATCAAATAGCGAGTTTCAAAGTTGTCAGTACCGTCGACGATGCAATCGACATCGGACATCCATTGTTGGGCATTGAGATATGTCAGATCTTCAACGACGCTTTGCAACTGGATGTTTGGATCGATGGCCAATAGGTGCTCCTCGGCGGCAATGGACTTTGGACGAACCTCTAAAGCATCGCGAGTTGTGTAGAGTGCTTGTCGCGGGAGATTGTCAAGCTCAACCCAATCACGATCGATCAATCGCAAAAAGCCGACGCCTGAACGGCACAGCCGCTCTGCCACCATGGCGCCGAGAGCTCCCATTCCGCAGATCGCCACCCTCGCCTTAGAAAGTAGTTTTTGCCCGTGCTCGCCTACTTCTATAAATGCTTTTTGGCGCCGGTATCGGTCTTGCATACTGGCTTACCGATCCGAACGGATTTCAAGATCCAGTTGAAGCTGGACTTGATCGTCAAATTTCAGCGTCGCAGTTCCGTTCCGTAGTAAGGACAACAGACTTAGCAATGTGTCGATTTCTTTTTCGGCTTCCAACTTGCTATGCCCTTTTTCGAGCATGTTTTGGGAGATCATCTGAAGCCGATTCGATTCCAATGTGTGCTTCAAAGCCCCAAAGTCCACGTTCAGGGCCGTGTTGTTTTTCGCCTTGGCGAAGCCCTTATTCTGCTCAGTTGACTTCAAAGTCACCTGTTTTGCCAGCGCGTTCGTACTGGAAACAATGACCAGATCGCCGTCGAAAGCCAAGCTCGGACTGAAATTGAATTGGATAGGCAGACCGTTATCGTATTTCTTGTCGTCCTCTCGTAAATACTTGGCCGTATAGATCTGTTTGCCGTCGATGGTTTCCGAGTCCAAGTCCAATTGAGGATTTCCCTCCATGGCACCCGCCACGTTCAAAAAACCGATGAAACTTTGAAATGTCCGTTTGAATTCGTTCTTCATTTTTGGGTTTTTGAGTTTTGCAACAAGTCCAAAGCTCGGCAATTGAATCGATGGAGTATTGGACGTCTCAAATACCTGTTCCGAAGCGATCAATTGAATTTGCGGTTCGATTGCCCCCAAGATATCAGTTCCAAAGTCTTTTCCAGAAAACAATGTAGTCAGAGTGCTATCGGCCTGAGCTAACTGTGCGTTCACCTTTTCATCGAACAAATCTCCCGCCCGGAGCCATAGTTCGGAGAGGTTTCGGTACGCGATAAGACTGGCCATCATTCCTGAATCTTCAATCAAGGAAGATGCGTAGCCCTTGCCCTTTGGCCCGACAAAGAATGAACGCGAATCCTCTGTCCATTCCGTCGCATGCGGGACACTGACTTGCAGGGAAAGTTTGGTTGCGTTAAGAGAGAGCTCTCCAACCGCGAAGTTTGTTTTCTGCATCGATGCCAAGATTCCCCCGAGAATGAGTTCACCAGCGAAGTCCTTGGCTTTGCCCATCAACAAGTCCTTGGCAACCCCAGCCTGCCTAAGCGTATCGAGGTCAACAAAAGCCTTTGCAATCTGCTGCGTTGTATTTGGAAGCGATGGTTCGGTGTTGGACTTCCAAGCCTTTTGAAAAAGAGGCTGGCTGAGCAGATGGTCGTTTGTCGAATCCAAATGCCGATCGATGATATTTTTGCCAAGTTCGCCTTTGTTGGTTACGACCAAAACGGAGCCGATACTGCCGACAATCATTTTTTGAAATTCGTAGCCGCGAATTCCGCGATACTCCGCTTCGCGGATGGGATCGGGTTGGTCCTTGGACTTGGCATCCGCTCTGGCTATTTTCACCAGCTTTTGCAAATACTCATCGAGCCACTCTTGGCTTTCGGTGCAGGCAAGCAGTACCACCCCTTCGGTTTTCTTGTCGACGGCCAGATGGAGGCCATTTGAAGTCAAGCTCTTAACCACCAATTCCACCTTATCCCCAACGGCAAACTCAAACAGCGTTAAGCCACCGCGGAGTTTCATTACCTCGGGCGATCGCCAGAGTTTTTTGAAGGCGTTGGAATCCTGCAAGGATTTTGTAAATGGATGTTCTAAGACGGACTCGAGCGATTTTGCCTCGACATAAACCGCAGTAGAATCCGGTAGCAGTTTCCTAACTTCCAGATCGTCTGCGATGACCGATTTGGGCTTACTTACGAGAACCGAAGCGATCAGTAAAAAGGTAACGGGAAATAAAGATTTCATGGTGGGTTCGCCTGGCAGGGCAGTTTGGGATGGAGACTAAGTCTTGAATTGTACTCCAAATGCCTATGCCACGCGCTAGCGCGAATTATTCCAAAGCCAAGCTCGGCAGGAGCCTCGCTCTCCCGTTGGAACCCTTGACAGGTTCATTCTAACGAATTTTTTGAACTGGCAGACTGGACTTGATTCCTTCATCGAGTGGCATCTTGTCATTGGCTTCGTTGAGCCCAACTGCCTTCATGGCCGTAAGGAGCTCTGCCCGCATCCGCTGGACAACTCCGGCATATTTTCTGTTGTTGATCAAGTTGTGCCGTTCCTCGGGATCAAACTCGATGTTGTAGAGTTCAGCCATATGCCTATCGGGCCCGCCGTCGCCATGTGGCGATCGAGAGTATTTCCAGCTTTCCGTTCGAACACTGCGAACATTAGGAGTGTAAGGAAACTGCTTTTCGTAGTTGTAGTGATAAAGCCATGACTTGCGCCAAGCGGCGTCTCCTTGCTTGACAAGCTGAACCCAGGATTTGCCGTGTATGTTTTTTAATGCCGGTGCTCCGCAGAGTTCAAGCAAACTCGGGGCCATGTCGACCGTCAAAACTTGCTCATCCATTACCTTTGATTTGTTGATCGGCACCAGTTTCGGGAATCGAACCACTTGGACATTGCGGATGCTCGGCTCGTGGGCCGTCCGCTTGTCTACCATTCCATGTTCGCCGTTTAGGATGCCATTGTCACTCATTAGGACGATGATGGTATTGTCCAGTTCGCCGCGTGCTTGAAGCAATTCGTAAAGCCTGCCAATGCTGTCGTCGACGGACAAAAGGGTCGCGAGATAGGCCCGCGTCATGGCTTCGAAATCTTTCACCCCCTCGGGCGTTTCATCTGGAAATTTTTTGCGCCATTCGAAGAGTGGACCGTAGATTCCATGCCAGGTCGTAAGCCGCTGTCGAATCCAGTCGGGTTTGTCATTTAGCATGAAGGCCGTCTCTGGATACGCAATATGCACGTTGTCAAAGGACTTTTCGTACTTCGGCTCAGGGAAGTAAAAACTATGCGGGGCCTTGTGCCCCAAGATCAGACACCAAGGCTTGTCGGCACGCGGTTGTTTGAGCCAATCCACCGCCATGTCCGTAACAACATTGGTGTAATATCCTTTGGCAACCTCCCGTCTCTTTCCATTGAAATTGAATTCCGTATCGAAATACTTGCCTTGACCTTTGTGGGTGACAAACCAGTTGAAACCAGGCCTTGGCTCATCGTTCTCTTCTCCCATGTGCCACTTACCAATGTACCCAGTATCGTATCCTGTCGATTGAAGGACCATCGGGAAACTCTGCAAGCCAACCGGATACTCGGTGAAGTTGTTTGCCACGCCATGCGCATGAGCGTACAGCCCGCTTAGAATACTTGCACGACTGGGGGAACAAAGCGAAGTCGTGCAAAAGGAATTTTTGAAGTAGACTCCTTCGGCACCAAGCCGGTCTATGTTCGGTGTTTTTAAATGCTTGCTGCCCCCGAGACCAATCGCATCCCAACGTTGATCGTCGGTTAGGATCAATAGAACATTCGGACGCGAGTCGGCTGCAATCGCCGATGGTAAGAACCAACAGGCCACTACCATCAGAAAAACAAGTTGACTTTGCAGCTTCATGAATGGCTCCGGGCTTTTGCAATGAATGACTGGAATTTATTTCGCTAGATGACGTTGAACAAGCTGAATTGACTTTTTTACACCTTCGATGGGTGGCGTCTTCCTGCCAAGGTATTCGATGGAGATACACCCACTGAAATCCGTCGACAGAACGATTTGCATCATTTTTCCAAAATCGATTTTCGTATCGTTTCCGTCGGCATCGAAGTCCCAGGACTTCGTGCAAACCGATTTCGTGAACGGCATTAGTTTGGCCATGCCGGCATAAAGATCGCCATCGAAATTCCCAAAGTCGGCCAAAACCCCAACTCGATCCACTCCAATTTTCCTAACCAAGTCGACCATCCAATCGGCGTTCCGCGATGGGCCAGCGACATTCTCAATCAAGACAGCAGGTGAGCCCTTCGGCATCTGATCACAAAGCGAACCGATACCATCGGCAGCATTCTGCAACTGTTTAGGTAGATCGCCTGCTGTCGAGGCGCGAACGCGCAAGAAAGTGCAGCCTAGTTGGCTAGCGATGGCCGCCCATCGTAGATGGTCCACAACGGCCGCTTTGCGGTCGGCTTCCAAGGGCGCATCGAGTTTGAACTCTTCCGAGCACAAAAGTGCGTGAACCTTGATTCCGTGCGACTCCGCTTTCCTGCGAATCCTGGCAACAAGATCGGGTTTTTCTAAGAGGGGCAAAGACAATTCTGCCGCCAGTTCGATCGCCGTAACGCCGAGCGAATTCTTTGCAAACTCTGGGTATCCCTCGAGCGAAAGTTCGCCGGAATCAAAAAGCGATTTGATGGAGTAAGGATGAACGCCAAAGAAAAAACGCTCGCGTTTGTTTTCCGCTGCTTGCAACAACGATTGCCCCAACGAGGCGAGACATGGACTTGCCGCGATTGCCAATGACCTCCCAAGAAGATCGCGACGAGTCATCCGACGTGTACTTGATCTCATTCGATGTGTCCTTCTAAAGCTGAGTCTTAAGGCGAGCGGCGGATTGGAGTATCCCAACCCGAGGTGTAAGCGAGGGACAATTTCGCAGGTCCCTCACTTACGTTTCGGGTTGTGATTGATAGTTTTTACATCGCCGCTCTCCTAGACTGTTCTATGGATGAATTCGTGAGAATTCAGCCATGCATAGAAGTCCGACGATTTCAACACGTTTTTTGTGAGTATACTTTATCGCGTCGCCCATCGCGGATCGGTTTCTTGAAAAGGTTTTGAACATGACCAATTATTGTCGTCTTGCTCTCTTTGCCATAACTGCTCTGCAGATCGTACCAACTTGTATCGCCGAAGATAAGAGCCGTGACTTTTTCGTCTTTTTGACCACGGGTAAGTCTACCCAAGGAATAGCTGCAGAAGAAATTCAAAAGAAGCAAGCCGCGCACCTGGAGAATTTCGGACGACTCGCAAAACTCGGTTCGCTTACAACCGCCGGCCCGTGTGCTGACCCTGAGAAAGTCACACGCGGTATTGTCGTCATCCATGCGGACTCGATTCCAGACGCAGAAGCCATGTTCGGCCCGGACCCATATGTTTCAGAAGGGTTCATGAAAGCGGAGCTCAATGGATTTCAAACGATTGCGGGAAAGTTACAACTGGTCAGCGAAGTCACGTCGATGGAGCAAAGCGTGATTGTGATTATCAGCCAAGGAAACAAATGGCCTAGCGAGCCTGCTTTGGCAAAATCAATCGGGTCGAAGTTGACTGCGTTAGCCAAGGAACAGTTCGACGCTAAGAAACTTGCGTTTGCTGGACTTTTCAACACCAAGTCCAATAACGCGTCCAAAAAGGTGGCGGTCATGATCTTCCGCGGCAAGGATGCGGATGCGGTGAAATCGATTTTGGATTCGCATGAGCTAGTACGTGACGAATCGATCCGGCACCAAGCGTTTCCTCAGTACCTAGCCAAAGGGGCTCTGGCGGACTAGCAAGCCGAAAAAGAAGCAGAGTTGTGCGGACTCTTCAAACTTGGTCATTTGGTTTCTCTTCCATCAGTCCGACGAGATTTCCGTCAGGATCGCGCAGAAATCCTGTCCACAAGTCATGATCTTGCATCTTCGCGGCGAGCGCCGGTGACCGTTCGCTTACTGCACCTTGGTCTACCAGCGAATGATGAACAGCAGCAATATCGCTCACGCTGAAATACAAAATCGAGTTCGCTCCGACAGTCCCTGCCCCCTGTGGCGTTGTTAACATAACACGGACACCACCAGCATCAAGAAATGCAAGATTTGGCCCAGCTCGAAACAACAGATCCAAACCAAGAATGCCATGGTAAAAGGCGACGCTTGTCTCAACGTCGCTCACTGTGATCCCTATTTGGCGGATCGTCGATAATTTTGCAGATGCTGACATGTGTGGCGGTTCGCGGGCCGTTACGTAGGACGCCAAAACAAGGTTTAGGGGAGGCAAGCTCCCGCTCAACACGGTTTGAGATTTGGACTATCGGATTCTCGGTAGTTATTGCAGGTTTGTCAAAGGAATTATCGCTTTGACAACGCGTCCAACTTCGGACACTTATTTTGGCAAACTTCCGAGCAAAAAAGAATCCACGTGTTAATCAAATCATGAGTTAACGCGATAAAATGATTCTATTGGGAACGGAGGTTTGAGAAAGTTTATCATGGCAACGCGACTACAAGAAAGTTCTTTCCACAACGAATCATTACCTCGCTACGAGCTATTTCAACCGAATCAGAACTTCGTTGCGTCTTAGCGGTCCTGGAGTAAAGGGGGGATCGTAGCCAGCGGTTTCGACGCCGCTACCTCCCGCTGAATCATCGGAGACAAGGCCTTTATTTTCCATCCAGGATCGTAGCTTGGCTTCCGATTCCGTTGCCAGCTTGGAAGTGAGCTGGCCGGGGAACCGCACCACAGCGAAGCGGCCTCCGAGTCGTTTCCGAACGTCAACTTGTTCGCCAGTTGGCTTAGGGACGCCTTTGATTGCAACATCTTTGGGTATCACGAATCCCATTTGGACACTGGAATCCAAGTCATTCTCCATGAACACAGGCGTCGTCATCGAGATCTTTTGCTTGGTCACATTTGCACCGCTAATGTAGCGGAACAGTTTCATGAAACTGCCATCGCGGCCTTGAGCTTCGAGCTTGGTCGTCGTTGCGACGAGCATCAAGTCCGGATACTCGCGGACCTCGAACTTGCCGTCTGATTCGACGACCTTGTATTCAGCCGATTCGTAGGCAGACCGAGCCATCATGTTCCATGCGAACCCACCGGCCAAAGCCAATAACGCGATCGTCCCGATGTAGATCATTCGTTTGTAATTCATTGGTTGTCAGCGTTAAACTGGCGCGAGGCGATTGGATAACAAGAGCACGTTCTAGTCCATTATACAAGTTCGACAAGGCGGGCCGAACCCTCATCCATTGCTTCCGACCATGGTCGGCTTTCGCCAAGTTCCCTAGCCACAAAGATACTGTTTTTCAAACTTGCCCTTAGTAGTCGATTTTGCTACTAGAGAGTTGGCGAATTCCATTGTGATTCTGTTACTGCTTTCAAGCTCTCGCGGATGCCTTCCAATTCCAGGAAAAAAAGACTTCGATTCCATGAATCGACGCAGCGGGCGCTGTGTCGAACGGTATTTCTTTGGCTAGCATTGATACCCGTGTTTTGCGTGGTTAGCTACAGTATTCTGCTTGCCACACCGTGGTATCAAAGCCATCTAAACGAAACTTGGCAACGTCGACTGAGCGATAATCTTGGGGTCGAAGTCCACTTCAAGTCGATCGAATTTCCCCGTCCTAATAAATTTCGGGTTTGCAATTTAGTTTTCTCAAATCCAGAGACGGGGCAGGAGATTCTCACCATCGCGGAAGTCAATGCCTACATTGATCGAAGCGGCTGGTTGGTGGACATTTCGTCCCCGGTTTTGAATGGCCAGCAGATTCAACTTGCCATGCAGGCTGTCCACGATCGATTTCTGTGCCGTCCTCAGCATTCAGCCGGTCTGCTTGGGCTGGCTATGCAAGAGCTATTGGTTTCTGACGGTTCCAAAATCACGAAATTTCAAAACGTCAAAGTGGGATTCAAGCCTACGGAAGCCACATCCACATTGATGGTATCGTATTCGTTGGAAGGCCAAAACTCTCCGGGACTAGCTTCCTTCAGTGTAGACAGGGAGCACATCTCGGAGACCACGAAATGGACGATCAATTCCAATGACCTGTTCATTCCTTGCAACCTGTTGAGCGAACGTTTTCCTGCGTTAAAGTACCTCGGAAATGAGGCCCGCTTTCGTGGTAACATCGATTGGTGGCAAAAAAACCAGCACTGGGAAACAGCCGTGCGAGGGGATTTTCAATCGGTGGACTTGGCAATGGCTTCGATGCCATTTGGAAATCCCATGCAGGGTATCGGCAATCTTAGTATCGGAAGCGCTGTGATTAGTGATGGAGCTTTTCGAGAATTCAGGGGCTTGCTCACCGGCGATTCAGTTACAGTCGACACCGATTGGTTGGATGCAACAACCGCAACAATGAAACTGCTGACGACTGCGGATCAACCTTGGAGGCAAATTGGGCCCTTCGCAACGGCAAGTCGATTGGGGATTCGGTTTGCATTGGACGCACGCGGGTTGAAGTTCATGGGTGCGACGCCTCCTCCCCCTGACCAAGGCTGGCCGTTATTGGCAGCCTACGTCGGCAACAAACCGATCGCGTGCAATGATTCAACCATCGTTCCATTGCAGGTGTTGACCAACGCACAAGCTGCGTATTCGAAATCCACCAACGAGCTTCAACCTGCAAGAATTGCAAGTGGTCGAAGATAATGAAGTTGAGTCTAGTGTCGTGGCCGACGCTGCTAGCGTCGGCTCGAATTTGCATCGGTAGATGCTCGAATTTGCATCGGTAGATGCTCGAATTTGCATCGGTAGATGCTCGAATTTGCATCGGTAGATGCTCGAATTTGCATCGGTAGATGCTCGGATTTGCATCGGTAGATGCTCGGATTTGCATCGTTATATGCTCGGATGCTGGCAGCATCCGCCACGTTCTACGGTTTGCGGTAGAGCTCTATTTCGTATGGGCCGAGGAATATGAGCAAGAGCGCCCCCTCCCCAGCATAATGCCTAAAAACCTCTTGCAAAAAATGATGTTCGCCCGGCCATGGGTAAGCAAATACCAAGGCGTAGTCGTCCAACTCCAGATCATGCTGCTCGTATGCGTTCTCGACTTGATGAAACAACGAGGCATGGTCCGACTGCGAATGCGCAAGCCGTTCGCTCCCTCGCGGAAGAAAGTTGCCATGCAGGATCTCTCCCTTTAGATGATTGCGCACCAAAAAACGTTTGGCTTGATCGACGAGAAACAATTCCGCTTCGATCCCTATGGCTTCCCAACCTAGTTGCGATGCTAGGCCTGTAACGATACCGAACCCACAACCCCATTCGCAAAACGTGTTGCCTTTGGCGAGTTTGCTGGCGGTGAGTTTTGACAATGCGCGCCAAACATCGCGGAAATCGCAAGCCACGTACTGCTCAATCGGCTTTTTGGTCCATTGATCCCAATACGCTTGCAAGACTCGATCCGCATCGATCAAAATCTGTTCGGTGGCAACTGGGATTTCAGCCGAATCATCCCAATCAAAATTAATCCGTTCCAGTGCCGGCAAATGGGAGTTTTTTGGTCGTTTCATGTCGCTTAAAGTGTTTCTATAAACTTCCTGCCCGCGTCCCAAAACTCCTCAGGCCACGGATCGTTGTGATGAAGACCGCGGATCGTCAGCAGTTCTTTTCGCTGCGTCGTGCAAGCATCAAAGAGCTTTTTGCCAAAACGATACGGAACCACTTCATCCACGTCGCCGTGCGTCTGAAGCAGCGGACCGCTATAGCTTGGGATCTTCTCAATCGATCGAAATTGGTTTCGCATCAGCAGTCGAATCGGAAAAAAGAAGAATTGATTGGCCGCCACATCTGCCGCGGAGGAAAAAGTCCTATCAAGTATCATTCCGTCGACCTTCGTTTTGGTCGCGATCTCCACCGCAAGAGCACCTCCCAGAGATCGACCCATCGCGATGAGCTGATGATCGCGAAACTGCGGACTGGACTCGATCCATTTTGCGACTGCCACGGAATCCGCCAAGATGTCAACTTCGTTTGCGAGTCCACCCGTTTTTCCATAGCCGTGGAAGTCGAATGCTACGACATTGACATTCCATCGATCACGAATCTCTCCGAGTTCTCCGCCCAAGACGCCGAGCGTCTCCCCATTTCCGTGGCAAAAGACAATTGTTTTCTTGGAGTTGGCGTTCGCGAAAAACCATACGTGGATCTTCGTTTTGTCAGGGCTTTCGACATAAAACTCTTCCGCCCCGAACCTGTCCGCTTGCCAAAAACCGGTTTCAACCGCTGGAGCAGGAAACAAGATGGTTCGTTCAAGAAACGTTAACACCACGAGCGCCCCCAGATACGTGATAAATGCCACTATCGCCAGCCGCTTCCATGAATTGCGACGGCGATGCACGTTTGGTATCGCATGGTTCATATCATGTAAGACCAATCTGTGCGTTGTTCGCGAGCTATCGCGCGATTCGGGCAGTGTTGGCAGTGATTGTTTCCCAGCAGCGAATAGCCTTTTTTCATGGCGGTCACTGTACTTGCCCAAATCTCCGATTCTTCACGGAAGATATTCTCTTGACCTACCAACTGCGTGATGCCAACATTCTTTAGTGTTTGAGCCATCGCCTCTTTGATGCCCGAGATCATGATGACCACCTTGCGCTCGTGCATCTTTTCGATGAACCGCTGTAGTACGTCCATGCAAACTGCGTCCGGATTGTTTACTCGTTTGAGCCGGAGAACAATAACCCTGAGGCTTTCCGGCGATTCTTCGCGAATAGTATCCAGTTGCCTCTCCAATTCCGGTGCACAGCCAAAAAACATTTCCCCTTCGAAGTTAAAAACGCGAATGTAAGAACAGCGTATGTCGGACGATACGACTTCGCGGATGACGCGATCACTTGTGACCGTCAGCTCGTTCATTTTGATCTGAGCTGCGCGTGGAACATAGAACGCAAACGAAAGAAACACGCCAATCAGAATGCAAAATTCAATCGAAATCAGAATCGATGACAAGGCCGTCGCAATGAGAATCCAACGATCAAACTTGGTCGCTCGCAAGTGGTAGCTCAGTGTCTTGAGATCGTTCATACGAGCCGCCGTCAGGATTAATACACCAGCCAATGCCGCTTTAGGAATGTACTGTGCAAAAGGAGCCAATACCAATATGGTAGCTGCGACGCCCAGTGCGCTGATCACACCCGACCATTGCGTGGCAGCGCCGGAAGTGTGATTGATGTAGGAACGAGTCAGCGACCCCGAACCCGGAAAACAGCGAAAAAAACTACCGGCCATGTTGGCGAGTCCCTCACTCAGGCACTGCTGGTTCATATCCAGCTTTTGACCGGTTTTGGAAGCGATCGATTTGGCCATCGCCATCGCTTCCAAAAGTCCAAGAAAGGCAATCGCTGCGGCGCTGCTGGAGAGGTTCCTTGCGAGATTCCAATCGATCGTCGGGCTCTCAAAAGCAGGGAGCGAGCGAGGTACAGCAGGTTGCAGCAATACCCCCGACTGCTTGTTGGGATCCAACGCGACGAGCACTAACGCAGCGAGAGTAATCGCGAGCAACAATTCTGGCAGCCCAAGTCTAAATCGCTTGTTCATTTGACGAATTGCAATGGCGGCGGCTATCGTTAATATCGCGATTCCAACCGTCGGCCAGTGGATCGGCCCCCCCTCGGTCATGTCGCTCCAAAAACGGACCAGAAAATGGTCGGTTTTTTCTGCCTTCCCTTTGAATTTAAATACGTTTTTTAATTGGTCCAAGAACAGCAGAATGGAGGCTCCCACCGTGAAACCAACGATGACCGAATGGGAGATAAAACGTGATAAATCTCCGAATCGAAGAAGTGCAATCGCTGTCTGAATCAATCCAATGAAAAACGCCATCATGATGGCGGCGGATACACGTTGGTCCTCCGGAATGATCGACAGCGCGCTGAACATGGCGATAGAAATCGCATTGGTTGGCCCATTGATTAACTGTTTCGATGAGTCCAGCAGTGCTCCAACGGCGGTCATGATAATGGCTGTGTAAAGCCCCATTTCCACGGGCATTCCAAAGATGCTGGCATAGGCCATAGCTTGCGGTACGGCCACTGCAGCGACCGTTAAGCCTGCAAATACATCCCGTTTGAAATGCCCAAGACGATAGGTACGCAGCGATTCGATCGCAGGAACATATCGGTATATTGCGCTCGCGAGCGGTGAAGGCATTCGTTTGGAAATCTGGTAAACGGTCTTGGCCGGAGTCCGTTTGCAACGGCGTGAGAAACGGCTGATGTCGGCCAATATTGTAGTGGTTTCTCAGCAAAACGGTTTGGTTGGGATGCGCGGATCCTGAGAGTGTGCTCATTATGAGCCAATTGTCTTCGAATTGGTTCGGCCAAAGCCTCCCCCTCCCGAACAAGGAATTGACCGTGCAAAATGAGGTGACTTTGGCATGGTATTTGTACTGATAGGTCTTTGTACGCGTGGTAAACAGGATTTATGCAGTCATTACCGCGTTGCTGGCTGCATGTGCGAAAGTCTTTTTGAGGGGATGTGTGCATTATGACTACGAAATGGATAAGAAACATCGGTTTAGGCGCTTTTGCAACCGTGGCTTGCCTAGTGGGTGCTAACTCCGTTCAGGCCGACGGTTACAACCGCGGGAACCACTATGGATGCTCTCCGCAGTTTGGATATTCGAACTACGGCTATCGACCTGTGGTAATACAACAGTATTACGGCACCAATTTCGGCGTAGGTGGGTATGGTAGGAACTACGGGTACTCGAGCAACTATCTCGGATATTCAAGCAACTATGGCGGATACAACCATTTCAGCGGTGGCTATGGTGTTGGAGGGTATCCCATGGGCAGTTCCTTCGGCGGTGGAGCGTTCCCGCGTGGCGGTTCCTACGGCGGCGGCAACGGCGCGTTTCCTCGCGGTGGATCGTATGGCGGTGGTGGCTTTTCCCTAAACATCGGACGCTAATGCTTGAAGTGCCGTTGGCCAGTAAAGATCATCGGTATGCGATGTTCGTTGCAGGCCGCAATGACTTCGTCATCCTTCCGCGAGCCGCCTGGCTGAATGATCGCGATGATCCCAGCTTTTGCCGCGCGGTGGATTGAGTCTGCGAACGGAAAGAAGGCGTCGGAGGCAAGAATGCTCCCCTGTGATTGGTCTCCGGCCTTCTCGATTGCGATCTCAACGCTGTCCACGCGGCTCATTTGGCCAGCTCCAACGCCGACCAAGGCTGCGTCACGAGCCAAGATAATGGCGTTGCTCTTGACGTGCCGTACCATCTCCCAGCCAAAGGCAATGTCGTCCCAAAGTTCTTCGGCTACCGATACCTCGGTTACCGTATTCCAGTTCAGACTTGTCGGTGGTTGGTTGTCCGATTGCTGTACTAAAACGCCACCACTTATGAATCGATAGTTTAACTCCACGCGTTGGTTACCGAGCGAACCGGTCTCCATCAAGCGAACGTTTTCTCGCCACTTGGGCTTCGTTTGTAACAGCGAAACGGCTTCCTGAGAAAATACAGGGGCTACGATCGCTTCGATAAACAATCCAGGTTGACAAAGTACTTCTGCCGTTTCGGCATCCACCAATGTGTTGAAACCGATCACGCCGCCGAATGCACTCTGCGGATCGCCTGCAAGTGCCTTTCGGCAAGCAAACGAAAGCTTGTGCGCGGATGCTCCTCCGCAAGGGTTGTTGTGCTTGATGACTACTGCCGATGGTTTGGCAAAGCAGCGCACAATCGACAGGGCGTTGTCCAAGTCGAGAAGATTGTTGTACGAGAGCTCCTTGCCGTTTATCTGCTTTGCATCCGTCAACGTCGCACTCGGACTGCCAGGCAGTCGATATAAGGCTGCGCTCTGATGCGGGTTTTCACCGTACCTCAATCCGCTCTGAAGCTTCATCGAAATCGTTACGCTGGTCGGCATGGCCATGGTCTGTATCGGCTGATTTCCTAACGACGCTCGCGATAGGTAATCCGCAATGGCCGAATCGTATCTGGCTGTCTCTGCAAAGCACTCTGCGGCCAACCGCAGTCGAAGCCTATCGCTAGTACCACCGTTGCTCTGCAGCTCCTGGCTGATCGCGTCATATTGGCCAGGAGACGTTGCAACCGTGACAAACGCATGGTTCTTGGCTGCGGCTCGAATGAGACTCGGCCCGCCGATATCAATTTGCTCGATGGCTTCGGGAAACGTCACATTAGGCTTTTGAATCGTAGACTCAAACGGATACAAATTGACTACGACAAGATCGAATTCAAGGATTGCATGCGCACGCAAGGATTCACGGTCTTCCTCCACATTCCGGCGAGCCAAGATGCCGCCAAAGATCTTTGGATGCAAAGTTTTGACGCGACCGTCCATGACCTCAGGAAACCCAGTGTAGGCTGCCACCTCCGTCGCTTGGATTCCGTTCTCGAGCAGATGTTTTCGAGTTCCGCCCGTGCTGTAAATTTCAACACCTTTGGCCGAAAGAACCTTGGCAAAACCCACCAAGCCCGTTTTGTCGCTGACACTGATCAACGCTCGCTGGATAGACGAAAAGCTACTCACGGATGGCGACTTCAGAACTGTAAGAGACTCGACGAATGGAACAAGATCACTAGCGACTCCCACGCCCTTCGTAAACTCAGGGACGTGCCACCCTTAAACGGTGCCACCCTTAAACGGTGCCACACTTAAACGTCAGGGCGCTGGTAATCAACTGCCCTATAATCCCCGAACAAGCTCTAAATCGCAAGCCTGGATTCCACCTGGAAGTTGCTCAGGAGAGCCCAAATCCTAACGCATTTGTTAATAATGCGATTTCCGATTCGGTCGCGGACAACGGAGGAATGATTGGGATCACATTCCCGATCGGACGTAACCAAACTCCCTTTTTAAGAACCTGACTGCACACTTGCCCGGCTCTTTGCATTTGCCAGGGAATTGGCGTTTTCCGCACTTTGTCGGAAACCAACTCGATTGCCGCAATCATTCCAACCTGCCGAATGTCACCAACGTCG
Organism: Pirellula sp.; assembly: GCA_031374925.1. Lineage (GTDB taxonomy): Bacteria > Planctomycetota > Planctomycetia > Pirellulales > Pirellulaceae > JBKCUI01. Next base: position 23,059 of record JANMHA010000379.1, on the reverse strand, counting down.
GGATGCGATCGCAACGCATTTAGACCGTTTCGCAACAACTCCGCTTTCGCTGGCAGCGTTTCCAGCGTTCGTTCCAACTCAAAAACGTCCAAAGTCGCGTGCGCCGCAGCAGCGGAAAGCGGGTTTCCACCATAGGTATGTCCATGGAGGAAACTTCGAGAATCCTCATGACTTCCTAAGAATGCTTGCCAAATGGCGTGCGATGTCAAGGTAGCGCTCATCGGCAAATAGCCGCCGGTAAGTCCCTTGCCTATGCACAGAAAATCAGGAGATACAGATTCGTGTTCGCACGCAAACAGCTTGCCTGTTCGTCCCATACCAACCGCAATTTCATCCGCAATCAGGAGGCAATCGAATTCCTTACAGAGCTTGGCGAATCCTGCCAAAAACCCCGGTGGATGCATTACCATTCCTGCCGCACCTTGAATCAACGGCTCAACAATCACTGCTATGATTTCTTCAGCATGCTGCTCCAGGATGCGTCGATATTCTCCCAGATAATGTTCTGTGGTTTGACTTGGCTCGATACCGATCGGCAATCGATAGCTGTCTGGACAAGGCCCGCGCAAGACCGAGAACAGCAAGGGCTCAAACATCGCATGAAAGCGGGATACTCCTCCGACGCTCACGGTTCCAAGGGTATCTCCATGGTACGCGTTACCCAGCGCCAGAAAGGTGGTTCGCTTTGGCTCCGGGGTTGGGCATTGACGCCAATATTGAAAAGCCAGTTTCATGGCGACTTCAACCGCCGAGGCCCCGTCGCTTGAAAAAAACACGTGCTCCAAACCGTTTGGAGATAAATCCACCAAACGTTTTGCTAAACTTATGGTAATAGGATGGCTCATTCCGAGGTTGGTGACGTGAGCCACACGATCCAACTGATCACGTATCGCCTGGTTGATATGCGGATGACGGTGGCCGTGGATATTGCACCAAAGGGAACTCGCCCCATCAAAATATCGTTTGCCATCGATGTCGGTAAGCCAACATCCCTCGGCTGAGTCGATGATCAATCCGTCGTAACTGGACATCTGAGAAAAAGCATGCCAAACCACATTGTGATCAAGCGCTCGTAGCTCTGCCGCGTCGAGATGTTCATGCATCATCGATCTCGATTTGGATCTCATGCTCCACGATAAATACCGCAAAAATATCGGCCTTGATCTTCGGGTTATCGAGCCATCCGCCATCAGTCAGCGAAAATCGCCAAGCATGCCAAGGGCAAACAACGGATCCATTGTCGATGCAGCCACCCGCAAGCGATGCCCCCATGTGCGGACAGAAATCGTCCATGGCGTGAAACGTGCCATTCTCGTTGAAGATAGCGATGATTCGATCGCCAACAGGAAACGTACGGGACTCGTTTTGAGGGATATCCGATGTCTTGGCTACGGTAATCCGTTTAGCCATGTTGAATCAGCTCCAGCCTCAGGAAATTCAACCCGGTTTTTGCAAGCCGGTGGTAGAGCACGTCAGGATGTGCTCCGAGCGAGACCGTCGTATGCTTGGACTCCTTCCCTCGCCTGGCTAATGAAAACGAAAAGTCCAAGCTTGGGAGAGATTTCGACACGGATACCGTTTCCCACGTTGGATATATTCCAGCAGCTAAACAAAGGTCAAGATCGTGTTCTTGCCGGTACCGCTCGGCGACCGCTGCAAGCTCGACTGCTACCACGGTGTTGGGATCTCCTTCCCTTTCATCCTCATCGCGTACTCGGCGAGGTTCGTTGCTCCGATTCAAAGCGTCTAGTGACGGATACCAGCCAGAAGCTTGAAGTCCTTTCGATCCCTGCTGAGATAACTTGGCGAGGCTATGTTGAATCCAGGCCCCAGACCCTAATTCCAAAACGCCGAGTGATACTCCCTGATCTATCATCAGACGATGCGTGGCTTCATGGATATCGATTTCACCCTCTCCAAAAACCAGCAGGCCAAGCTGGCTATGAATTTCGTTGACGGTCGGTTGGATCTTGGCCTGAAACTCACTCTCGTTTGCGCAAAGGGCCGCAATGCGCAGAGTGATAGTGGCTTGGGAGACGGTGATCCCAACAACCGGATCTCGATCACGGTGAATCAAGTCAGGAAGTTTTTTTTCGACGTCGCTTTCGCCAATCCCAAATACTTTTAGGCTATGGAAAAACCATCGCTTGGCCCCAACGCCCATCTCTTGAATGAGCCTCGGCTCAACAGTCGCAGCGTACATTTGCATCATTTCCGCTGGCACACCGGGTAGGGAAAAAAATCGACATTGCCTCGAACCCAGACTGCTGTTGCTAGAACTCGAGACGGCGAAATCGATGCCTGGGGCAGTGCCGTGCGGATTGTCGATGATGCGGGCTCCCAATGGAAACATAGCCTGACTGCGATTGCGTTCCGGCATCGGGCGTTTTCGACGCGCAAATAGCGATTCGATATGTTGGAGCGCTTCCTGCCTGAGCTCCAAAGGGGCTTGAAACGCGTCAGCCATGGCTTCCCGAGTCAGATCGTCCGCGGTCGGACCAAGTCCGCCGGTCGCAACGACAATATCGACGCGGCGGGCTGCCGTGCGAAAGGCGTCAACATTATCAGGCATGGAATCGCCTATCGTGGTGTGAAACGCAGTTTTGACACCAAGATTGCCGAGTTGTTCGCTCAACCATTTGCTATTTGTATCGAGCCGTTGACCGCTGGTCAGCTCGTCGCCAATGGAAATAATCTCTGCTCGCAACGACATTGTCACCAATTCAATTTCGAAAAGTGTTTTTCGTTTAACCCCGTGCCGCAGGCGACGGACGCAAGTCTCTTACTGTTGCCTTCGGCCGGAGTTAAGCGATCGGATTGAACCTCTAATAATCAATCGCCGAATCGTTGGCTTGTCCATCTTGCTGCTTGCGAACTTCTTCCATCGTCAAGGAGATGACACTCACATAACGACGAATGGCCTCTCCGTAGTTCTTGGCAATTTCTGCAGCCTTGGCAACCCTCAAGTCTTCATCGATTTGCGAGGATTTGATCTTCCAATCGTTCTCACTGATCCAATCATTGAGTTCGCTAATGACCTGGGTCAAGTTAGCCGTGAATGCCGCGTCTGGTTTGCAGATGGCTTTTCGGTAAGGCCCACGACCGTACTGCCCAGTAACTTCATTGTTAACACGCTGCCCCTGATACTTGAACCAGCCCGTTGCAAAGGCAACCGCGGCAGCGCCTGCCGCCAAAAGAGCAACGGGAAATTGATTCAACAATAAGAGTACGACGCAGCAAAGCAACCCAATGGCCGTTGCGATCCCAAACGCCACCGGGAATTGCGGAGCCACCGCAGAAGGATTCGCGTCCATGGCAGCACCGCTACGCATAAGTCCATCGTTCCGGACTTCACCGACGACAACGGTGATGTTATCAGGCCCACCCCTCAAGTTAGCAAGGTCGATCATGGCATTGACAGCGGTATGAATGTCGACGACCTGAAGAAGTACGCCCATCTCTTCGTCTGTCAGTTGGCCGCTCAGTCCATCGCTGCAAATCAAAAATTTGTCGCCAATGCGAAGCGGAAAAGGTCCCTCTAAATCGACCGCGACCGTTCCATTTGGGCCTAATGACCTTGTGATCACGTTTTTCGGAATGGCATTGCTTCGAAGCGCCTCTTCGCTGACTTCGCCCGAGGCCCGCATTTCCCAGACGAGAGAATGGTCAAACGTCAATTGCTCAAATTGATTGCCTCTCAAACGATAGACTCGGCTATCCCCCACATGGGCGACCACCGCACCCTCTGGCAAAATTGCCAACGCACAAGTGGTCGTCCCCATGCTTCTGAATTCGGGGTTGGCCTGCCCACGTCTGAAAATTTCACTATTCGTTTCGATCAATGACCGTTGCAGCGCTTCTGACGGAATTCCCTTGAGCAATTTGCCATAGTGGTGCGGAATCAATTCAACCGACAAACGACTGGCCAATTCTCCAGCCGCATGCGCACCCATTCCATCCGCCACTATGAGTAAATGGCCTGATTTTTGCCAAGCGGATTCATCCTCGGCCATGACGACCGCAAAACTATCTTGATTGTTCCGCCGGCGCATTCCAACGTGAGTTGCAGACGCGACCACAAAGGAGTCTTGCCAAGCAGGCTGGGGAGTTGATGATGGCTGATGCAAGATATTCCAAATCTACAAACGGCACGAACTAGCCCAAGGCAGAAGACGAACGCATCCGATATATAATACCACGAGCCTCGTAAAGCTTCGATTACCGATCCCATCCGATTTTGAAAATCATCTCGATTCCACCGTTCCCTTGCCGCAGCCCCGACTCAGGTTGTGCAAAATGATCCCAGCCGCCACGCTCACGTTGAGCGAGTCCGTACCCAGGGCCATATCAATCCGGACGTTTCGGCAGGCGGCGTTTTGAATTTCCAAAGGCAATCCATGAGCTTCATTGCCAAAAACGACTAGCGCAGGGCCATTGCGAAGAAATTCGCTCAACTCTTCGCTACTCTTGGACAAACATGCTGCAATCGACTCGATTCCGATGGAGCGGCAAAATGCCAGCGAGGACAACCCATCAGGCACGTCAAACAATCGCAATTTGAAGGCGTTTCCCATAGACACTCGCAGAACACGACGCGCAAACGGATCCACACATTCCGGACCAATCAAGATGTCGGAAATACCTAACGCAGCACACGTTCGAAAAATCGAACCCATATTCTCCGGATCTTGCAAACCGACCAACATCACCCCCAGCCAACTAGACGACAGCTCAAACGCCTCTCTTTCGACCGTTTGATATTTCGGCCGAATTCCGCAGGCCAAATAGCCGCGATGGAACGCAAAACCTATTAACTCCGAAACTTGATCTCCCGGAACCGCGAAAAGATCCACTTCGGCAGGCAACCAACCAATCGCCTCATCCAAGTACTTGTCGTCTATCAAAAAGGAATCCACGGCTATACCGCTGGCCACCAATCGCTGGACCAAGGGCTTGCTCTCCGCTATGAACCGACCGCTAATTCGCGTTAGGTTCGTGGTTCGCAAATGACGATACGAGTCAAGCCGACTCGAACTGAGATCGGATAAGCGATGAACTGGCATTTACTTTGCCCTGCGCACATTCACACGTTGCGATCCCGATGCCCACTCGTTCTTGCCATAAACGAAGGCTCGTACAATGCATCGTCCACGACAATCCGATGGCACTTGCAATTCAAACGAAAACTCCCCCGTCGGTATTTCATGCTCCAACTTCACTAGCACTAGATCACTGGCCTTCGCATAGTTGTCTTGCATGGCTTTGCGTTGCTCGTCCGTCCCTTGGAAGTCACTCACCGTGCGAACGCCGTCAGGCAGCCGATCTCGGGATAAAGCCAACTCCAATTTGAGCCTTCCCGGGTTGGGCGAGCTACCCGTTACGATCATGGGTTTTCCCGAATTCGGTTCCGTCTCGCAATGAATAGTCATCGAAACAGGGTGCTTTATTCGAAGGAGTGGATCCCCCAGCAAGTTCATCAATCGCACATGTTCCCGACGTTCCTCCATTAGATCATGCCCGTCGGGACTCAGGGCTGTTGCCATTTGAGTGATCATCGATTGCTGTTTGGCTCGAAGCCGATCCATGGCCGACACCTGAGATTGCGGTGCCTTAACGTCGCCATTTTGGATTGTTGTAGTAACCTCGCTCTGTTTCCAAATATTTCGCTTTGCGTTTAGCAGGATGCCGCCGAGCGTAGGAATTTGATCGCGGAAACAGCCGTCCATCATTTCCGTCGACAATTGGCTCAAGCCATAAGGCATCGTAACTCGGGAACCAGCGATTACGGCTACCGGGCCATTCTTCCTTGCAAGCAAGGTCTCTGCGAAACAATCCACGCGTGCGTCGAAGGCACCGGTGAAACAAGCTAACATCAAGGCGATCGGAGGCCCGTCCTGAACTTCGAATCGCAACACGTCCTCCTTCAAGCAAATGGGAATCGCATCGTTTCCCACAACAAAATCATCGAGCCGGTCGACGCTGCCATGCCCGATATAAACCCAAAACAATCCACCCTCATTGATCTTTCCAATAAATGAACGGGTGAGCGAAAATGGATCAGGGCAATAAGGACTGGTCAAACTGGCATAAGTCATGTTCAGATGGAAGCGATCGGGGATTCCGTCCGACAGAAGTCTCCTTGCCACACTTTCAATGGCCGTATCGGCTAGCAACCCAAATCCACCCACACCCGCGGTCGCGTGAATGCGATCTCTCCACGGCCCAAAGGACTGTGACTGTTCATAGTCTATGCTCCGACGAAGCATTCTCGCTAATTCTTCAGCATTCTTGGCCGGCAATCTACCCACCGCCAAATCGGGACACTCGTCACCATCCAAATCGCCATAGTACAGGTCGGTCGCCAACGTGGGTGTGGTAAATGGCCCCAATTTAACTTTCGTCTCAATCTCAAATGTTGGTGTGATCGGCACGAACTTTCCCTTGCCCAACTTCGCATCCTCAACGGCTCCAACATCTCCGCACAAGAGCACTGCCATAACCGGCCATTTGGCTAGTTGAGTGGCTTTGACAATAGTTCGTCTCAGATCCTGAGCGGATGCTTCGGAGTCGACTTTGATAACTTCGTAGTCCTGTTCCCTGTAGCTTACCCATGCATCTAGTGCACCTTCCCAACTCTTGGGGCAGACAACGATAACCGATGACGTAACTTGCGAAACGGCCCAGTGACCAAACGAATTCAACGCGATCGCAACCATCCAAACCAAACGACAATTCACCACAAATTACCCTCCCTGTCTTCTTTTGCCGGGAGGGCGAGGCTCCTGCCGAGCCAAAGCCAAGCTCGGCAGGAGCCTTGCCCTCGCCCTCCCATATATGACATTCGATACTGATATTGTAACCACAGCCCAGTTTGCGGTGTAACATCATTCTGCACTTGGCTATCGGATCTGGCCATGACTCCAACTCCTCGGAAGCTAGCAAATGGGCTTAGGCGAGCGGCAGCCTTAATGGAAACAGCTTGGAGTTTTCAGTGTTAAACTGCGGCAGCTAGGCAATTATTCCGATCGATCCACTTTTTTCGAGAATGCCGGTTGTTCCCGAACCGATGATTGTATCTCGTAGGGAACGTGATTTGGATGTGCCGGAAGTTCGACTTCGCAGTCCACTCGTAATGCATGTTCATAAAAAGTGACTTTTGGGTGGAGTATCAATAATGAACTTAAGCAAGATCAAGCGGACTATCGGGCGTGCAGCCGTCCTAGCAAGCATCAGTATCGGTTGCAATCAACTCTTGTCGCCTGGACAGGCGATGGCCGGCAATTTGGACAGACAAGTTGTGAAAGTAACCGATCTTCCTACCGTTTACGAACACGAATTCTCAGCCGTTCAGACGGCATCCTGCAACTCACCCAACTCAAGTTTGGCTTTAGAATCATGCGGTGCACAGCCAACATGCAGTGAACCTGTTTGCACACCTTGGTGGGCGCACCGAACTGGTGGATTCGGCGAAGCACTTTATCTGAGTGCCGGAAATTCAGATTTGATATATGCAATTGAGCAAACAGGCCCTGGGCCATCAGCTTCCCCTACCGGCCCAATTGGGATCAGCAACATCGGAGAGCATGTTGGCTATCGTTTTGGATTCTCGCTGGCCAGTTCCGACTGCAATAGTGTCTACGCAAGCTACACTCGCTGGAACGGATCAACCACCAGCGTATTGAACGCAACTGGAACAAATGTACTGGCATCCGCCGTAACGCATCCTAGCGTTGCCACATCGGGTGCGGCAAGCCTTCAGGCTGTTGCGCGTCAATCGGCTACTTTTCAGTTCGCGGACATTGCCCTTCGACGCGTTTATAAGGCAAGCAATTGCGGAGTGTTGAATTGGAACGCAGGTTTGCGATATGGCAATCTCGAACAGGGACTGTCAGCCAACCAAACCATTTCTGTGGCAACAGGCTTGACCAACGTCTTAACCGATATCGATTTCAATGGACTCGGCGTTCTTGGCGGACTCGATGGAGAACGCTTCAGCTGCGATACAGGTCTGCTCGTGTACGGTCGAGCCATGGGTAGCATGTTGGCTGGGAATTGGAAAGCCGACTATCGTCAGACCAACCAATTCGGCGGTGGCGTGATCGCCAATCACTACGAAGATTTCCGAGTTTCGCCAGTGGTCGACACCGAATTAGGTGTTGGTTGGCAAAACTGCAGTGGTCGCTTTCGGGTCACCACCGGCTACCTGTTTAGCACATGGTTCAACGCCGTTACCAACCGTGACTACATTCAATCGGTTCGCAATTCCAATCTGTTGAACCTCGATGACAATTTGACCTTCAGCGGTCTGACCCTTCGCGCGGACCTTCGATTCTAGTGAATGGGTTGATGTTCTGTTACGGAAGCAAAGTGAAATGCCCCCGAGTTCAACTCGGGGGATGAAGCCAGGGGCACTGGCAGCCACACTGCCAGAACCCAGCTGCAGGCTTTAGACTTCGGAAGGCTTCCGACTCACGCCTACAGCCTCCAGCCTCAATTCGCCGCGTGATCTAAAAGCTGGGATGAATCCCAGCACTCCAAAAATTTATCGACGTCTCCTCTTGAAGCTGTCGTTTTCTAGATCCGCTCCCAGCTGGGAAAAGAAATCATCGGTCGCACGATGCTGTACGCCTGCAACGGCACCGGTCTTCGAGGTCTCCGCTTCCCCCTCGCCCGCTCCTGCGATGGACTTGCTATTCAAGTAGTTGATGATGTTCAGCACATCCAACGGACTGATCGTGCGGTCATTATCTGGATCCGCTTTTTGTTGACCAATCGTATAGTAAGTTCGAACAGGATCGTTCGATGGGAACTTCGGATAATTGTTCAAAACATTGACAACGATCAAGGCATCCAACGGGCTAATGAATCCATCGCTGTCGACGTCCAATGGGGATGAGTAGTTGTGCAACGGATTGCTATCCGCAACGTTTCCAACCGGCGGATCAAAGTTTCCGAAGATTGGCAAACCAAAATCGTCACCGAACTCCGCAAACAGATCATTCCCAAGCGGATCTGGGCTATAGGAGTCAAAGACCAAGGCTGGGTTCGCATTGACGTTGTCCGAAACCCAGAAGAAGTACTCTCCCGAATTGCGAGGCAACGTACCCTGTCGATCTTTGACCCACAACCCGATGTCGTCGATGCCATCCAGGTTCAAGTCACCGGCTACGGGCCGATCGGTAAATCCACTCAAGCCAATAAAGCGTCCGACATCGTCTGCTACTCGCCAAGTGAAGTCCGCAATGCCGTCCCGATTGGTATCGAAAGTAAAGGTGTTGGTGGCATTGTTGAAGGCCGCTAGGTCATCCTTTCCATCACCGTTGAAGTCACCAACGAGCGGCAATCCGTTGAAGTTCGAAGCGAGCTTTTCGCCCACGTCGATTTGGTTGTTTCCATTCGTATCAAGATACCAGAACGAACCATCGAACAGGCCGATTTCATCGCCAGGATGGGCTGCACTGAAGTTGCCAGCAACCGGAATTCCATTGACCTGATATGCGTTCGGCATCAAGGAGCTGAAGTCAGCCACACCGTCATCATTGGTGTCCAGTACAAAGCTGTACGTGCCAGCGAATTGACCGTAAGCTCCAAGCTTGTCAAAGCCACTCGCTTTGACTGCACCCGCTGGTGCAAAGTTGCCAGCGAAGTGTGCGTCGACCAGTTGTCCGAATTGGAAGACCAAGTCGCGATTGGTCGCGTCGCGGTCTTTGCCTTCCGGATCCCAAACAAAGTTGCCGTTGATGTCCACGTAGACAATACCTTCGGCAACCACTCCGACTTCAGGTCGGCTATCGACGGTAAATCGAGCCACGAAATCGCGGCCTGGCTGGCCATCGCCGGTTGGGAAAGTCGGTGTTGCAAGCGGTTCGGCCGCATTGCTCTCACCATCAAGCTTATTACCGACCGGATCCACCAGCGTGTCCTTAAGGGTCAATGTAAACCGATCGTCCGGTAATGGTTCGAAGAAGGTGAGTGAAAGACTGCCCGTGGCCGGACTGCCGTTAGAGGGTGCATTGCCGACGAAAGTAATCGACTGGATAGCAATGATGCCGTTGTGATCTCCCCGCAAGATAAAATTGCCTGGTGCAACGGCCACGATAGGCTGTAAAGCTGAGTAAAGGAAATTAGGATCGAGATTGCTGCGATTTGGAAGATCGCGAACGTTGATCGTCAAGCCATTGATCTTTGGAGTTGGTCCTTGAAGAGCGTTGCCTGGCTTAATTCCAAACAAATTGTACGTAGGCGAACCTGTAATCTGCAGCGCGGTAATCTGCGGTCCAGACGTGTCCAAGAACAGATTCAGTACGTCTGCTGTCGCATCGGTGGTCGTATTGCCAGCTACGTCTTCGCCGGTAGAGTAGATGACTCGCACACCATCTTTGGCGAAGCCGAGGGCTGGATTGTTCAGATCCAACGGCGTGGTAAAGCTCCACTGTCCACCAGGGAATTGATTTGTTCCATCCAATGGCGTGGCCGTTGTCAAACCGAGGAACAAGTCTGGCGCTGCGCCGGTCGTTTGAAGACCAGCTACACCATTGGACTCTGCATATAGTCGAACTATGGTATTGGCCTCAGCCCGACCATAAAAACCTGGTCGGGTGTTGCTCGTAACGCGATCTGCAAAGGTGGCTGGATTGCCGACCACTCCGGTATCGCTCGCCGCATCCAATCCTTGCGTTGAATCGGTCAGACTGATCTGACCGAAGAAAGCAGGTGGAATGACCGTATCTACGACAACCTCAAGAGCAACACTTCGATTACCAAATCCGGTCTGCTGCGGCGTGGCTGGATCCACCATCTGAACGCGTGCCGTCAAGAAGTGTGAACCGTCGGCGAGAACAGGAGTCGTGAACTGATAGACACCTGCCGAAACAAAGCTGGCAAAGCCAATTGGAGTCTGCGGTGCCGTACCCGTTTGATTTCCAGGAAGTGGCGAGGTCCCTTCGTCGAAGATCGCAATGCGATAACCGGCCGTGCCGGCCGACGCTTGGAACGGAATCGGAATCACTTCGTCAGGCGGTGCACCAGCGCCGCTATTGCCTGGCAGATCGTTCAGGAAAATACTATCGTCGAGACGGAATACCAGGGTTGGTGTGTTGTCCCGAGTGATGTTATCAAACTGGCTGCGCCCTGTATCGCTGTTGGACGAATCGCCAACCGGATTGTCAAGCAGTTCCATATCTCGCGGCGTTGGCGGTATATAATTGTCGACCGTGATGTTGTATGCATTGAGCGCGTCGCCATTGGCAAAGACTCGCAGATAGTAAGTCTGTCCGGCAATCGCTGGAATTCGAACGCGTTCGTCGTTGGAATTGTCATTGTTGCCGAAACCGGTAACTACGTTTCCAGCGGCATCCGTGACAGATATATCCAAGTTACCAGCGTTGGGCAAACCAGGTCGACCGCTAGGTACCGTTGCCACTTGGCGGAAGTAAACTTGGAAGTCCAGCACTCCGGTCTTCTCGGCAACTACGCGATACCAGTCTTCATCGGCCGGGAAACCAAACGCCACATCCAATCCTGGATTGATGGTTGGATCCACATTGATGGCTTCATTGGCACCTAAATAGGTTGCGAGGGTTCGAGCGTTGTTGAACTCGAATGGATCGTGCTTGAAGACGACCACGTCCCCTCCAGTTCCCGCGATCGGCTGAGCAATTTCAATATCCGAGAAGTTGACGATCAACGGTTCTGCGTTGCCCGGTCCGATGGCCATGGCACCGCTGTCGTTGGTGGTTCCGCGTTCGTAAAGGATCAAATCGCCGGTACCTAGATCCACAACCCCGAGTCGGTCGCCAGTCGAGCCAGCCCCGCCATCGACATCGACTCGCAGGCTATTGACATTGGCATCGGTCCCCAAAGAATCGGCCCATTGAACCCGAATCGTGTCGTTGCCAGCATCGGCCACGACCGAAACTCGCTCAACGGTGCGTGTGCCGGCGTTAAGAACCAACGTATCCGTCTCGGCAACGCCATTGACGGTTTCAACGAGAGTGACATCCGCGGTCTGCGAGATGTCGATTACGTCGTTGCCAGGTGTTCCCCTAACGAGTATGGTATCGAAGCCGGTACCACCATCGAAGGTGTCGGCACCTGTTCCACCCACCATCGTGTCATCCCCTTCGTTGCCGAAGAGCTGATCTGTTCCAGCACCACCCTCGAGCAAATCGTTTCCAGTTCCACCGATTAGAATCGCATCTGCGGACAGGTTGTCATTGCCAGCTCCCCCAGCAAACGTGATTCCGATAATCGATTCCACGGCACTCGCGCTGTTGATCGCCTTGATCGTGTCGTTTCCTTCGTTACCTCGAATCGTCAAACGGTCTGCGTTGTTTGCACCGAGAATGCGAATGTCATACGGCAAGCCAGCAACACGTAGCGTATTGGTAATCGTGTTTTCCACCGTCACGGTCAGGTTGTCGTTGGTCGGGCGACCATCGACAAAGACACTGTCTGGCGCATCGAGGGCTTCCGCAATATTGACCACGCGGATTTCGGTGGTCGACAGATCGCTCAAGCTGGCCGTTGGATCCACGTATGGACTGGTCGGAGCGACTACGTTGCCCGAGTCGCCATTGTTGGCACGACCGACAATGTAAGCGTCTGCTCCAGCGTTGCCCGTGACATTGATCTGGTCTACACCAGCCATGTCGATGGTGATGCTGCCTGTGCTTCGGAACAAGATAGCTCGCGATGGATCGCTTAGTTTCGCAAAGACGTTGAATACTTCTGCACCCGCGCCGCCGAAGAACGAGAGCACGTCGGCATCGCCTGCACCACCCTCAAGCGTGTCGCTTCCGTCACCTGGTTCCCAAATGAACGTATCGGACCCTTCACCACCATGGAACAAGTCATTGCCAGCATCGTCAGCCACACCGTTCGGGGTAGCCGAAGGATTGCCAAAAATGTCGTTGCCTGCTTCGCCGTAGATCTGATCGACGCCACCCGCACCGATGAGAACGTCGTTGCCGGACCCACCATAAATCAAATCGGGGTTCGGGCTGCCAATGATGTTGTCATCGCCGTCGCCACCGTAGATGACAGGATCCGCCGGATCGACGGCAACACCCGACAAGTTGGCAACGTCGTTACCCGCTCCGAGGTTAACGACTTTTTTGAGTCCGGCAACAGCGAGAGTTAGGGTGACATTGTCGTTGCCATCCAAGGTGTTGATGTCGACTTGATCGATGCCGGCACCGAGAGTTACAGCACCACCGAGGGTCACCGTGTTGGCGGTCGATGTAACCGTGTCGGGCCCAGCGGTGCCATTGATTTCAACGCGATCGAAACCACCGGTGCCTGGATTGACAGTCACATTGTCGAACGATTGGAAAATAAACTGTGGACTTGCACCCGAAGCAAACGATCCAGTGCCGATGCCCGTTGGGTTGATGACCGTTGTGTCATCAAGGGCCGTACCGTTGATGGTCAAATTATCGTCGATGGCCGGAGCACCTTCGCCGTTGACTTGAATCAGTTCGACGCCGCCGGCTGTCGAAGTGTAGGTGAAGTTGGCCGGTGGGCAAACCATCACGAACGAACCAAAGGTGATCAACGAATCGGTTCCGGCGGCGTCGTAGGTTCCGTTCGCATTCTTGTCGATGACCAAGTTGCCGGTGTCGATTCCGGTCGGATTGAAGACGATGTCGTCGAATCCATTGAGGCCGTTCGGAGTTTCAAGGACCAGTCGATCCGCTTCGAGTGGAGCACCAATCGATGGCGAGCCACCAGCCACGCGAACATTCACATCCCAAGCAGCTTCGTTGGGGGCTGCCGTGCGTATGACAATATCGTCGTCACCCGCCATGGCATCGATGAACAGGTCCGCTTGATTGAGCATGACCACGTTGATGCCTTGATTGATCGAGAACGTAAAGTCTTGTACACCATCGGCACCCGCTGTTGTGGAAGCGTCGCGAGCGATGACGGTAATGTCATCATCTCCGTTAGTTCCGACGATCAAGAATGGGCAACCGACGATGCCAGCAATGGTCAACGATTCGATGTGGTCAAAGCTAACCGTTCCACCGCCGGTCAGGACTCCGCCCTCATCGTTTTCGGGGCCAGGGAAGAATCCAACGCCACCGTTGACGATCAACTGATCGCCTGGCAAGACTCCGATTGGGTCACCGCCATCGATGAAGATTGGGGCTGCACCTGGGGTTACCGTGATGGTGTCGCTACCTTGTCTGCCAAATACCGACAAGGCTTCGGTACCGATGTAGTTGACTGTCTCTAAGGCACCGACCGTCACCAAGGCACCGGTTACGGTAATGGCTTCTCCAGCAACCGAGCCAATCACTGCCAACTCATCGTTGCCTGCAAGCAGATCGACATTGAGCGTTCCGATTCGCGATCCGTTGACAATTGGAGTTGAGCCAATGGCTGGATTCGTCTTGGTCAATCGGAAGGATGCTGCGTTGGCACCACTTGGAGTCACTTCGAGACTATCGTTGCTCGTGGATGCTCGAACGGTGAAGTTCGCATTGGCCGCATCGACGTTGATGAGTTCAATTCCAGAATAGGTAATTGGCGTGGACCCGACTTCAGACACAGTCGATGTACCAAAGTTCTGTGTGATTAGACCACCGTTACCGGTGACGTTTAGCACGTCGCTAGCCGAAGGATTGCCACCGTCGATGACAACGCCACCAACATACGGTGCCAATGAACCGGATACGTTGAACCGGTCGTCACCATCCAAGCCTCGCAACTCGATGGCGAAGACGCCAGGAGTGTTGATGAAGTTGGATGCAAAGCCACCGGTCGCATTCAGGATTTGAACGCTAGTGCCCCCCAAAACAAACGTGTCAATGTTGTCGGTGCCGTTCACTTCGAAGATATCCGAACCAGCCCCGCCACCTGCAATCGTGATGCTGCCTAGGGCTCCGATGTGCGCGAACGTCAGTGGAACCGATTGTGTGCCTCCACCGAACCCACTCGATCGAATCGTGCCTGAATCTGGGCTGGTACCGGGTGTAAAGGCATCCCGATGTCCACCAACTGGGGTCGCAAAGGTCAAGTCATCCGTGCCACCTTGACCATCGATCACCAGGCTTTCCACCGTCGTAAAGTCCACTGTTGCAAAACCTGCGATGGCTACCTTGCCAGAACCGACCGTATCACTGGTCGTGTACGTAATGGTGTTGTTGCCGGTCGTTCCATTCACGATGAGAATGTCGCTGGCCGTGGGATCGCCACCGTCTACCGTAATTCCCGTCAGACCTGTAGGGGTATTCGGGTTATTGAGATTAATCGTGTCGTCGCCAGCCAGGGCGTTGATCGTCAGCGTCGTCTTGTTCGAGAACTCAATGGTTTCGAAGCCATCGATGCTGACCAAACCGTTTGCCGCAACGCTGCCCTGCCAGTAGTTGATTGCGTTATTGGCATTGGTGGCGACGACGGCAAGCGGGCCTGCGACTAAGTCAATCACTGGCTCGAGCGCGTTGAAGCGAACGATCTGCGTTACCCCGCCGATGACGATAGTGCTGGTGCCCTGGTTCGTGTTTGGTCCGACCGCGTAGCTGTCGGAAGCGGCCACGCCGCCGGTGAGAATAAGCGTATCCGCGTTATTGCCTCCATCGAAGTTAATCAGGACCGGGATGGCGCCGTTGGTGCTGTTGACGGTAAGGGTATCGTTGCCCGCGAATCCCTGAACTAGGAGTTGTTCGATACCCGAGCTAGCGATCGGGCCGCCGACGAAGTCGGCATAGGTCGTAGTCAAACCGTTCACGGTGACGACGATTTGACCCGTTGCGCTAAGCGACATGGCAATCGTATCGTTGCCGGATGTGCCGTTGACGAGGATCGAGTCGCCAATCGAAGAGCCAGCACCGCCGCCGATATTGTCGGTGCCGCCGTTGCCGACGAAGGTGTCGTCGCCAGCGCCGCCGTCCATGGTTTGGTTGCCGGCCCCGCCGATGAGCGTGTCATTGCCGTTGTTGCCGTTGATGAACGCAACGTTGCCTGTCAGCAGATCATCGCCGTTGTTGCCGTTGAGGGTCATTGTCAAAATGGCGTCAGCACCTTGGGCGACCGTAACCTGATCGTCACCGTCGTTTCCGTTGATCGCCAGAGTATCGGTGGCCTCCGCATTGGTGAGGTTCACGTTGTAACGCAACCCTTGAACGCTCAAGGCGCCAGCACCTGAGGTCGTCACGGACAAATTGTCTGCCACATTCCGGCCATGGATGGTGACCGGATCAATGGCACCTGCATCCGCGGCGCCGAGGTTTAAGTTGATTGAGACAACTTCAGTCGCGAAGAGGTCTTCGACAACGAATGTATCCCCACCACCTTGGCCATCCACGATCACGTCTTCAATGCCGTGATTGTCGATCACCAGTGCACCGATCAACGCATTGAAGTGTGTCGGCGTTCCACCCTGTCGCAGAGTGAACACGTTGGCCGCTGCATTGCCGAAGAATCGGAAGATGTCGGCCGCATCGCCACCGCCGTTGTTAACGTCGGCACCGTCACCAGGTTCCCAAACGAAGTTATCGAAACCTTCACCGCCAAAGGCTTGGTCAGCACCAGCGTCGTCCGCTACACCATCGGGCGTAAGGGTCAGGTTGCCGAAGATGTCGTTTCCGTCTTCGCCATACTCGAAGTCGTTGCCCGCGCCACCAACGAGGATGTCGTTGCCGGATCCACCGTAGATGGTATCGACTTGCGGGCTGCCGACGATGGTGTCATTGCCGTCGCCACCGAATACAGTCGAGGTTACGGTGATACCAGACAGATTGATGTTGTCGTTGTTGTCCAGGGTGCTGATCGTGACCGCGTCGATGCCAGCACCGAGGGTTATGATGGCCAACGAGCCTGTCGTATTGACGGTGATCGCATTGGCTGCTGAAGTGACTGTGTCCGCGCCCGCCGAACCAAGGAGGTTCACCACATCCACTCCGCTACCGCCGCCGGTCACTGTGATCCGGGCGGAACGAAGGGTGTCGAAATCGGGACTGCCGAAGGAGCGGAAGCTCCCCTTGAGGCTGTTCGCGTCATAAGTGAACGTGTCGTTTACCAGGGTGCCGTTGATGGTCACTACATCGACTGCTGCTAAGTCGTTACCGTCGTACATCACATGCTCGGTCGTGGTAAAGTTAACCGGCGTGCTGAGCCCTGTCAGCGAGCCCGAACTTGGTGAGGTTGCAGTGAAGGCCACGGTATCCACTCCCCCAGTGCCGATGATAAGTAAGTTGTCGCTGGCGGTTGGGTCGTTGCCTTCGACATTGATGGCGGCGATGGCGAGGGGTCCAACAGTAACATCGATGTCGTCGTCCCCAGCCTTGCCTTGGACGGTGAGCGTGGTGACGCCGGTGTAAGCGACAGCCGGCCCGTCATTCACCGAAACCGTGAGGGAATTGGCGCCTGTGCCGACGACGGTGATGTCATCATCACCGTTGGTGCCGCACACGAGGAGCACGCCGCCGGCCGCGTTGAGATCAACTGGTCCGACGGCTTCGATATGATCGAAGCTGACGGGTTGAACGCCGCCGGAGAAGCTGAAGCCGCCTTCGTCATTTTCGGGACCGGTAGCGAAGGTCGTCGTACCTGCGCCGACAGGAACGGTGATGGTGAGCGTGTCGCCGACCGGACCAACGGGATTACCGCCATCGATGAAGATAGACGTAGCGGTGGACGGTGTGACGTTGAAGATGTCGTTGCCCGCTTGGCCGTCGACTCGCAGGTTCACGGCCCCGTTGTAATTAACCGTTTCGAGACCGGCGCGGCTAACGGACGTACCGGTGACGGTGATTGTCTCGGCAAACTGCGTGTAGACGACGGCCAGGTTGTCGTTGCCGGCCAGCATTTGCACTTCCAAGTTGCCAATATTGGAGGCGTTGACCACCGGCGGCGTGTTAAGGACCGGCGCCGACGTGAGCTGGGCGGTGACTCCGCCGTCCGTCGTCGGTGTGACGGTCAGGTTGTCGTCGCCGTTGGTCGTATTGATGGTGACGTTCTGGCCCGCGGCGTTGGCGTTGAGGATCTCGACGCCGATCAAGTCGATAGTGCCGCCGTAACCGGTGACGGAGTTGTTTGCAAAATTCACTGCGACCGCGCCGGTTGCCGCCGACAGATTTACGACATCACTCGCCGAGGGACTGCCACCATCCACCAAAATTCCAGACGCAAATGGATGGTTGCCAACGATGTTGAACGAATCGTCTGCATCCAATCCAAGTAACTCGAGGAAGTCAACTCCTGCGGTAGAAACAGAGATCAGCGTCCGGTTGGTGCCGCCGGCGGCTAACGTATCAAGCGTGATTACACCTGCAGCGTTCACTCCAAAGACGTTCGAGGCAGCATTGCCCAAGACAGTCAGATCGTCGACACGAGCGGCGCCGACATCCGTAAATGCCAAGGTGCCGTTTGCGCTAATTCCAGTAAACGCCAGTGGCAACAAAGGCCCTCCCCCTCCAAATGTGAAATTCCGCATGGAGATTCTGCCTTCGCCTGCCAGTGCCCCAGGAGTGAGAGTAATCAATTGACCTGCTGCTGGAGTCTGAACGGACAGACTGTCGTCGCCGCCAAGGCCGCTGTAAACCAACTTTTCTGTCGTCGCAACGTTGATTACCGGTCCCAATCCGGTGATTCGGGCGCCATCGGCGGTGAGCGTATCAATAACGACATTGTTCGCTCCGGTTGTGCCGTTGACCACTGCTTCATCGCTAGCAGTTGGATCGCCACCATTCACATTGATTGTGTTCACGCCAACAAGTCCAACAGGCGAGACGTTGATCTTGTCGTCACCAAAGCGCCCATTCAAATTGACGGTACCGAATGAGCTGAAGGAGATGACGGATTGTCCGTTGAGCCAAATGCGGTTAGCTCCTCCCAAAAACTGAAGTGCCATCGTGTCGTTGCCGTGCGTTCCGTTGGCTGTCAGCGTATCGCCTGCGGCGGCACCCGCAATGGAAATCAATTCCGTTCCGAGCAGTTCAATGCCGCCGTCTGGTGTTGACAGCGTACCGGAATCGCTCGTCGAACCGGGTGTGTACGTGGTTGTTCCGGCTGTAACAGTGGTGACGGTTAGCGTGTCGTTTGTCGTGTTCAAACCGCCGTCAACAACGAGGAAGGCCGTGCTGCCCGTGCCCGTGACGTTGATCGTATCGTTGCCATCACCGCTGGCGATTCGCAACGCTTCGCTGTTGGAGACTTGAATCACTTTCAATGCACCGACAGTGACTTGAGCCGTCGCTGTTCGAGCGACGCCGATCGTATCGCTAGACGATGTTCCGTTGACGGTCACCGTATCGGACCCGCCAACCGTGTTGATGGTCAGCGCTCCAGGGTTAGTGGTGTTGATCGAAAGCAAGCCGCCGACAGTTGGGACAATGGTTGCTGTGTTGGCACCAGTCGGCGTAACGTTAAGAAGATCAGCGCCGGATCTACCGTTGACGGTGATGGTGGCTGTGGCCGCAGCATTGAGATGTTCGATACCTGTGAAGTTGATTGGACCGCCAACTACGCCGGAAACAATATTGGTATCCAGATCGACCACGACATCGGCACCGCTGACGGTCAGTGTGTCACTTCCATTGCCGTTTGTTCCGCCGATGACTTGAATTCCACCCGCGAACAAAGCGCTCGGATCAATGGTGATGGAATCGTCTCCACCAAGGCTATTGATGACTAGTGCGTTTGCACCAGCCAAGTTGTATTGTTGCAGCACCACGCCGCCGCTGTTAGCGACCGTGACAAGACCGGTTGCAGAAACGGTAATCCGATCGTCGTCGGCGGTTCCCGCAACCACGACAATGCCGCCGGTGATGACGGCGTTTTCCACGTTCGAGTAGCTCAGTGGCAACAGGCCTTGGCCGCCAGCATTCGTCGCAGTCACAGTCCCAGAACCTGAGGTCGCGCCCGGAGTAATGATGGCGTTAGTGACAGCCACGTTGAGCACGTCTGCCGGTGCACCGATTGCAGGGTTACCCGCGTCGAGGGCCATGGAGCCGAAGTTACTCGCAGAGATATTCACTGAATTACCACCGGTCGCGAGCAACAGATTGCCGTTCGTTGCCGAATTAGGAGTGTAAGTGTATGTGTCTGCACTCCCGGTACCAATCACGTTGAGGGAATCCAGGTTGCCGTTCGAGAAATTGTCGCTTCGCAAATCGATGGTGCTAAAAGATCCGCCGCTGCCTGAACCAAGTCCGGTGTAATTCATGACAGAGAAGCCGTCCACGCTGACCGTTCCATTCAATGCGCTCGATGGCTGTACCGCCACATTGTTGGCTGCGTCAGTCCCAAACATTGAGAACGTATCACGTCCGGTTCCACCTCCACCTTGGAAGTTCACGACATCAACGCGACTAAGGTTCGACCGGGTGAACGTAACGGCTGCCGATCGTTGAGTGAAGGTGATCGCCGCATCGCTCGTCGGGCCTATACCCATTTGAAAAGAGTCATTCGCATTGGCTGTACCGGTAAAGCTGACCGTATCGATAATCGAGTCCGAACCACCGTCGATTGCGAGGGCAACAGAACCATCGTCGCGACCAATGACATTGGCCGTATCACGTCCACCGAGCATTGCAATGTTCAGTGTGCGAAAGCCGGTGAAGTTCCGAATGCGGTAGAGAGTTGTTCCTCCGTCGAGCACACCCACGAGCGGATTGGCGGCGTTGCCCGCAGCCGTCAGGTCGATGTTGAACGTGTCATTCCCGCTGGTGCTTGGAGTGCCAGGGTTGGTGCCGTTGAGGGTCAGCGTATCAGTGTCGCTTAGGAAACCATCGTCGTCTAGAACAATAATATCCGTATTGTTGACGTACGAAATGTTGGCGATCGGAGTCCCGAAAGCAGCATTGGTGATGGTGACTTCGCCGTTATCTGGTCCGCTCGGTTGGACGACGATGTTTTCGGAAACCGACCCGCCAAACGCCGAAGTGTGAACAATCAGCAAGTCAGCTTGTGCGCCATCGGCGCCAGCAGGCGCATTCTCATCAAAGAACGTCGCGATGCCCCAGCCACGAGGCGTGTTGTCTGCATAAGGAGTAATTTCGAGCGTATCGACCTGGCCAGCGTCGACCCCAGTCAAATCGGCTCCAAATACATTCAAAAACTGGACTTGGTTAAAGTACAAGGCCGGGCTGTTAGGGGCCGCTGTATCGCCATTGATTCGTAGCGAAAACTCGTTGACTCCGTCGATATCACCGCCCAGCAGGCTATCTACGTCGCGTCCCACCACGATGAAGTTGTCGGTTTGCTCGACAGCCGGGTTATTGTTGTCGCCAATCAGTTGGACCACGCCGTTGGCAGGCGAGACCAATGTACTTTCAATCGACGAAACACCAATTCCTAACAATCCTGGGCCGTTGACCGTAACATTAACCAACTTGTCGCTATAAACTTGAGCGGTGCCTGGTGTGTTAATCCGCAATTGATCGCCCAGTGGTGCGCCGGCGATGAGCGGATCGCCACCGTTGATTTGCATGCGGAAGTTGCTCGAGAGGAAGGCATCGATTCTGTCGGCAATTCCATTTGCCGCAGGAGCGGCTTCATCGCCGGTGTTGACGATCAGTCCCGGTTCCAATGGATTGGTCTGCGTGAAGTTGGTTGGATTAGGGATGCTGACACCAATCAATGCCGCGAAGGCAGGAGTAAACAGGGAAACCTGTGTATCGGAAACAAACACGTTGTCATACGCGTTGCCCACCCCTCGACCTGGAATCAACACTCCATTGGCCAAGCCGACACCGCGGAAGACTGGTTGTCCGGCATTCGCGGGATCGAGCAGCGGATTCTCGCTGGAACCGTACACAAACAATTTGTCGTTTGCGCCACCGCCACCGGTTACGCTCACGTTGGCGACTGGATTGAGTCCGCGTGCAAAGATGTCAGGACCTTTGTTCGCCCCTGGGCCAGCAACTCCCGGCAACGCAGCACCAAACGCTCCGTCCACCGGACCGTCCCAAGGATTGCCACCCAAGAAAATCATGGCTTCACCCAGGCCGCTAGCTACCGTCAAGTCGTCCGTACCTGTGGTGCCATCGACACTGGCCGTCGCATTGTTACCCGTGTACACCAAGCTTTCGACTTGGCGGACAGAAACAAGATTTGCAAATCCACCGACGTTCACATCGCCGTTGGAAGCATTTTGATAATCAAACCCGATGGCACGACCTGCAGCTGGATCGTTGATGTTCAATTGGTCTCTCTGTGCGGAGTTGCCGTTCGCTAAACCACCCGAAATCAAAAGCGGTATAAATACATTGGCCAACACGTTTAGGTTGATATCGTCGTTGCCTTCATCCGCGTTGACCGTCAGACCAGTCAAGGCAGCCGGCGTATTCGAGAACGAGATGTTAATCGTATCGCCCGCATCGCCACCCGCGGCTCCATCGCCAGCGTTGACAATGACGAGGGTCTTGTTATCAAAGTCGATCGGTTCAAAGGCGTCCACTGCGACGCGAACCCGAGGTGCAACAGCGGCGTTGGTGATGCTGATCGTATTGGCGGCGTCGGTCGAATTGACCGTCAGACTAGCTACCGCCACAGTGTCCACAATCGGTGCTAAGCCGGTGAAGCGAATATCCAAAGGAGTTGGGCCTGTGAAGCGCACTAGCCCGTCGCCATTGTTCCCGCCGACGCCTACCGGTGGCGTCGTGGTGCCCACGAAATAAGTCTCATCGAAGCCTGCACCACCACCGCCGAGCAAATTCAACGAATCGCCCGCTTGACCGCCGCCGTTGTAATCGATGCCGCCCGTCGGTGCAAACAAGCCAACCGCCGGATTGTTGATGGTCAGCGCGTCGCTGCCAGCCAACGAGTTGAAGGTCAGTTTCGTCATACCGGTGAACGCAATCACTGGTCCCGCATTCAGCTTGTAGTTGCCAGCATTCGCGCTAGTGGCGTTCACCACCAAGGTATCGTCCAGTCCCGAACCGGTGACTGTTAGATCGCCGATGTTGGCAATGGAGAGACTTTCGATTTGCGTGTAGTTGATGGGATTGAAGCCCGGCTTGGTGAGCTGCACGCCGTTATCCGCAACTGGTCCACCGGCTGCATCCACGTTCAACGTGTCGCCCGTCGTGTGACTGCCACCGTTGACATTGAC
>JANMHA010000358.1:0-2749 GCA_031374925.1 Pirellula sp. | reverse complement strand
GCCACGCTCATCCAAATCTGCGAGGATTGCTCTATACTTTTGTCTTATCAATTCTATCAACGATGCGTCCGCCATCCCGGAAACATCCCATATTCAACACTCCCATTTCAATACCAATCCGGCAACTTATTGTCGTGCAACTCCTTAAGTTCTGGTTGAACCCTTAGTTTTTTAAGGGTAGGCCAATCGCGAGGGCAGGTTTTTGAGAAGAAAAACTTCAAGGAGCAGTACGCGACGTTGATGGTGCTGTTGCTCCATTGGCGTTGGTTCTTGATGAAGAGCAGGTAATTTCGCAGATCATCCTCGGTAGCGGAATCGGGTTCACGTTTGAGGAATTCGGTGAACTTTCGGAGCATGCGGACGTAGGATTCTTGAGTTCGCTCACCTTTTCCGCTAAGCTGCAAGTCCTCCTTCATGCGCAAGGCTATAGGGGAGAGTCGTTTTGGATCATTGTCTTTGGCCATGGTAGGCTCCTTTAAAAGCTTGCCAGCGAACTGCGACGATTGAAAAGCCGTCAAGAAACAGTCGCTGACGAAGGAGCTACTGTGGTTCAAAGAAGTGCCAGATGCGAAAAACTTGAAGAAAGCATGGTCGTAAGCTCATGCTTTTCAATAGATCACGGAACTGCCGCGATAGCGGCTTACTTGAACAATGGATTGCAGACGAAGTGCTCGATCGGCCGCTTTGACTTGCGTTGAGTCAACTCCTCGCACTCGCTGAATCCAGGCGTTCGTCTTGAAAGGATTCTGATACGTGGTTTTGCTGCGATGCGTATTCGGAATGCTCTTCCTGGGCGGGATTTTCTTTGCTGCATTTGCATGGATTCTCATACCGCTTCCAATTGGAATTTTTCAACCGCAATATCGGTTCACTTTACGAGACACCGCACTTTCGCTCTCTGGGTCGATTCTGTCTCTCACTGGATACTTTGTCTGGATCAACTGGCTCGTGTACGCTGGGAACGGACGATTCGTCCTTCGGTCAGAGAAAACAGTCCCATGGATCGCAATCGCAAACAGCCTGGGTTGGTTGGTCTTCTTCCCATATCTCCGCAACGAGAATCTTTTCCAAGTAGCGGAGGATATACCACTCGTCTTGGCATGGATAATTCTAAACCTTTGCGTCGCAACCTGTTGCTTGCTATACTTTCGTGCCGTTTCGCATGTTGATAAGACAGTTGCGAACAACTGAAAGACGAACAAAAAATTGCAGCGAAGTGCTCGGTTGGGCGTTCTGGCTAACCTAGAGATTACTCCTCGCACTCGCTGAATTTGGCCGTTATCTGAGAGAATCCCTTGTTGAAGAAATTCCGTTTCTCAATCGCCACCTTGCTCATCTTGACACTCGCAAGCGCGCTGTTGAGCAAATGGATGGCCTCCCCAAGGGCACTTAAAGAGGGTGTTGAGGAATGGACCGAAATGGGAATCCTATCGTATTCGATCGCGTTGGTTGATGCGTCTTATCCAGGTGACAGATCGGACTTATGTGCTGTTAAATCGGGGGCTGGACACTATTGCCACCTTTCCGAAGGTGGACACATTCTAAACTCCACTGGTGGATGGTACTTTTCCCTCGGCGTACAATTGCCAAAAGATCTTGCAGACGGATGGACGACAGAGTTGAAAACCATCTCTGATCCTCCTGATGGAAATGTCCGAAAACTCAATCCCGGTGAAATCATCGCCATGCAATTCGGAAATCCGTCTTCTTGGCAACTTGTAAGTGGCGGTGACGCATCCTTGGGCACACTAACCATCGTGAAGGCCGATGAAAAACAAGCAATCATTAAGGTTGCTGCAAAAATACCGTTACGAGGAATGATCGAGACTGATCATGAAGTTGTACTTGACATTGATCGAACATTCGAGCTCGATATTGTTTCCCCAAAAGATCCGTTAGAATCAATACCCAGAAAATCTCAGATAACCAAGCGATGAACACGAAGCCCTCGAACAGCCGTTTTGACTTGCGTTGAGTCAACTGCTCGGGCTCGGTTATCGCCGACGTTCGTCGAAGAAGTTGGCAGCGATTGCAATGTTAACGCGTTTACTCGAGCATGTGCCGCCGCGTCGATTGCAAACGGTTCGCGGCTACGGGCTTTACAGTGGCAATCAGCATTCGCAGATCGCCGAAGCTCGCGAAGCACTCAGAATGCCTGCGGCTTGCAGAGATCAGCAAGCAAGGACATGGCAGGAGATATGCGAAGAGTCTGGATACCGTGAAACGTGTCGCTGCCCACAATGCGGAGCAAGGCTCGTGTCGCACAGCGAATTTAAAGCCGGTCGTGGACCACCCGTAGTCGTGCCAAGCATACCGAACCAAACGGAGGCAGCATGAAGCGACTTCGTGAACCGACCAAGGATCAACAGGCATGTCACCCAGGAGACCGAAGGTCCGCACGCGTTGGATTCCGTCACGGACTAGAAACGAAAAAAAAGGAGAGCCAAGCGTCCCACGGGCAACAGGTCGTGTGGTAAACTCCTAAGGACCAACGGAGTGCCGAGCGAGGTTGCGAATGGAACACCGTTCAACCAAAAATTGCACCTGATTTCGCGATCAGCCCAAAGTGCCACACCCAAGTTCACTTCCGCGAAACAGGTGAACTTAATCGTTATTTGGCTACGGAAGGACGACTCTTGGTAAAGACCTCAATGTGCGGACGCGGGATCGATTGATGGCAACGTCACACTGGCGTATCTTCACAGATAGTTCAAAGCAGGAAATTGCAATGCGCGTCCTTGCGAACCTT
>JANMHA010000283.1:0-2235 GCA_031374925.1 Pirellula sp. | reverse complement strand
TGGATCTGTTGGCAACGCTCAGCAAGCAACCACATCGACCTCATCCAGACGGAACGCCCCGACTGCTCAATTCGTCAGGTGGAGTGCTTCACATTCCACGCGGTGAGTATCGGCGCATTGGCGACATTGCCGAATGTGCATTCGTTTGTAATTGCTTCGTTGCCTATCGCGATGTTCTCCAGGCGGTTCGCTGGGACGAGGATCTGAAGGTTGACGAGCATTGGGACTTCTTCTGGCGAGCCAAGGTTGCCGGCGTGAAGGTCGGTGTGGCCATGGACCATGTCTTCCCGCACATCCACGTCGATCCGCCAGCGTACAAGCGGCATCGGCCCACATTCTTAAGAACTGCACTTCGTAAACACGGATTAAGGAAGGTACTTTGGAAATGAAACGGGTCATTGCAATTTTGGATCTGCCACCGCGTCGTGCTGTAACGCCGGTACTAGAGAGCGTCGAGGCTGCTGCCGAGAGATGGAAAGCCGAGCTGCATTGGATTCGACGACCTCTGCAACCTTGCCATCCGTTTTGGCAAAAGATGTTTGTCTGTGGAGATGTGGCAAAGCGGTTTGGCAAATCGCACGTGCTGCAAATCGACAACGACATGGTTATTCGCAGCGACTGCCCATCGCCGTTCGACTTGGCTAAACCTGGTAAATTCGCAATGGTGGCCGAACGACAATGCGCTCAGAATCGAATCGACAACGGCGGGTGGCAAAAGACTGCGCACGAGATTTGGGCCAAACGTTGTCGGCTCAATCCCGCGCCGACTTGGATGCATCCCAACGGTGGATTGTATCTGTATGACACCGAAACGTTTGCTCGCATGTTCGAGCGAATTATCCAGTACTTGATCGTCACTTTTGGAGCCAACGATCAAGCAACCGATGAGTCGCTGATCATCAATCAACTGTGGAACGATCACGCCGAGACGATCACTTTTCTGCGGCCTGACTTCAATGTCAGCATGTTGCAGACACCTGAGTGGGCAACGAACCCAGTGATGCAATCTTTCGTCTACCACTTCATTGGTCCCAGCAAACCGCATTTAGATCGATGTCGTTGGCAACGAAGCGATCCACCTGAAATACCTTTTCCTGATAACCGTCAATCGATCGAACTGATAAACGAGTGGAAGGACGATCCACCAGCGAGTTACGACATTGGCTCAATCTTTCGCCCAGATCTCGCGGCGAACCTTTTGGCTACGTATCCGAAGCTGCTCGTTTCAGGAACGTGGTCCGATGAGCTGACTGTTTACGACGAAAGACTGACGAGCTTGGACGAAACGTTTTCATCCCACTTGGTGCTAACAAGATTTCTCATCCGTCTTGGCGTGAATGCGCGACGTTTCAAACTTCGTATTAAGGAGGGCGATAATGGAACGCTTCAGCTTGCCCGCTCTTGAGTATCACGTTGCTCATGGTTGCAACTTGTCCTGTCAGCAGTGTAGCCACTACAGCAATTTTCATTTGGCCGGCAGGTTGCCAACGCTGGCTGACGCGGAGTCCGAGTACTCGCTGTGGTCTCATCGACTTAAGCCAACGCGATTCGCATTACTCGGCGGTGAACCGCTGCTCAATCCTGCGATCCTTCAGCACATTCAACTTGCAAGACAACACTGGTACGACAGTGATCTGATGCTGGTCACCAACGGATTCTTCCTGCACCGCTTCCCCGAGCTGCCGCGGGTTCTCGTTGATACAGCATGCCAACTTGAAATTAGCCAGCATGGTACGCATCCAGACTACCTTGAACGGTTCCGCGAGGTGAAAGCGATAGTGTGGACTTGGCGTGAGCAGTATCCGAAGCTTCGAATCAACATTCGCAAGTCGCATAAGGGCTGGATGCGGCAATACAACATCGTAGATGGCAAGCCGATGCCATTTAATTCCAAGCCAGACGCTGCGTATCGCGTCTGTATGCAGCGAACTTGCACCCAGCTTGTGAATGGCTGCCTCGCAAAATGTCCCGCACTGGCCTACTGGCCACAGCTAGAGACAAAAGCCCGCCTCGAATCCATTTCGGAGTGGGATTTGTTCCGTAGTTATGAAGCTTGCCCACCAACAGCGAGCGACGAAGAGCTTCGCTCATTCCTCGAAACCAAGTCGATTCCCCAGTGCGCGTTGTGTCCAAGTAGGCGCGTCGCGTTTCGTCATCCCAGTCCTTTGCAAAGGAGTAACTTGCAATGATTGATAAGTTCAAGCCCAAACTACCTCGTTTGCCGTATCCATTCAT
>JANMHA010000273.1:0-24729 GCA_031374925.1 Pirellula sp. | reverse complement strand
GAATTGGTGGCGGGGAATCGCTTCGGCAAGCTGCTCACAATAGTGCAGCGCCCTCGTTCGCGACTTGTCACGGTGAACCAGATACGAAAGCGCATCGACGGGCTCTTTGTTGACCAAGATATCGACCTTGACGATATCGGTTGCTCGATACTCAATCGGCTCGTAGTCGAACGATCCGTATCCTCGCGTGATCATTTTCAGCTTGCCGTAAAAGTCAAAGAGCACTTCGCCCAGTGGCATCTCGCTCTTGACTTCAACCCGTCCCGCTGAGAGGTAGTTCATGGTCTGGCTGTCCGAGCGATGCTCTCGGCACAGTTCCATTACTGGTCCGACGTACTCTTCGGGGATGAGAATCGACGCTTTGATGTAGGGCTCGGTGGTGGATTCGATCGACATCGGATCGGGCCAATAGCTCGGGTTGTCGACATCGATCGTCGTGCCGTTTCTCAAGAGCAGTTTGTATTTTACGGAGGGTGCCGAGATAACGAGTCCAAGGTCAAACTCTCGCTGCAAGCGCTCTTGAATCACGTCCAAGTGGAGCAAGCCGAGGAACCCGCATCGAAAACCGAAGCCAAGAGCCGCCGAACTATCTTTCTCGAAGGTCAGGGCAGCGTCGTTGATGGCCAGTTTTTCTAGAGCCTTGGTCAGGTCTTGGTACTCGTCGGTGCTCATCGGATAGATGGACGAAAAGACGACCTGCTTGGCTTTCTTGTAGCCGGGGATCGGTTCCGACGCTTGGTGATTTAGGAGAGTTAGCGTATCGCCGATTTCAATGTCCTGAACGCTCTTGACGCCGGCCACAATATAGCCGACTTCGCCGACGCTGAGTTGTTTTTTGGGATGGAGTTTTAGCTGGTTGTAGCCCAGTTCATCCACCTTGTAGTCTCGACCCGCGTGCATGAAGTGGATGGTATCACCGGTTTTCAGGGTCCCTTCCATCACACGAACTTGGAGGATCACCCCGCGATAGGTGTCGAAGTGAGCGTCGAAGACCAGTGCTTTCAAGGGCGCGTCTGGATCTCCCTGGGGACAGGGCAGTTTCTGCACGATGCCTTCTAGCAAGTCGTCGATGCCGAGCCCCGTCTTGGCGGAAACCGGGATGGCTGCGAAAGGGTCTAAGCCTAAATCGGCATCGATCTCTTCGCGAACTTTTTCGACGTCGGCCGCCGGAAGATCGATCTTATTGATGACCGGCAGCAGAGTTAAGTTGTATTCCAAAGCGAGATAGAGGTTGGCAACGGTCTGAGCCTCGACTCCTTGCGAGGCATCGACAACGATGAGCGCACCGTCACATGCCATCAATGAGCGCCTCACCTCGTGCGAAAAATCGACGTGGCCAGGAGTATCGATGAGATTCAGCAGATAGTCTTGACCGTCGGCTGCACGGTAGGAAAGCGTGATCGAATTGCTCTTGATCGTGATGCCCCGTTCCCGCTCGATATCCATCGAGTCGAGGATTTGGTCGTGGAACTCACGTTGCGAAACACCGCCGCAGGCCTGGATCAACCGATCGGCCAAAGTCGATTTTCCATGATCAATATGGGCAATAATACAGAAGTTCCGAATATTTTTCATGCGTCGTGTTCGTTGTGGAATTGGGCCGGTGCGCGTAGCTCGCGTTCTCTGCTCGCAGCTAGGATCATAGTGAATGATGCCGGCTAGGGACAGGGATTGAATTCCCATTTGGAGTGCGGAAATTCATTTCCGCTTTAAGATGAGTGCGGCAGATCCTGGCCAATGTCTTAGTCTAATGCATTCAAGTAAGTGTTTTGCTGGCCGCCTCAAACTAGGTTAGAATGCAAGTCTATAAGGAGAAACGAATGAAATTTACAGCCGTATTTATGGCCGTTCCGGAAGGTTACATTGGCTTTGTCGAGGAACTTCCCGGGGGCCAATACAAAAAGACCATCGAACCACATTTTTGACATGACTGCATCGGGACTCTCAGCGTTTGACGAACGTGAGCTAGAGATCGAACGCTCTTGGCTTGGCGGACATTGTTCGCTTGGTTTGCTGTTTTCTTTTACAGCGGTAGTTGCACTGGACCTCGTCGCCATCATTTCGCCAGCAGCCGGGGTTTTTACTACGACCATACTCGGGTCGAGCATTTTGCTGGCGCTGTTCTTGCGATTTCGATTGGGCTACGACAAGGGGCTTACTGCACTGATCGCGTTCGCGGTAAGCTTGATCCATTGCGTTGGATTGGCTGCTGGTCAGTCGCTCTATTTGCTCACATTTTTTCCCGATCGGGCTGCGCAAAGTTTTGGCCTCGGGAATCCGCTATCCGCTGCCATTGTGGGTGCAGTGCTTGGAATCCCATTTGCTCTGATCAGTTCGCTCAGTTCGTTTCTGATTGCCTATGTCGTTGTTCCTCGCCAATCCAAGCGAAACCGGAGTCCCGGTTCTGCAGACTGCAGTAGGAAAGGATGATTCGAGTCCGTCGACCTACGATCGTTGAATCCCTCACGATTCTCGCAGTTATCGCAATTCTCGCGGGACTAATCTTCATTCCCGACTCGGCTACCGCAACGCGTCGCGATATCGAACGTCGTGCTCGCGACTGGAAACCATCGGTTGCACCTACTCTGGCGGACCGTTCGTTTATCCACACCGAAATATCCGTAATCGGTCATTGGCATACTCAGAGAAGGCTAAGCCACACCGAATTCACCTTTGACCCTCGAACCGATGGTCGATACGACGTACGATTTAGGACGGGCGGATGCGGCGGGGGTTGCGAACTGTCGCGGACGGCTACGCTAACGGATGGCGTGATCTCGCTTGACGGCGCAGTGGTTGAGTATTCTCGAAAAACCTATGATACCATTTATGTTATCCGCGTGGATACCGATGAGTACTTGCTCCCAGCAGAGAACGTTGTTGACTTCGAACGAGAGTTGGCTGCAGGGGCAAGCGATTGGAAATGGTACGTCCACTCACGAAACCGATAGGTCAGCGAATAACTACCGTTGCTGAAGCTAGTAGATGGCGTGGATTGGCACTTCGAGTTTGGCAAAAAGATGTGAGGCAAAAATAGGATCGCTGTATTTTTCGCCTGCCATTTTTCGCCTTTTGACTTACGGTTTTCTTAAGTAAGCATTGGCCATTTCTTCGCCTAATAAAAGTGTTCCCTTTGTTCCGAAGTGGTGCCGTTCATGCGGCAGTTGCGAGGTCTTGATGATGGTCACCTGACGATCGTCACGAGCCATCTCATTGAGAGCAGCGTTGACGGAATCCATGTTCTTCCAAGGGGCGTTCTTGTGTTGTTCGGAGATGAACCATGGGAGTTCGGGTTGCTTGAGGTCGAGACGCGATTGATCTATCACTTGTTTCATCGATTTGGCGTAGTTCTGAGCGTAGGGCCCGAAGTAAGTGTCGTTCTCTCCCGTGTGCCAGAAGATCGCCTCCAAGCTGCACTCGAATCCACGACGACCGAGATCCTCCTTGGCGTCGTTGATGAAGGCGATCAGCTTGGAATACAAGTTGCGATGAGCCTCGGGCGATCCCCTAGGAAACCAATCTGGGGCTTGCGCTCCGCTGTGTGTGAACTTGAGGATAGCGATACCACTGTTGGCATCCAGCGATTTTCTTAAGCGCGCGCCGAAGCTGAGTTCCGGCCCGAAGTTGCCGAGGAAATCAACTGGGCCCAGCGGCTCCCAATCGGATGACTTCTTCACTCCTCCGCCGAGCGAATAGCGATAGAGCACTCGGTCCTGGTCTTTGGCCATCGATTCGAATCCGTGTGTCCCAGGCAGGGTTGCCAGATAGGAGTCTTCCCCCTCCATGTTGCGTTGGCCGGCTAGCACGAACATACGTACGCGAGCCGATTTGGGAATCGGTAATTCGCTCTTGAAGCGGCGGTCGACAGACTCGAGAGGTTGGCCGATATCTCGGAGATATGCGTTGGCGAACGCTTCCCCCATCTGCAATTGTCCCTGGGTGCCAAAGTGATAATGCGGTTGGCCGCTGCCCATGACTTCAAACGCAAGATGCGAGGTCGGCACCCAGCGAACCAGAGGATCCGCATCGACAACGTGCTGTTGTTGCTGACGAAAAATACCGAGGTTGCTGCGATGGTCCATGCCCCAGATCCCTTTCTCACTGACTTCGGCCATGAACCACTTCAACTGAGGTGCCTTAAGGTCTTCTCGTAGTCTCGCGATCAGCTTGGTCAGGCCGTCCGCGTATTGTGGGTAAAGTTTGCGGTCGAGCATATCGTTTTCACCTTGATGCCACATGACCGCCTCGAGCCGATAGCGAATGCCGCGCTTATCCAACTCTAGCAGCGAATCGCGGATGAGCCGGAGTGTGCGAGGGTACAACTTCTGTCCCTTGTCAGGTGCTTCTGGGTTCCAATCGAAAGCGACAGTGGTACCACCGACGGCCGATTTGATGATGGCGATGGGGTAACTGACTCGCTGCATGACTCGTCGCGCAAAGGTCACTTCCGGCCCAAAGGAACGAAGCGGTCGCAAGGGAATCCAGTCGCCGGATGCGTCATCGCCATTGCCCAGGATGTATGTGTAAAGGACATCTTTTTGCGGTTCCGCAGCCCCTTTGAAAACTGGGAAATCGTCGATGCGTTCCGTTATCGCGTCCGCACCCACCATATTGGATTGGCCGGCGAAGATAAGGACACGAGTCTCCTCGTCGGCGAAGGTGAAATCGGTTGTAACGAAAGACCAAGCTAGGATTGTCAACGAAATTGCAAAAATGGTGCGGTAAGTCATGGTGACAATGTAACCTGGTTATGGCTGTGAACATTCATCGGCTGCCGAAATGCATGCGAGGCAATCCTAACAGGTTCACAGCGTATTCCAAGCAATCTTGGCGCACAACGATTTGATTCCAACGTATTTCAGTGCGATCTAAAAGCTGGGATGCCCAGCACACCAAATAGGGAGTGCTCCGATTAATCGGAGCTTTCAAATTCACGCGGCGATGGACCCGCGAAAGTCGCTGGAAATGGATTTGTCGACCAGGGCGATTTGATTCCATCGTATTGCAGTGCGGTCTAAAAGCTGGGATGCCCAGCACACCAAATATGGAGTGCTCCGATTAATCGGAGCTTTCAAATTCACGCGGCGATGGACCCGCGAAAGTCGCTGGAAAAGGATTTGTCGACCAGTGCGATTTATTTCCATCGTATTGCAGTGCGGTCTAAAAGCTGGGATGAATCCCAGCACTCCAAATATGGAGTGCTCCGATTAATCGGAGCTTTCAGATTCACGCGGCGATGGACCCGCGAAAGTCGCTGGAAAAGGATTTGTCGACCAGGGCGATTTGATTCCATCGTATTGCAGTGCGGTCTAAAAGCTGGGATGAATCCCAGCACTCCAAATATGGGAATCATCCGATAAGAATCGCGATGATGTTGCTGGTTCCATCTGTAATGCCCTTGATTCGACTGACGGCTCCGGCTGGACGCGATTTGACAAAGCGACCTGTCGTCAAAACAACCGTCCCATCGCTGAATTCAACTGAGTCTCGCCATGAAAACGCGGTTTGCCCGTTTCCGTTGGCATCGATTTGCCAGGTCACAACCCCAACGAGCAGATCGCCATTGGCTGCCTGAATGACCGCTACTCCCTGGCCTATCAATCCCCTGGTTTCTGTTGCAAGCGAAAAGTCAACTTCGCCGTAGCAATTGTACTTGCCAAGATGGGATGCATTGCCTTGCAGAACGAAGTCAGAAGGTCCCTCCGGCGAGAGTGCTATCGCCCCAGTTCCAGAGAGTTTAACGACAGGATCGGCTGACGCGACACCCGCAGTCGCCAAGATCGCGAGCATGACCAAAACTAAGCGGCTGAAATTCTGAATAGCATTCATCGGATTTTCCTCGTTGGTTTTGCCGATCGACCTCCAGCTTTATGTCGGAGAACGAATCGAGCGGCAAGGGTTTTTTTGAAAGTCATAAACGCACCTGTGCTAAACGCAATGCGTATTCCGAAAGCAGAATGACTCACAATAATCGAAAATATTTGCGGGCTTCTGATTTTTGCATGGTGAAAATCACCATGCAAAATTTGGCGAGTTCCTCGATTCTCACAATCGGCTCAAAGAAAAACAATCGAATACACCATAGCACTACCTACTTGGGAATCGGCTGGAAGCCTGACATGGCATTATCGGATCGTCAGCTCATCCTGCAAGTCGGCGAAAGTAGCTCCCCGAAGCCGCAGAATCCATGTCGAGGAGTTACTGGCTGTTTTGTCGCAGCGAGATTTAAAAGCTCCGATGAATCGGAGCACTCCAAATATGGAGTGCTGGGATTGATCCCAGCTTTAAGACGCACCTGCGGTAACCTGGAATTCGATCCCCGAAGCCATCCGAGCGTGGTGGAATCCACCATTCCGAGTCTCTTTGCCAACATAGGGGGGTATGATCGATTCGCTTTGCCGAATGTCCCCTCTGCCTCCAGTAAAGTCACCCTCACTTTTGGGAGGGTCGAGCGAAGCGAGGGGAGGGTGAATACCTTGGCCAAAAAAGAAACGGATCTACGTTAACGCTTTTCGCCAGCCTTTTCGCTTTCGGCCGGTTTGCTGGCTGGCTTGTCCAGGAAAACTCTCGGCTTCAAATTGGCCAGTGTCTGCTTGCCAATTTCACGCAATAAAACCTCGATGGCAAGTTGGGTCTCTTCGGGGGCACTGATTACCAGCATGGAACCTACCGTTACCATCGAACTCGTTCCACCGGCGTTCATCCATTGGTCAGGTGACACCATCATCTCGATTGACGTCATCAGTTCGGAAGTAAGACCGTTATCCGGGAAAATGAAGCTCAAATCGTAGTACCGAACCTGATTCGCAGATGACTTTTTCGATGTAATGAAGATTGCTTCGCGTTCAATCATGTAAGTCAGTTGGAGCGGCTTAAGGATTTGCATCAGAACATCGCGGACCTTGGCGTCCTTTCTTGCAATCGTGATAGGTTCATCTGGTGTTATGTTTTCGTCTTCCAAAGCTTTGTCATCTAGGAAAATAGGGATGCCCAACTTTTGGCTGATTTCTTTCATTGCACCCGAAATGGGCGTTCCAATAAGCTCAATTTCCATTCGATCCTTGAGCGTCCTTCGAATGTCGTCCTCTCTTTCTTTTGCGTCCGCATCACCCTGGAGCCATTGTGGAACGGGAGCTGTTGGCTTTTCCCACTTGATGACCAACTCCTTAGGCGCATTGACGCCCGATTGCATTCCTCCCATTCCCCCTCCCATTCCCCCTCCCATTCCACCCATACCTCCACCGCCCATGCCCATCATACCCTGTGCCAAGACGAAGTTTCCAGAGTCCTGCGGCAAGGCCGTACCCGGCGTCAAAGCCAAATTCCCATTGGAACCCCTTGATTCCGAGGATCCTTGTTGGTTTGCCGACGCGGCCATGAAACCAAGCGTCCCAATGGCACAAAGCACGAGGGCACCACCTGCCACACCTAGCATAGAACGAGATAGAATATTCACGACGGCTTCTCCTTGGACGAGTTTGAAGAGTTGAGTACTGACAGTATTTGTATCATGTAACTGCGCTAAGGTTGGCTGACCAACACCGGCATTACCATAAAGGTCGATGAAACGATTGCTCCATGGTTCGGCCGAAGTCGCAACCACATCCTGTTGAAAACGAAGGCAGGCCGCGGCAATAACCGACAAGCTGATTCCTCGCATGGCCAGTCGCGTTCGCAACGCTTTGCGACCACGCTTGAGCCTCCCTTCAACGGCCGTAACACTCAGATTCAAGCACCGAGCGATTTCGGGAACGGAGTTGCCAGAGAGGTAGTGCTCGATGAGCGCATCGCGAAGCGGCTTGGGCAGTTTCGACATCTCCTCGTCCATGGCCTCGAGTTGCAATTCGCGAGCGATGATGGCAAGCGGCTCCTCGATGGAAGACTGAGACGCGTCTAGATCGATGCCGACATTAGATTGGAGTGCCATTTTTAGGTTGTTCTTCCTTCGCATGCTTCGCACCCGTTTTGCGGTCCGATACGCAACACCATAGAGCCATGCGCCGAGCGAATCTGGGTTGCGAACTTTCTTGACCGATAGAACCAGGACCAGAAAAGTCGCTTGAAAAGCGTCCTCGGCGTCTTGCGAATTGGAAATCAGTCTGCGAATCACAGAAGCCACCAGCGGAGAGTGACGCCGTACGATCTCGCTCAAAGCATTTGCTGACTGTGAATATCGAAAGATCTCTAATAGCTCCGCGTCACTCGGCGACAGCCGCTCAATACCCAACGAAACCGACGGTTTAGCCGGCTCCGATAATTCGGTATTGACGGCGGTCTGGTCCATGGGAGTTTCTCGTTAAAAATAAAGGCCGTGAGCGGGACACTCTTACTTAGTGCTAAGTTTAAACCGATCCAGGCGAGGAAAACGGGATTTTCAGCAAAAAAGTCATGTGGTCGTGAATTGGAGTCATGGTGGACGAGCTAGGCCCTTCGCTCGTTGGAGCTCTACTCAACCTGAGCGAGAGCCTCGCTCAGCCATAAATACCAAACGCTTGTCACGTGACGACTTTGATTAAACAATCAGAGTGATTCCAATGTGACTTCCACGCGAAAAGCTTGCGTGGCCGAGGGGCATCTATTAGGCTCTAAAGGGTGCATGGCTATTTTCGCCTTTCTCAACGAGACACAGCCGACAAAAGTAGCAGGCACGCTCCGTCGTGCCGTCCGCTCGTCAGCACTTACTGCGATTCAAAGTCTTGAACCACACCCATGACATGCCCCAGCGAGAATCGAATGTTCAAAGGTTTTCGAATGCGATTTAGACTGCTGCTAATGTGGTTTTGCTTTTGGTCGCAAGCAGCCTGGGCTAGGCAAGACAAGTCAACAGCAGAGATCATCGCTATCGTTGGGGGCGAATTGCGAATATGTGGACCTCAAGGGACCATCCCAAACGGTATAGTCTTGATCCAAGGGGAGACGCTTCTCGCTGTCGGTGATTCGACGATGAGCATCCCTGCAGGAGCTAAAACAATTGACGCCAAGGGGTGCGTGATCACCCCCGGACTGATCGATGCCCGAAGCAAGCTTTGGCTCGCCAAGGATTCCTCCGATGCTAGTGCCTCAGACGCCAGCCTCGATATCGTTGATGGCATCGACCCTTACTCAGAGGATTGGCATGAAGTCCTCGCCAGTGGAGTTACCACCGCTTACATGCAACCCTCCTCGAAAGGATCGCTAGGTGGTTACGGAGCCGTAGTGTCGGTGATGCCAAAGTCAACGGGTGGCGTCGCGGTGCTATCAGCTAAAGCAGGCCTGCAAGCGTCGTTAGGGGCTTCAGCCAGTAACAATCGAACGAGACAGCAGGAACTGGAACGAACGAAAAAAATACTCGATGCCGCAGTCGAATATCGAAAGAAGTGGGACGAGTACGAAGCCTACATGGCCAAGCAAGCCAAAGAGCCACCGGCCAAGCCCGAGACCAAGCCAACTGCAGACCCCACTTCAGCAACAGCCCCACCATCATCAGGCTCACCGGCACCAGGCGCACCGACATCGGGCGCACCGACAACGGGCACACCGACACCAGGCACACCGACACCAGGCGGTAGAGGACCGGGCGGCGGCAGAGGCTTTCCCAGCGGACGTCCACCGAGTCTCCCCGAGGGTGGTATACCCAATAGGCCAACGCCGTCCACAACCGATACCGCTTCCAAAGCAGCAGTTGAGCCAGACAAAAGCAAAGACAAACCTGTAAAGAAACCGGACCGCGAACCTGCCAAAGAAGCACTTCTAAAAGTCATCCAAGGTGAGATCCCACTTCGATTGGAGGTCAACGGTCCTGACGATGTTTTCTTTGCATTGAAACTGTTTGAGAGCGATGCACTGAAAACAATTCAAGTTGTTTTTGAAGGACTTGGTGACCTTCGGTCCGCCGGCAAGGTGATCCGCGATTTGAAAAATCCGATTGTGCTAGGCCCCTGGCTTGAACTGGAAAAGGACGACAAGGAATCGGACGACTCACCAAAACGCTGGGGGACAGATTTCTCTGCCTACGACGGTGTTGTTGCGATCGCAACCAATGGCAGGAGCAGCCAATCAAGCAAACTATTGCGAGCTCATGCAGCCAAAGCCATATCTTACGGATTCAGCCATGACCGTGCCTTGAGAGCGATGACTTTGGATGCGGCCCTTGCGCTCGGCGTTAGCGATCGCATCGGAAGTTTGGCAAAAGGCAAACGAGCAGACATCGCGTGCTTCCGCGGTGAACCGACAAACCCCGCCAACCCTGTCGTTTGGGTAATGAACGGAGGCAAATTGGTTGAGGATAATGATAATAAGGTGAAACGAGCATCCGCCGAGGTACCAAACGCAGCCATGCGGATCGTTGATTCTTCCATTGAATTCACCGCACCTTTGCCAAAATGCTTTTCGATCAAAACCTCTCAATATTGGCTTCGAGGACAATTGCAGCCCGCTGTAATTCGAGTTTGCGATGGAAAGATCGTTGGAATCACGACCGATGACGGGAAGGTTCTTGCGAACTCGATTGATGGTGCTCTCAAAGCGCTGGAAGATAAGCCGCTGTTCGATCTCGGCGACGCTGTTGTCACGCCAGGTTTGTTTTCTGGCCATGCTAATTTTGGTCTAGATCGAATCATCGATCCGCAGTCTGAGTCGGATGCTTCGTTAGTCGTTGCCGCTGACGGTTTTTCAAGAGACTTCAACGGTGAGCTCAAACTAGTACGTAACGGTTTGCTTCGAGCGTTACTATCACCTGGAAGTTCCAACCCGATCTCTGGCAACGCCAGCCTCGTCCGAATCGGTGCTACCGAACCGACCATCGTTCGAGATGCTGCAGCCAAGTTTGTTTTGTCGAACAGCGCCAGGAACGCAAATCGATTTCCCTCCAGTCTAGCTGGCCAAATCCAGATGGTATCTCAGGCGTTGCAAGGAACGCTTTTGCCTTCTCGC
This sequence comes from Pirellula sp., assembly GCA_031374925.1. Lineage (GTDB taxonomy): Bacteria > Planctomycetota > Planctomycetia > Pirellulales > Pirellulaceae > JBKCUI01. Next base: position 13,818 of record JANMHA010000273.1, on the reverse strand, counting down.
GTTTACTTACCCTCTTCGATCGAGCAAAAACTGCAAGATCGTCGCCTGTCGATTTTAAAGGATGTTGCAAGCGGGAAACGAGTCGCAATCGTCGAAGCGCAATCGGATGCAGAGATATTAGGCGCATTGCAACTGGTTGAAACGCAAACGCTAAGCGCTCTATTGTTTGGACCGAAACAACTCAAGAACCATATCGCCCGCATTCAAAAAACAAAGTGCACCATCGTAGTGCAACCGTTAACCGCCAATAGCTTCGATTGGTATCTGCAAGACATCGTGCAAGCCACGAAAGTTGGCATCCCCATTTGCTTTGCAGGTGAAAGTGCCGAGCAGTTGCGGCTAACTGCGTCGTTGGCTGTCGCCGCCGGAGCCGATCACAACCAAATGCTGAGTGCGTTGTGCGATGTCCCAATCGCACTTCTTGCGCCGTCCGTCAAGGCTGGCTTAGCCATCGATGGGCCTGCCGATTTTGTCATATGGTCGGGTTCGCCTGTAAACTTGGAAGCCACGCCACTCCATGTTTTGATTGACGGTCAATTCGCTTCCAGGAAAGACAATTAATCAATGCACAAAATCGTTTCCAATTCACTTGCAACGGCCCTCGTCATGGCTCTGATCGTTCTGTCCCCCAGCATGGGAAGCGGACAAGACAAGGTTTCAGGCGGCGATAGGTTTTTGATCCGTGCCAAACATATTTATTCCGCCAATGGAATTTGGGGCAACAAAGGAGAGGTACTTATCTACGATGGCAAAATCAAGTTCGTCGGAGACGCAATCGACGTGTCTTCGCCAGTGACGATCGTGGAGGTTGATTCCTTGATGCCGGGAATTGTCGACGCATATTCGAGTGTCGGACTGTCCGGCGGAACCAGCGAAGTTTCTCGCGAGATTGCTCCCGAGTTTGATACTTACTCCGCCATCGACTGGGGCTCCAGAGATTTTTTGGAGGCAATCGAAGAGGGGGTCACAACCGTTCAGGTGATTCCAGCAACGGAAAGCGTTTTTTCCGGCTTGGCTTGCATTGTGAAGACTGCCGGTGAACCAACGCAACGGACCATCGCATCGAGCGGTAGCGCTGTCATCGCTGTCAGCAGCGATCCAACCTCACGCAATCGTGCGAGATCGCGTCCCGACGGGATTTACATGCGTCAGCCCACGAACCGCATGGGGGTCGTTTGGATCGTTCGCAGCTCACTGACTCGGATACGCAACGGCGGGACCGTCGATGGAGCGGACCCAACATCAACTGCTTTGTTGAAAGAGATCCTAAACGGAAAAAGGAAAACGCTCGCGGTAAGCAGAACGGATTTCGATATTCGTAGCGCCTTAGATCTGGGGGACGAGTTTGGATTCAAACCTGTCATTTATGGCGGGGACGAGGTCTACCGTATTCTCGATGAGTTCAAGAAACGGGACGGCCAAATCGTTTATACGGCGTTAGCCCGTTCTGCCGCAACAAGCCGTGGAACCGAGGGGACAGCGCTGCGTTGGAACGTTCCTGGAAAACTCATCGAGGCCGACGTGCCGTTCTGCTTGGCAGGCGACACCTTGCTCGATCAAGCGCGATTTGCTTTTCGATTTGGGCTTACGCCAAAGCAAGCGATCGCGGCAATCACGTCCCGTCCGGCAGAAATACTCGGACTTTCCGATCGCATTGGAACGATTGCAACTGATATGGATGCGGACTTGGTCGCATTGAATGGGGACCCTCTTCAACCGACAAGCGGCATCGCATGGACAATGGTTGGTGGCAAGATTTATGGGAACGACAAGAGCAAGCAATGACAAACCACTTAATGAAATACATAGCAGGAATAATCGCATTATTGGGACTAACGACCAGCGAAGCCCTTTTGCATGCCGATGGACTACTGGCCATACAAGGGGCCAAAATCATTCCTGTCGTCGGTGACCCGATTGCCGTAGGAACGATTCTTATTCGAGATGGTAAGATCGAGGCGGTCGGCAAAGACGTAGCCATTCCTGGTGAAGCAAAAGTGATCGACGCGACCGGCAAAGTGGTCATGCCTGGCTTCGTCGATGCTCACAACGCGGCCGCCATGACTTCTGCAAATGAGCGCAACGAACTGGTTCCTTTTCTTTCCGTTGTCGATTCGATTGATCCGGTAGCCCCCTACTTCGAAGAGTGCCGTCGCAACGGAATTACCTCCGCTGCGGTCGTGCCCGGCAATAGCACTCTCATCGGTGGTCAAGCGGCTGTGATCAAGACCGCTGGTCAATACGTCAATGACATGCTCTTAAAACGTGAGGCAGGCTTGAAGATCTCATTGCGACCTGCAAGCGGCAATCGCATGAGCCAACTTTCTCGATTGCGCAAAGAGCTCGACAAAGCCAAAAAAGCAGTTGAAAAGGAAGCCAAAGGCGAAAAGCCGGAGGCTGCCAGCGAAGCAAAAAAGGAAGGGGAAGATGCTTCCAAACCTGTCGACAAGCCCGAGGGAGGTACGGAAGAAACCAAGGAAGAGGGAAGTGCCGACCGACAACCGGAAAGTGGTGGGGACGCGGCCAGCCAAGCGGCTGGTTTAGAGGCGTTGAAGAAAGCCATTAAAGGAGAGCAATCGGTCTATATCTACTGTGAGAACGGGATGGATGTAACGGCTGCGATTCAGTTGGTTGCAGACTATAGCCTCAAGCCCATCTTTGTGCTTGGCCCAAGTTGCTACAAAGCCGCTGAGCTGCTTGCCAAACGCAATGAGACGGTCATACTCGATGCGAGTCTTGTTTACTGGGAGACCAATCGTCGTACGCGTGAGGACAAAAAAATCATCGTCCCTCAGATCTTCCGAGCGGCCAAAGTCCCCTTCGTGTTTCAGACCGAAGGGTTTGGAGCGAGGACTGCCTTAGGAAGCAGTTTCTTTTGGTACCAAGCAGCAACTGCAGTGAAGTATGGGATGCCGGAGAAAGAGGCGCTCGAAGCGATTACGTTGCTGCCTGCCAAACGAATCGGTATCGGGCACTTGGTCGGTTCGATCGAAGTTGGGAAAGACGCGGACTTGGTGATTCTAACTGGTGAGCCATTGAACATCGCCACTTGGGTTGACCAAACCATCATCGATGGCAAGGTCGTGTACGAGCGATCGAAGGATGACAAGATCAAGCGACTTCTAGCCCCGGTCGCGGAGTAGGCTAAAAATGCAAGTACCTAAATTGAAGGCCACCATCGCTCCGACATTGTATTTCTCTCGTTTCTCTCGTTCCCAAGCTCCAGCTTGGGAACGCCAGTCCGCGAAGCTCTGCTTCGCCACCCTGCTTTGGATTGCGTTTTCTGTCTCAGCCATCGAAACTCGAGTCGCAATCGGGCAACAAGTTGATGCCTATTTTGCCAGTCAAATTTGGCCAGGCAACGGCCCTGTTATCGATGATGCGGTCATGATTGTGACCAATGGCAAAGTGACGCAAATCGGAACACGCAAGGCTGTCGAAGTACCAACCGGCGCCAAGCGACACGACTACCTCGGCGATACGCTCATTCCGGGTCTTGTGGTCGCACAAACAAATCTGGTGGATTCGAGCGCACTTAGCACACTCGCTTTGACTCCCGATATTCGAGCCGTAGATGGCTTCGATCCCTTTCGCGATTTCGATAAATATATTGAGGCAGGTGTAACCACGGTTCAGATTTCGCCGGGCTCAACGCACTTGATGCCAGGTCAAGGTGCGGTCGTCAAACTTGGCGGTAAGGATCCGGAGAAGCGCGTCCTTTCCGATTCGGAAAGTCTGCGTATCGTACTGACGCGTGAAGCGATGTCGCCAACCACCGTTTACGAACCGCCAGTCGGTGCCGTTTCCGTAGATCGTCCCCTCGAGCCAACGCGACCACAACTTGCGACGAGCTTTGCGGAAGCCCTCGTTGGTCTGGACGCACTCTTGACAAGTGCCAAGAAATTGGATGCGAATCAATCCGACGACGATCCTTTGTTAGTGGCTTTGTCGAAGTTGGTTGCTGCGAAACGAACGCTACGGATTTCAGCAGAGAACAATTACGAAGTGAAAGCTGCCTTGTCGCTCGCTCGCAAATTCGAAATGCCGTGGCTGCTCGTCGATCCCAACGATACGACCGAATTGCGAAGTGTGGATTGGAAAACCGATTCCGCCATCGGTGTTGTATTAAGCCCAGAAATGCGAGCAGGCCGAATCGTAAATCCCTCGGTTCCTGTGCCCGATCGGAAACCAACGGTGGAGGTTTGGTTGCGAGCCAAAGCGCTCGTGGATTCAGGTATTGGAAACAAGCTTGCGATGCGTCCGCCGACCGACGCCGACCTAACGGATCTGTTGTTTTTGGCATCCCTCTTTAAACGAGGTGGTATGTCGACGGAACAGGTTTTGGGCATGATCACCAGCAATCCCGCGAACATGATGAGGGTCGGCAACCGAGTCGGCTCGCTGAAACCCTTCGCCGATGCAGATTTCGTTGTGTTGTCCGGAAGACCACTTGAATCGGGGACGCGTGTTCTAGCCACCTTCATCGATGGCCGTTCCGTCTTCAACGCGGAGGTCGACCACAAATCCACGCTGATCGAAGCGAGTTCGGTCTACACCTCGCATGGGGTTTTGCCAGGGGGAGTTGCAGTTAGGAATGGTAAGATCAGCGGTATCGGACTCAGCGTATCCTCCTCTCGCAACGCTGCCATCAAGCGGTTTCCTAACGGAGTCATCGTCCCGGGGTTGCTTGATTGCGGTACCAATGTTGGACTGGGTGGGAACTTGGCCGAGTCCCTTTCCCTGAATGCAAAGCTAGGGGATTTGCTGGCCCGAGACAACGACCAAGTTCGACTAGCCAGACAAGGTGGTATCACGACCGGCTTGATTAGCTCGTCGCGACTCCCGAGCCCAGTGCTCGCGTTCAAGTTGACCGACGCTCCACGAATCATTAAAGATCCTGTCGCCTTGCGATTCAACGTTGGTGGAAATCTGACTACGGCAGAAGACACTATGCGTCGCATGTTGCGTTCGGGTAAGTCCTACGCGGATGCATGGAGCAAATACGACACTGACTTCGCCGCCTTTGAAATCAAACTGAAAGAATACGAAGCGGCTAAAAAACAGTTCGATGCGATGAAGGCAGCCGAAGAAAAACAAGCAGAAGCCAAGAAGCAAGCGGATGCCAAAGCGGCATCGCCGCCGGACGGCGCTAACCCAGCCAAGAAACCGGATGAAGCGGGTAAGCAACCTGACGCAAAACCAGCAGATATCAAACCAGGGGATGCAAAACAACCCGATGGTATGCAGCCCGAGCCGAGTAAGCCTAGCCCAGTTGAGCCCAAGAAACCGGACGAACCCAAGAAACCGCCAATGCTCGACGCCATGGAAGCGTATCGACCTCTCTTCGCCAAAAAGATCGGAGCCATGGTCGAAGTCACTGACTCCAAGGCGATCGAGCTGGTTGTGAAATTGTTCCGAACGGAGTTCGATTTAACTACCGCCATCGTGTCCGGGCGTGCCGCTTCCGCCCAATCCGAGTTGCTGGCTAAGAATGGCATTATGGTGATAACCGGCCCGCTGCTGATTGGTGAAGAAGAGGGGCAAACCGTGAACTATCCAGCCGAAATCGCAGCTGCCGGAGTTCCGATCGCGTTCCAATCGCAAACGACTACCGGCACTAGCAAACTTCCCGATATCGTTGCCTATGCCGTCTACAGAGGCCTAGGACTGGAGGATGCGTTACGGGGAATGTCACAGGGACCGGCAGCGTTTTTAAAGCTTACGAGCGTGGGGGCAATCGAACTTGGGAAAGACGCAGACTTAGTAGTCCTGAGTGGCCCCCCTTTTGAACTTTCGAGCGAAGTTTTGGCTGTCATGATCGATGGCAATTGGGTCTATGAAAAGGAGATCAAATGATGCGTCCTTGGTTCTTGATTTTGGTTTTGGCCGTCCATTCCTCTCTCGTCCATGCGGACGATTCGAAACCGAAACTGGCAATCCACGTTGGCAAAGTGATTACCTGTATTGGCGAACCGATCATCGGCGGTACCATCTTGGTCTCCAATGGTAAGATCGAAGCCATCGGTAAAACCAAAGACGTCAGCGTGCCAGAGGGATATCAACAGATCCATCACCCGGATGCGTTTGCCATGCCCGGTTTGGTCGATTGCCATTCCCACGTAGGAGGCTCTGGCGACTTGAATGAAATGGTTTACCAAACAAATCCTGAGCTGCGCAATTGGGATCAAATTATCCCGCATAACGATCAGCTCAAAACCGCCATTGCCGGCGGCGTTACTACCATATGCTTCATCCCCGGTAGCGGTACGAACATGGGTGGTTGGGGAACGCTGATGAAAACCGGTCCCGGCAAGTTATCCGACATCATCATCAAGGCACCCGGCGTGCTCAAGATCGCGCAAGCCGGTAACCCCGAGCGTCAGGACGGCGAAGTTGGTTCGGGCCGAATGGGCATGAACCATGTCATTCGCGAACAATTAATCGAGGGACAATTGTACGTCCGACAGTGGGACGATTTCAAAGCGGGCCGCACCAAAGCCGAGCCCCGTTTGAATTTGAGATTGGAGTATTTCAAGCCACTCTTCCATCGCGAGATACCGGTTGTTGTTCACACTCAAATTTATCAAGTGGTCCAGTCGACACTGAGGATCCTTCACGATGAAATGAACTTGCGAATCGTGCTCGATCACAGCGAGTTTGACGCCTACAAATTGACCGATGAAATCCTGAAGCGGAATATTCCGGTCATTGTTGGTCCGCGAGGATTTCACTACGACCGTGACCGTGGCCAAATCCGAGGCCTTGTTGCCGAATACGCGAATCGGAATACAAAGTGGTTGGGTGTGAACACCGATTCACCCGTCGTCCCACAAGAAGAACTCTTTTTCCAAGCCGCCATGGCTGTCCGTTATGGCTGGAACGAGGAGGCAGCAGTTCGAGGCGTTACGATTGAGCCGGCCAAAGCGTTGATGGTCGATCACCGTGTCGGTTCGCTTGAAAAAGGCAAGGACGCTGACATCGTTATTACAACGGGTTCCATTATCGACCCAAGAAATCACGTGAAGCAAGTCTTCATCGACGGAAGAAGCGTTTACGACACTCAAGTCGATCGTCGTCGCTTTTGAACGGCCCGATCACTTCAAAATTGCAGCGGAAAATAATGGATATGTCAGGAAAGCTAGTCAACTAATGTGTACCTCGAGTCAAGCAATCAAGTGCATCGCGATTCTATTCGCATTCGCATGGGTCACCGAAACCAAATGCTTCGCTCAACGCACCCTCGCCATCCGAGGCGCGAAGCTTGAGACGCTTGGCAAAGCGGGACCGATCGAGGAGGGAGTCATTCTGATTCGAGATGGAAAGATTGAAGCGATTGGCAAAGATGTCAAAATCCCTCTTGCTACCCAGGTCATCGAGGCCAAGGGCAAGACGATTATGCCAGGCATTGTAGACCCCTATTATGTCATCACAGTGGGCCGCGATTCGCAGGCGGGCGAGAGCCGTACGATTGTGGTCCGCGGACAAACGATCACACTGCCCGGCGGCCCTCCCTCGAGTTCAACCTCGTTTACCAAGATTGCTGATAGCATCGATTTGGAAAGCATTGACTGGAAAACTGCTCGTCGAAGCGGCATAACCAACATGCAACTTGTTGTCAGCGGTTATGGACAATCGGCTATTGCTCAATCGACGGCCAAGGCAGCTCAAATCGTCAATGCAGATGGAAAGCTGTTGGTTACCGTTACCAATTCTACGCAGAGCCTCGATGTATTGCGAAACGGCTTGAAAGGACTAGGGGGTATTCCAAGCGGTGGCCCTGGCCCTGGCGGACCAGGAAGCGGCCCCGGTCGACCTACTGGCGGTCCGCGACCAGGGCCTCAACCGCCCAATCCTCCACCCAATCCTCAACCACCCGCGCAACCAACAGAGAATCCGGCTGCGAACGCGGGGGCGGGACAAGCTATTGTTGCGAGTCCGACCCAAAAATTGTGGACGGACGTCAAAGAAGGGAAGTCAAGCTTGTTCGTGAATCTCAACAACGCAGCCTCTATCTTGCATTCCCTCTCAGCCATGAAAGAGTCCAAGCAAGCCAAAATCGTATTCATCGCAGCCGGTTCCGATTTGTTGGAAGTCATCGGCGACTTGGATCCCAAAACACACACTGCCATCCTCTCACCCCGCCTCGATTTCGTACCCAACACGCGAGATCGCATCAATATTCCGAAGGTATTGAGCGAAAAGGAAATACCCTTTGCCTTTTCCTTGTCTTTGGGGCAAAGCGAATTCCGCGCCCAACAAGACACTCCGCTGTTCGCCGTTAGCACACTTGTTCGAAGTGGCTTGAATCGACAGAAGGCCCTCGAAGCGATTACAATGGTACCAGCCAAGTTGATCGGCCTAGAAAACGAACTTGGATCACTTGAGGTCGGAAAAAAAGCCAACTTCCTCATCCTCGATGGCGATCCATTTGGTGCCACCACTAGCGTACAGCGTGTCTTTATCGAAGGGAAGCAAATCAATGAAAACTAAACGAACGATCGCTTTCTGTTTCATGATTGCATGCGAAAGCTACTTGCCTTTGATGGCACAGGAAGCACCACAGCAAGCACCGGCTCAACAAAACGCACTTCGACAAGAACCAACGAAACAAGACGATAAGACCAAGCCGACAGAGCCTAGCAAGCCAACTGAATCGATCAAAAAAGCCGCGACCAAAGAGGTTTTGGCCATCGTAGGCGGCGACATCATCACTGTGACCCGCGAGCGGATTCGAGGCGGAACCATTTTGATTGAGGACGGCAAGATTGTGGCCGTTGGTCAGGACATCAAAATCCCCGAGGGCGCGACCAAGATGGACGCGGTTGGAAGAACCGTGACGCCAGGCTTTATCGCGATCGACATGGCGAGGGTTGGTTTGTCCGCTACGGGAACGGATCGCAATGCCAAGGTTTTCGACACGTTGGATCCCTTTGATAGAAACATCAGCTTGAGTCTAGGTGTGGGCATCACGACCGGATGCCTCGAGATACGTGGCGGAGGTGGTGGTTTCCCTCGCCGAGCGGCTTGGGAGGGTTTTCCTGTCACCGAACGCTTTCCTGGTTTTGATCCGGACTTCGACGAGGTCGATGCCACGTTTGAGCCCGCCAAACGCGACTATGGTCCCTACGTATCGGTTTGTCAGTGTTGCGGCCTACCGATATTGCCAACGGAGCCCATTGAGAACACACCCGAAGCACCTGCTACACAGCAAAAGAGCGTCGTGATCAAAATGTCCTTTGGCAAACTCGACGGCATGCTAGTGAGTGAATCTGCTTTTTTGGACATGACCCCTGGCTCGATGTCAGGCGCTCTCAATCAGTATTCATGGCGCGAGCAGATTGCAAAGGCCAAGAAGTATTTTGCAGATCAAGCCGCGCATGAGAAGGCGATTGCATCAGGCAAGAAAGAACAGCCACCTCGCAAACCGGTCAGCGATGAGATACTGCGATTGGTGAAGCGTGAACTGGCCCTTAGAGTCGCCGCGAACACAGTATCGGATATCCGCGATCAGATCTCACTTTCGAAAGAACTGGGCTACAAACTGGTCATCACCGGCGCTGCCGAGGCTTGGGTGATTCCGGACGAATTGGCGGAAGCGGGGACCGAGATTACGTACACACCGCGTCGACGCCGGTCACCACGCTTCGGCGAGGAGAAAACATCTGGCACATGGATTGAAATGTCTGGTGTGTTGGAGCGAACCGGAATCCCATTTGCGGTAACAACCTTGAGCAACGCGATGAGCTTGGATGGAATTGCCGGCAGGGAGTTGTCCAGTCTGCCGTTGGAAGCTGCTTTTGCGGTGCGGGGTGGTGCCAGTGAGAAAGCAGCACTCGCTTCGCTTACGATTGTCCCCGCGAGAATGCTCGGTTTGGAAAAGAGGATTGGGAGTATCGAAGTGGGAAAGGATGCAGACATCCTATTGCTTGATGGCAATCCCCTCGACTATCGTACGTATGTTGAGACCGCGCTGGTCAACGGCCGAGTGGCATACCGACGCAACGAAGTCCGCGTTCTCCCAGTGTACGCGAAACGCCCTTAGGTCAGTCGCAAACCGTAGGTCAGGCGCAAACCGTAGGTCAGGCGCTCCGCCGATTTCGAGCGAGGGAGTGCGAATAAACTGAATGCGGAAATGAACTTCCGCACTCCAAACGGGTCGTACCGCTACTATTTTGTGTAGGTAAGCACTTTTTTCGATTTCGTGTGTTGGTTCAACTCCGAAATTTCCCACCAAGTCGACTTCATTGTCCTTGGTCCATATAGACCTTCACCTTGGTCCATGTAGTGCAGAGATTCCGAGTGAGCGGACTGTCCCCAAGGTGTGCAGGTGTAAGAGCTCACGCCGCTTTTGTCGAAGAACATCAGAATCATCGCCATCGAGCCGCTATTGGCCACGTATCGGCCAGGTTTTTTTGGGTCCGCGATCGAGTGGACGTCCAGAAGCGTCTCGGAATAATTAGCGTCTTTATTGCCAGAGCTGAAGTCGGTGCCGGATGCCGGAAAATACTTGTCGCCCCGTCCAACAACGTGCACTTCTCCCCACTTCAAGTCCCATTTCCCGTATCGAGTTTGCATCTCCTCCATCGTTTCAAGAAGTAATTTCAGCAGCTTCGTTCGGGTTTCTGCCGATAAGGGTTGGTCGGTTGCCATGGGGGTCAAGTCGCACTGATCTCCACATTTGAGTCGCCAAAACTTGTAAAGATTGGTTGCAGTCGCTTCGGACGTGAAGCATCCATCCCAAGCGAGAATGGCTTCCACACCGCTTTTAAGTTTTGCGTTTTCCGCAAGCCCTTCGGATGCATTTGCCCAAGCCAAGCGTAGTTCCGTTTGCCAGCGTCCTGCAATTCGATCTAAAACGTCCATGGCGTACGACTTTGCCGCTTCACGAGTCACGGAACTGTCGTTGCGTAGCAATTCGATCGTCCTTCGACCTCGAGGATTGTTCTGATCCCAGCTAACGTTGTAGATGTAGTTTCGATATTTATCGGGGGTCAATGGCGAATCGACCATCATGTTGGCCGGGCTGATGTTGCAGTTCTGCATGTAGCCTTGGGGTGGGTTAACGATTCGAACGAGATCGCTTTGCGGGTGAATTCCAAGCCAGGCAGTCCTGCTCGTCGTTCCGTCGACGGGTCGGTTCCAATCGAAGCCATCTGGACGAATCGGAGTCGCGCCATTGCGAACATACGAGATGTTCCCTTCGGTATCTGCCGACATGACATTTTGTTCGTTGTACTGATGCATTGCCAATGCTTGATTGACTTCATGCACATTCTTGGCTTTAGCGATCCGATAGAACTGATCATACAAACCCGTTTGTTCGAAATAGGGCGAAGCCCCCACAAAGGCCACACCGTTTTTGATATCGGGCTCACCCACGACCGGACCGAGATGCGTGTAAAGGGCGGGCATCGAAATGCTCTTTCCTCCCTTCACGCGAATTTCAAAACTCTTGACCTCCATCGATTTCCACTGGCCGTCGTATTCGTATTGAGGCGTGGGAGACATGCGAATTTTCATGCGATACACGTCGGAAGTGTCTGGACCACCGGTAGTTAGTGCCCATCCAACGGATTGGTTATGTCCTATTGCGAGCATGGGTGAACCGATCAGATAGTATCCGTTCATGTGCATTTCGCCGGCGTGCACTCGGGCTTCATAAAGCACCGCCAATCCTTCCCAAGTCAAGTGCGGGTCAGAAAGAAGGATTGCGGAACCGTCGGCGGAGCGACTTGGGGAAACAGCCCATTGATTGGAACCCATGGGTGGTTTAACCCTTTGTTCGCCGTTCTTCAGATCATCCATGATGGTCCCGATGGGCCAACGAAGGATCATGGCTCGTCCGACGGCTAGCGGGTGCCAAGGTTCCACCGCGATAGATACGTCTTTGGCTTCGTCCGGGTGGCTAGCGATGTACGACTGTATGCCAGCGGCAAATGCAGTGACGGCGTCCTTAAGGTGGGCAGGGGCCGTCTCCAAGTATCGCTTGTGCAGTGTATCGTTATGTACAAGTCGCATCATGTAGTCTTGTTGGACGAAGTCAGGGCCTTTGACTTCTGCCATTCGCCCAACACCGGTACGTATTGCGAGGTAGATATCCTCAAGCCGATCCTCTGCTTGCGCATATCCAAGTGCAAAGAACCCAGCAGTCTCAGAGCTTGTGACAACATGCGGTACGCCCCAAGTATCACGGTGCAAGAATGCCTGCTCCGCCATCGCAGATGGATTCAGCCCCAGAGGAATTGCTGCGACAGCAATCGAAACGCGACACACCAACGCCTTCAATAACTTCATCAATTTCTATCCTTTTCCTTTGGATTCTGGGAACAGCCACTCGTCCCACATGATAACCGAAACGACTGCCGAGAATATGCGGTATCGCGTTTGTCGGGCAATTGCACTAACGTAGGGTGCTACTTACAATGAAAGTCCCACCCTTAGGCGTAACGCAGCTCCACTGGCTTTCCTATGTCTGACATCCAAACCCCACGGCGACATTTTCTTTCCCATTCTGCTTTGGCCAGTCTTGGCATCGGTTTCGGAGTCCATTCCGCTCGCTCCATGGCGACGACTGGACCAGCGAGTGAATCGAAGTCCCCCAACCAGCGTTTGGGCGTCGGTGCTATTGGCCTTCGCTATCAAGGAAGTGTCATTGCCCTCAAAGCCCAAATGTACGGTGATGTCGTAGCAGTCTGCGACGTCGATAAGAATGTCTGCGACCAGGCCAAAGCGTCCTTTGGCAGTACCCCCTTTAGCTGCGAGGATTACCGAGAGCTGCTGGCCAAGAAAAATGTCGATGTCGTCACAATAGGCACTCCCGATCACTGGCATACGAAAATGGTCATCGATGCGTGCCGAGCGGGCAAAGATGTCTACTGTGAAAAACCATTGACTCTGACCATCGAAGAGGGACAACAGTTATGCAAAGTAGTCAAAGAAACCGGACGAGTGGTTCAAGTTGGATCCTGGCAGCGAAGCGATGACCGATTTCGACTTGCCGTCGAAATCGTCCGATCGGGTCGTATTGGAAAGCTCAAAACCGTGGATGTGGTTCTTGGGAAAAATGGTACCAGCCAATCGTTCACGCCAACGAAAGCGCCCAAGCATTTGAACTGGGAACTCTGGCAAGGCCAAACGCCGAGTGTTCCCTACATCGAGGAGCGATCCCACTACACATTCCGTTGGTGGTACGAATACTCGGGCGGACAAATGACCGACTGGGGTGCGCATCACATCGATATTGCACAATGGGCAATCAACGACAATCCGATTTCCATATTGGGAAAAGCCAAATTCCCAAACGTCGAAAATGGATTCAATGTCGCTACCGATTTCGAAGTGGTCTACGAATACGCCAACGGAGTGACCATGACGGTCAAGGATACGGGCGAGAATGGAATTCTGTTTACAGGCGACTCAGGAAGAATTTTTGTCAATCGCGGCAAGATCACTGGCGCACCCGTCGAGGAATTGTCGAATCGTCCATTGCCTCGCGAAGCCTGGAAGGTATACGACTTTGACAATCTCCAACGTCCGGCTCGAGCCGGCAAGTTGGATGCGATCGTCAATCACATGGGGAATTTTTTTGATTGCATCCAATCAAGGCGATTGCCGATTTCGGACGTCCACAATCAACATCGGACCGTTTCTTCTTGCCATCTAGGTAATATCTCAATGCGATTGGGGAGAGCACTCAAGTGGAATCCTACTGAGGAAACTTTTGTCAACGATGCCGAAGCTAACCGTTGGCTTCGTCGGGATCAACGCAAAGGTTACGAGACCAACGCATGAAAGAATTTGTAAGTTACGACCGACGAC